>NZ_CP108352.1:4808333-5108854 GCF_036237275.1 Streptomyces sp. NBC_01353 | reverse complement strand
ATCTCGTTGCTCACGAAAGTGACCTGGGCGCTGTTGTTCCGGGTGAAGTAGTGGACGTCGGAGGCGCCCGCGGGTATCGATGCGCCCCCTGCGCGGATCGCGTCCGGCAACTGCAGGTCGCTTCCCTCGCATGCCCGGACGTCACCGAACGGGTGGAACGGTTCATCCTGGAACAGCCAGACGATCCCTCCGGCCAGCGCTGCCAGAGCGATGACAACGGCCCCCAGGCACGACAACCTGCGCCACGGCCCGGTCCCGCTGTCGGGCGCACCACTCACGTCTTCCGGAAACGGCGGCGTCCCTCTCGACCCCTCGCCCACCCAGTCCCCGCCACCGGTCTCCGAACCGTCTCTCCCGGAATCACTCATGAACGCCTCCCTCGGTCTGCCTTGCGTGCGGGCACGGAGCATATGCCCGTGATCAATCAGACCGGCACCGGGGATGCGGAAGCCCTAACTGCGCGCCTCCGCACGGCGCTTCTTCGGGGCGGACACGCAGAACGGGTGTCCGGCCGGGTCGAGGACGACCCGCCACAGGTCCGGGCGGGGCTGGGGCTCGGGTACGGTCGCGCCCCACTCGACCAGCCGGGCCGCGGCCTCGTCGAGGTCGTCGACGTCGAAGTCCAGGTGGAGCTGGGGCGGCACGTCCTGGCCCGGCCAGGACGGGGGACGGTAGCCGTCGACCCGCTGGAAGCCGATGACCAACCCCTGTTCGCCGACGATCCCGGCGAAGTCGCCGTCGGAACGCTCGTGCAGCGACAGTCCGGTGGCCCGCGCGTAGAAGGTGGCGAGCGCCAGGGGATCGGCGCAGTCGAGGTTGATCGCGGTCAGCTTCATTCGCATGACGCCGAGCCTAAGTCCCTTACGTGAAGGGGGAGTCGGACGGTCACTGTCGTACGCACCGGTCTCACGGTTCCGTTCCGGTAACAACCGTCACCCGAGTCACACCTGTCACCTAGGCTGCCGTGATCACCTGGGGAGGGGAGTGCGGTCATGCGCAGTGGAGCGAAGGTGGCCATCGTCGGGGGGGTCTTCGTCGTCGTCGCGGGTGGAGTCCTGTACGGGGGCTACACCCTGGCCGGCGGGATCAACGACGGCTCGGGGGCGAGCACCAAGGGGGCCGAGGAGAAGAGATCCGGGCCCGTCACCGGGGACGAGGTCGAGACCGCAGCGAAGGAGTTCCTGGCCGCCTGGGCGGCGGGTGAGTCCGACCGGGCCGCGCAGGCGACCAACAACCCCGTCGAGGCCGGGCCGGCCGTGCTGAACTACCGCGAAGGCGCGAAGGTCTCCACGGCGGAGATCACCCCGGGCACGGCGGTCGGCACGAAGGTGCCGTTCACGGTGAACGCCACCGTGACGTACGAGGGACAGTCGAAGCCCTGGACGTACTCCTCCGAGCTGACCGTGGTGCGCGGGCTCACCACCGGGCGACCGCTGATCGAGTGGAAGCCGACCGTCATCCACCCGAAGCTGACCAAGAACTCGACCCTGCGCACCGGCGCGGCGAAGACGGGCGCCGTCAAGGCCGTCGACCGCAAGGGCGTCGAGCTGACGAAGGAGAAGTACCCCTCGCTCGGGCCGATCCTGGACCAGCTGCGCGAGAAGTACGGGACGAAGGTCGGCGGGGAACCGGGTATCGAGACCTTCATCCAGTCCGACACCGAGGGCGTCCCCGACACCACCCTCGTGACCCATGTCCCGGGCAAGCCCGGGCGGCTCGAGACGACCATCGACGCGACCGTCCAGGCGGCGGCCGAGCGGTCGGTGAAGAAGTACGGGCAGGCGTCGGTCGTGGCGATCAAGCCGTCGACAGGCGAGGTACGGGCGGTCGCCAACAGCCCGTCCGCCGGCTTCAACACGGCGTTCGAGGGCAAGCAGGCGCCCGGCTCGACCCTGAAGATCGTGACGGCGGCGATGCTCCTGGAGAAGGGCCTCGTGACGGCGAACGGCACCGCCCCGTGCCCGAAGAACGTCACGTACTACGGCACGCCCTTCCACAACCTCGAAGACTTCGCGCTCGGCGACGTGCCCTTCTCGCGGAGCTTCGCCAAGTCCTGCAACACCGCCTTCATCAAGTGGATCGACGAGGTCGACGACGACTCCGCGCTCGGCAAGGAGGCCCGGGACGTCTTCGGGATCGACCTCGACTGGAAGACGGGCATCACCTCCTTCGACGGCTCCGTCCCCGAGGCGACGCAGGGCGTGGCGGCAGCGCAGTACATCGGGCAGGGCACGGTGCAGATGAACGTGCTCAACATCGCCTCGATCACCGCCACCGCGAAGTACGGGACGTTCAAGCAGCCGTTCCTGGTGTCCAAGGAGCTGGACGGCCGGACGTTCGCCGAGGCCTCGCGTTCGCTGCCGGACCCGGTGGCCCGCCAGCTGCGCTCGATGATGCGGGCGGCGGCGACCGGCGAAGGCACGGGCGCGCAGGCGATGGCGTCGGTCGGCGGGATCAAGGGCGCGAAGACGGGCTCGTCGGAGGTCGACGGCCAGTCCACCTCCAACAGCTGGTTCGCCGGCTACTCCGACGACCTCGCGGCCGCGGCCGTCGTGCAGGAGGGCGGGCACGGCGGAGACGCGGCCGGCCCGGTGGTCGCAAGCGTGCTGCGCGCGGGGTGAGTCCCGGAGGGATCGAGGTGGCTCGCGGGAGTGAGCCACCCCGGACCAATCCACTCGCGTGGCCCGTACACGGACCGCTAGCGTGCGGGCCATGACCTCTCCTGACTCCCACGCCCACCCCCAGTTCGCCGAGGCCCTTCGGGAGCTCGGCCTGGACGTCGAGATCCGCCGCTTCCCGGACGAGACCCGCACCGCCGCGCAGGCCGCCGAGGCCATCGGCTGCGAGGTCTCCGAGATCGTCAAGTCGCTGATCTTCGCGGCGGACGGGGTCCCGGTGCTGGTCCTGATGGACGGCTCCTCACGGGTCGACGTGGAGCGGGTGCGCGAGGAGCTGGGCGCCGCGGCCGTGACGCGGGCCGACGCGAGGGTCGTGCGGGAGACCACGGGGTACGCGATCGGGGGCGTCCCGCCGTTCGGGCACCGCACCCGGACCCGGGTCCTGGCCGACCGCGGGCTGCTCGACCACGACGTGGTGTGGGCGGCGGCGGGTAACCCGCACACGGTGTTCGCGCTGGACCCCAAGTCGCTGATCGCCCACGCCGGCGGCGCGCTCGTGGACGTCCGCGAGCGGACCAAGTGACGCCGCTGGTCGCGGCGGCGGTGCTGCTCGCCGCCGTGACCCACGCCGGCTGGAACGCGCTCGCCCACACGATCCGCGACCAGTTGCTCTCCTTCACGCTGATCGCCGGCGGCGGGGCGCTGATCGGGAGCGTCGCGGCCTTCTTCGTCCCCCTGCCCGCGGCCGGGGCGTGGCCGTACCTGATCGCGTCGGCCGTACTGCACGTGGGCTACATGGCCCTGCTCATGCGGTCGTTCACACTCGGGGACTTCGGCCAGATGTACCCGATCGCGCGAGGTACGGCCCCGCTGGCCGTCACGTTCCTCGCGGCCGCCTTCGTCGACGAGATCCCGGACGGCTGGCAGCTCACCGGGGTCGCGTTCGCCTGCGCCGGCCTGACGGGCCTGGCCCTGTGGGGAGTTCGCGGCTCCGGCCGCCGCCCCGACTGGCCGGCGCTGCTCGCGGCCGGGGCGACGGGCCTGGCCATCGCGGGCTACACGGTCGTCGACGGCGTCGGCGTACGCACCTCGGGCACCCCGCTCGGTTACATCGCCTGGCTGATGGTCCTGCAGGGCGCGGTCATCCCTGCGTACGCCCTGTGGACCCGGCGGTCCGCGCTCCTCCCCCAACTCCGGCCGCACGCCGTCCGGGGGCTGCTCGGGGCGGCGCTGTCGACCGCCGCCTACGCTCTGGTCCTCTGGGCCCAGACGAAGGCGGCCCTGGCCCCGATCGCGGCCCTGCGGGAGTCCTCGATCATCGTGGGCGCGGCCATCGGAGCGCTCTTCTTCAAGGAGCGCTTCGGCGGGCCGAGGGTGGCCGCGGCGGGTCTGATGGTGGTCGGCATCGGCCTGATGCTGCACACGAGTTGACCGGGGCCGCCCGGGGCTACTCCCCCAGCACCTCGGCGAAGTGGGAGTTCACCGCGAGCAGTCCGCCGTCCACACGGAGGTTCGTGCCGGTGATCCAGGCCGCGTCGCGGGAGGCGAGGAAGGCGACCGCGGCGGCCACGTCCTCCGGGGTGCCGACCCGGCCCAGTGGGTAGACGCGGTCGGCGAGCGCGGCCAGTTGCTTCTCCCGGGAGTGCCAGGCGCGGGTGGCGATCGTGCCCGGGGTGACCTGGTTGACCCGTACCCCGCGCGGAGCCGCGGAGCCCGCGAGGGTCCGGGTCAGGGAGGCGAGGCCCGCCTTGGCCGCGCTGTAGGAGTGGTTGCCGAAGTACGCCTCGGCGTTGACCGAGCCGATGTTGACGATCGCCCCGCGCCCGCCCGCCGCGAGCAGGGGCAGCGCGGCCTTGGCGCAGCGGACCGCGCCCATCAGGGTGACGTCGAACTGCTGCCGCCAGCCGTCCTCGGGCTCGTCCTCGAAGGGGCCGACGTCCGGCAGATCCCGGGCGAAGGCGTTGTTGACGAGCACATCGAGCCCGCCGAACGTCTCCGCCGCGTACGCGACGGCCGCCGCCACCGACTCCGGATCGCCGACATCGCACCGCACGGCGTGCGCCGCCCCGGGCAGCGCGGCGGCGGTCTCCCGCGCCACCTCCTCGTCCAGATCGGCGACGAGGACGCGCGCGCCCTCCTCCGCCAGCCTGCGCGCGGTCGCGGCCCCGATGCCGCGCGCCCCGCCGGTGATCAGTGCCGCGTAACCCTCGAACCTGTCCATGGGTCGATCACAGCACCGACCGCACCGCTCGCACCAGAGCCTGGGCGCGCGGGTCCGCCGTGACCGTCTTGCGCATTCCGTTCGTCACGTAGCCGAAGGCGATGCCCGCCTCGGGGTCCGCGAAGCCCAGGGAGCCGCCTCGGCCGGGGTGGCCGAAGGACGTGGGGCCGAGGAGGGGGGAGGCCGGGCCGTGGAGCATATGGCCCAGGCCGAAGCGGGTGCCGACCATCAGGACGCGGTCCGGGCCCGCGGACTCCTCGGTGCGGGCGAGGGTCAGGGTCGCCGGGGCGAAGAGGCGGGGGCCGCCGTCGACCGGGCCGAGGGTGGCGGCGTAGAAGCGGGCCAGCGCGCGGGCCGTGGAGACGCCGGCCGAGCCGGGCAGTTCGGCCGCGCGGTAGAGCGGGTCGTTCTCGTCGGGCTTGGGGTCGATGGCACCGAAGGCACGCCGGGTGAGGGAGTCCGGGTCGCGGTAGGCCTCGGTCACCGAGCGCTTGGGGCGCAGCTTCAGGGCCCCGCCGCCGGGCGGGTCGATCTCCTCGACCGGGCCGAGGCGGCCGGCGCGGTGGGCCTCCTCGGGCGGCAGGCCTATCCAGAGGTCGAGGCCGAGCGGACGGGCGATCTCCTCGGCGACCCAGCGGCCGATGGTGCGGCCGGTGACCCGGTGGACCAGGCCGCCGATCAGCCAGCTGAAGGTGTGGGCGTGGTAGCCGTGTGCCGTGCCCGGTTCCCAGACCGGGGCCTGCGCGGCGATCGCCGCCTGGGCTGTCACCGGGTCGATCGCCTCCGCGAGCGTCAGCGGGCGGTCCAGGACCGGCAGCCCGGCCCGGTGCGCGAGCAACTGCCGTACGCTCACCCGGTCCTTGCCGGCCGCCTTGAACTCGGGCCAGTACGTGCCGACGGGGGCGTCCAGGTCGAGCTGCCCGCGCTGGTGCAGCAGCAGCGGTACGGCCGCCGCGACGCCCTTGGTGGCCGAGCGGACGACCTGCGCGGTGTCGATGGCCCAGGGGACCTCGCCGTCCACGTCGCGGGTGCCCGCCCACAGGTCGACGACCTTCATGCCGTCGCGGTAGACGGCGACCGCCGCGCCGCGCTCGCCCCGGTCGTCGAAGTTGCGCAGGAACGCGTCCCTGACCGGCTCGAATCCCGCCGCCACCGTGCCCCGGACGTCCACGTCCCACACTCCTTCTCGCTCGTACCGGATCCGTCGCGCCCCCATCGTGCAACGCCGGACCGGGACCCCCGATTCCGGGGTCGGGAACGGTCAGACGGCCGGGCGGGGGGAGAAGCCGTACGGGAGTTCCAGGCGGTTGCGGGCCATCAGTTCCTCGTCGGCGAGGACGTCGGCCGTGGGCCCGTCCCCGGCGATCACGCCCTCGCTGAGGATGACCGAGCGGGGGCAGAGCTCCAGGGCGTACGGCAGGTCGTGGGTGACCATGAGGACGGTGACGTCCAGGGAGCGCAGGACGTCCGCGAGCTCGCGGCGCGAGGCGGGGTCGAGGTTGGAGGAGGGCTCGTCCAGGACGAGGATCTCGGGCTCCATCGCGAGGACGGTCGCCACGGCCACGCGCCGGCGCTGCCCGAAGGAGAGGTGGTGCGGCGGCCGGTCCGCGTACTCGGCCATGCCGACGCGCTCCAGGGCGCGGTGGACGACGTCCTCGAGCTCCGCGCCGCGCAGCCCGGCCGAGGCCGGGCCGAAGGCGACGTCCTCGCGGACGGTCGGCATGAACAGCTGGTCGTCCGGGTCCTGGAAGACGATCCCGACCTGGCGCCGGATCTCGGCCAGGTTCCGCTTCTCGACGGGCAGTCCGGCGACGGAGACCGTGCCGGCGCCGCCGGTGAGGATGCCGTTGAGGTGGAGGACGAGCGTGGTCTTGCCGGCGCCGTTGGGCCCGAGCAGGGCGACCCGCTCGCCGCGCCCGACGGTCAGGTCGACGCCGAAGAGGGCCTGGTGGCCGTCGGGGTAGGCGTAGGCGAGGCCGCGGACTTCGAGCGAGGGGGTCATCGGAGCGTCCATCCCAGAAGGCAGATCAGCAGAGCGGCGAGGGGCAGGGCGGCGGCGTACGTCCACTGGGTCCGGGTGGCGGTCGCCTCGTCGATGACCGGCATGGACCCCGTGTACCCCCGGCTGACCATCGCGAGATGGACGCGCTCACCGCGCTCGTACGAGCGGATGAAGAGCGCGCCCGCGGACTTGGCGAGGACACCCCAATGGCGTACGCCCTTCGCCTCGAAACCGCGCGAGCGGCGGGCGACGGACATCCGGCGCATCTCGTCGGTGATCACATCGCCGTACCGGATCATGAAGGAGGCGATCTGCACCAGGAGGGGCGGCAGCTTCAGCCGCTGGAGGCCGAGGAGCAGCGCGCGCAGTTCGGTGGTGGAGGCGAGCAGTACGGAGGCGGCGACGCCGAGGGTGCCCTTCGCGAGGACGTTCCAGGCGCCCCACAGGCCGGGGACGGAGACGGAGATCCCGAGGACCTCCGTCTGCTCACCGGGGACCACGAAGGGCATCAGGAACGCGAAGGCCACGAACGGGATCTCGATCAGCAGCCGCCGCAGCAGGAACCCGGCAGGGATCCGGGCCAGCGCCGCCACGACACCGAGCAGGACGGCGTAGGCGGCGAAGGCCCAGATCGCCTCGCGGGGCGTGGAGACCACGACCACGACGAAGGCGAGGACGGCGACGAGCTTGGTGTGCGGGGGCAGCGCGTGGATGGGCGAGTCCCCTTGCCGGTACAGCTTGTGCGTGTGCCCCGCTCCCATGTCAGACCTGCGCCACGGACGCGGCGTCCCTGCGGCGCTTGACGGCCCAGAACGCGCCGGTACCGACGGCGAGGGTCGCGCCGACGCCGATCACGCCCGCGAGGCCGCCGGAGAGCCGGGCCGCCTCGACGCCCTTGACGCCGTAGTCGGCGAGCGGGGAGTCGGCCACGGCGTGCTCCTCGACGTTCTTGTCGATGCCCTTGTCGGCGGCGACCTTCTCCAGGCCGTCGGGGCTGGCGGAGGCGTAGAAGGAGACGAAGCCGGCCAGGACCAGGGCGGCGACCACGCCGCCGATCCACACCTTCTTCGGAGAGCGGGGGTCGGCGGGTGCGGCGGCCGGGACCGCGTCGACCAGTTCGCCGTTCACGCGCAGCTTGAGCGGGGTGCTCAGGCCGCGGGCGCCGTACACGAGGTCGGGGCGGACGGCGACGACCGCGCCGACGGTCAGCATGGTGATGGCGGCCTCGCCGATGCCGATGAGCGTGTGCACGCCGACCATCGCGGTGAGCACCTTGCCGAGCGGTACGTCGATGGTGCCGCCGAAGGCGTGGACGAGGGTGAAGGCGGCGGCCGCGGCGGGCACGGAGACGAGCGCGGCGACGAAGGAGGCGACGGTCACCGAGCGGCGGGTGCGCGGCAGGACGAGGACGAGGCCGCGGAAGAGCGCGTACGCGACGACGACCGTGACGACGCCCATGACGGTGATGTTCACGCCGAGCGCGGTGAGTCCGCCGTCCGCGAAGAGGATGCCCTGCATGAGCAGGACGACGGCGATACAGAGCACTCCGGTGTACGGCCCCACGAGGATCGCGGCGAGCGCACCGCCGAGCAGATGTCCGCTGGTCCCGGCGGCGACCGGGAAGTTCAGCATCTGCACGGCGAAGATGAAGGCCGCGACGAGGCCGGCCAGCGGGGCGGCCCGCTCGTCCAGTTCTCGGCGGGCACCGCGCAGGCTGACGGCGACGGCGCCGACGGCGACGACACCGGCGGCGGCCGATACAGGGGCGTTGATGAATCCGTCGGGTACATGCACGTCCCGAATGATGAGCGTTCCTGCAAAGGACTTGCAAGAGCGCATAGATCACAGAAAGGCAGCGCTCGCCACGCGCGCGCCGTGAAATATGCGACATTAGGGGGTGAATAGGACGAGTGTGAGGAGTGACTCGATGGCCCCCACCGCGGATGACCGAGCAGTCGTGGATCACGCCAAGGGACGGATCATCACCGACGCCCCGCTCTCTCGCCCCGTCCCCGTCGCCCTGCGCTTCGATCCCGAGGCGACCCCCGCCACCGTGCGCTTCGTCTTCCCCGGCAACATCGAGTGGTCCTTCCCGCGCGCCCTCCTGGAGACCGGGATGCGCGCCCCGACGCGGCGCGGCGACATAGGCGTCTGGCCCTGCGGCCGGGTGCAGACGGTGGTCGAGTTCCACACGACGGACGGTGTCGCGGTCGTCCAGTTCGACACCACGGCCCTGCTGCGCTTCCTGAAACACACCTACGCCGTCACCGCGTCGATCGCCCCGTAGAGTTCCGTCGTCATCCTGACGATCATGGGGGATCCACTTGAGGAAGAGACTGTGGGGGGCGCTCGGCGCTGCCCTTCTGGCCCTGTCCGGCGCGTCGGCGTCCGGGGGGACGGCGCAGGCCGCGCCCGCGGCGGCGACACCGCCGCCGGGGACCAACCTGCAGGTCATGAGCTGGAACATGTGCGGCGTCGAGCGGTGGGGATGCGAGGGCACCGGCACGGCGGCCGAGAAGGCCGACGTGGTGAAGCAGTACGTGCAGAGCCACTACGTGCAGGCCGTCCTGCTCCAGGAGGTCTGCGCCGGCGGCCTCGACGACCTGATGACCAAGCTCGGCGCGGGCTGGAGCAAGAGCTTCGCGCCGTACCACTGGTCGCAGAAGGGCGTGCGGACCCCGAGCCCCTGCGCGACCGGCGCCGGTTCCGACCCGAACGACCTCGTCGGCACCGCGATCGTCGTCAAGGCCGGGCTCGCGGACGCTCAGCAGTACCCGACGACCCAGCCCTGGACCGGGCTGAACCCGCCGTTCCAGTGCGCGACCGCGACCTACTTCGACGTACGGCTCTGCAGCGTGCACGTGTCGACGAAGGGCGCCAACCCGGAGCACCCGGACTGGGACTACCGCGACGACCAGCTCGCGGAGATCAAGACGGTCGTCTCCGGCTTCCCGAAGGTGGCCTTCGGCGGCGACTTCAACGCGAGCCCGCCGGACCGGCCGGGCAACCCCGACGTCTGGATCTGGCCGGCCGGGCTGTACTCCCAGGGTCCGGGCACCCCCGGCTACCAGGAGTGCGACCAGCAGGGGGCGGCCCGCACGGGCCGGGACACCCACGACGGCGGCTGGAAGCTCGACTACCTCTTCAGCAGCGAGGCCCGGCGGTGGTGTCTGGTGGCCGACACTCCGCGCTCGGACCACCACGTGGTCATCGAGAGCCTGACGATCACTCCCCCGGCGGGCTGAGACCCGGACCCATCGGCGGGCCAAGCCCCCGGGAACGCGACCGCGCCGTCACCGTGTCGGTCTCGACACGATGACGGCGCGGTGCCGCGTCGGCTCCCCGTCCCCACAGGTCCCGGCGCGTTCCGGGACGTGCCCCCCGCTCAAGGAGCCGTCCCGGGGTTCATGAGGCTCAGACCTTCACGAGCTCACGCTCGGGCTCCTGGGGCCCGGCGTCCTCGGTGACCAGGCCCTCGCCCTCCACGTCGACGTTCGGCAGCGCCTTGTCCAGCCACTTGGGCAGCCACCATGCCTTGTGGCCGAGCAGGGCCAGCACCGCCGGGACGATCGCCATCCGGACCACGAAGGCGTCGAAGAGGACGGCGACGGCGAGACCGAAGCCGATCATCTTGATCATCTGGTCGGTCATGCCGATGAAGCCGGAGAAGACCGCGATCATGATCACCGCCGCGGCGGTGACCACCCGGGCGCTGTGCCGGAAGCCGGTCACGATCGCCTCGCCGGGGCGCTCCCCGTGGACGTACGCCTCGCGCATCCGGGTGACGAGGAAGACCTCGTAGTCCATCGCGAGACCGAAGACGACACCCACCATGAAGATCGGCATCATCGACATGATCGGGCCGGTCTGCTCGACCCCGAAGAGGGAGCCGAGCCAGCCCCACTGGAAGACCGCGACGACCGCGCCGAGGGCGGCGACCACCGAGAGCAGGAAGCCGAGGGCCGCCTTCAGCGGGACCAGGATCGAGCGGAAGACCACCATGAGGAGCAGGAAGGCGAGCCCGACGACGAGTGCCAGATAGGGCACGAGCGCGTCGTTCATCTTCTGCGAGAAGTCGATGTTCATCGCCGTGGCGCCGGTGACCAGGACGTTGTCGTCGGTCGCGTCCCGGATGTCGTGCACCAGGTTCTCGGTCTCCACCGAGGAGGGGCGGTCCTTCGGGATCACCGTGATCATCGCGGTGTCGCCGGCCTTGTTGGGCGTCGGCGGGGTGACCGCCACGACCCCGTTCAGGCCCTCGATCTTCTTCACGGTGGCGTCGGCCACGGCCTTGTCACCGTCGACGACGACCATCAGCGGCCCGTTGAACCCGGGGCCGAAGCCGTCCGACAGCAGGTCGTAGGCGCGGCGCTCGGTGGCGGAGGTGGGCTTGACGCCGTCGTCCGGCAGACCCATCTCCAGGGATGCGGCAGGCAGGGCGATCGCGCCGAGGCCGAGGACGCCGACGAGCAGGACCATGACCGGGCGGCGGATGACGAACCGGGCCCAGCGGGTGCCCATGTTGGGCTTGTCGTCCGGCTTCTTGAGCCCCTTGCGCTCCTTGCGGCCCACGATCTTGGCGCCCGCGAAGCCGAGCATGGCCGGGATCAGGGTGAGCGCGATCAGGACGGCGATCACGACCGTGCCGGCGGCGGCGAAGCCCATCTTCGTCAGCATCGGGATGTTGACGACGGCCAGGCCGACCAGGGCGATGACCACGGTCAGACCGGCGAAGACGACGGCCGAACCGGCCGTGCCGACCGCGCGGCCCACGGCGTCCTCGCGCTCCCTGCCGTCGGCGAGCTCCGCGCGGTAGCGGGAGACGATGAAGAGGGCGTAGTCGATGCCGACCGCGAGGCCGATCATCATCGCGAGGGTGGAGGTGGTGGAGCCGAGGTCGAGGACGTTCGCGAGCGCCGTGATCGAGGAGACGCCGATGCCGACGCCGATGATCGCGGTCAGCAGCGGGAGTCCGGCGGCGACCAGCGAACCGAAGGTGATGACGAGCACGATGCCGGCGATGACCACACCGACGATCTCGCCCGCGCCGGTCTCGGGCATGGTCTGAAGGGCGTCACCGCCGATCTCGACGGTCAGCCCCTTCCCCTGCGCGTCGTGCCCGGTCTTCTGCAGCGCCTCGCGCGTCGCGTCGCTCAGCTCCATGCCGGAGACCTTGTAGCTGACGGAGACGTAGGCGGTCGAGCCGTCCTTCGACACCGCCTGGGCGGTGTACGGGTCGGTGACCTGGGCGACCTCGTCGGAGCCGGCCTTCAGCTCGCCGACGACGTCCTGGACCTTGGCCTTGTTGGCCGGGTCGGTCATCTTCTGGCCCTCGGGGGCCTTGAAGACGACGCGGGCGGTGGCCCCGTCGGCGTTGCCGCCGGGGAAGCGCTGCTCAAGGAGGTCGAAGGCCTTCTGGGCCTCGGTGCCGGGTATCGAGAAGGAGCTGGAGGTCGCGGCGGGCGCGGTGGCGGCGCCGACCCCGGCGAGCGCGAGGAGCGCCACCCAGAGGAGGGCGACGAGCCGTCGGCGCCGGAAGGCGGAGCGACCCAACTTGTAGAGGAACGTGGCCACGGGGGCGTACTCCCATTTCGTGGTGGGACAGGGCATGGGGAGCCGGCCCGACGGCGTGAGCGGTGCGACGTCAGGTGGTGCGGATGGTGCGGGTGGTACTGCGGGGAGTGTCAGACGCCGAGTGAGGGGAGCACGACGGCGTTGACGTAGTCGGTGATGAAGGCGTGGTCGATCGGCTGATCCTCGATCAGCGGGCGAACGACGAACGCCCCGATGATCATGTGCAGGACGTACTTCAGCGCCGGGTTGTCGGCGCTGATCTCGCCACGCGCCACCGCCCGTTCCAGTACGTCGCGCAGGCTGCTCATCTCGGGTTCGATGAGCAGTTCGCGCAGCGCCTGGAGGAGATCGGGGTTGGTGTGGACCGCATGGGCCACACCCCGCATCAGCGCGGAGTCCTTCTCCATCTGGCAGTCGTCGGTCAGCTCCATCATCGCGTGGAAGTCGCCCCGCAAGCTGCCCGTGTCGATCTCGGCGATCTTGATGGGCTTGTTGTGGCGCATCGCCTTGGCGACGAGTTCGGGCTTGCTCCCCCACTGGCGGTAGAGGGTGGCCTTGCTGGAGTGGGTGCGGGCGGCGACGGCGTCCATGGTGAGGGCGTCGTAGCCGACCTCGCGCAGGAGGTCGAGCACGGCTTCGTACAGCTCGGACTCACGCTCTGGTGTGAGCCTGCTGCGAGCCATGACCGATCTCCATCCGAACGAAACGGTTTCGTACACCTATAAGGTATCCCACCCGCCCAGCGAAACGAAACCGTTTCGTACGTGTCCTGGGCCACAGGCGGATGCCACTACGCGAAAGCCCGTACGAGTTGCCGCACCCCATCAGGATGGAAAGCATTGTGGGGTGAGTGACGACGTCGCGTATCTCCGCTTCCCGCACCTCCACGACGACCTGCTGTGCTTCGCGGCCGAGGACGACCTCTGGGTCGCGCCCCTCGTCCCCGAGGGACACCTGCCCGGCCGGGCCTGGCGGGTGACCGTCGACCGGACCCGGGTCGGCCACCCGCGCTTCTCGCCCGACGGGCGCCACCTCGCCTACACGAGCTGGCGCAGCCTCGACCCCGAGATCCATCTCGCACCGGTCGAGGGCGGGCCCGCCCGGCGGCTGACCTACTGGGGCTCCACGGACACCCGGGTCTGCTCGTGGTCCCCCGACGGCGACATCCTCGCCGTCTCCTCTCACGGCCAGCCCTTCTCCTACTACTCCTGGGCCTACACCGTCGCCACCGACGGCTCGCCCGGAGGCAAGATGCCCTGGGGCCCGGTCTCCGACATCGCCGTGGCCGACCTCGACGGAGAGCGCCGCACGCTCCTCCTCACCGGCAAACCGCCGCACGAGGCGGCGGCCTGGAAGCGGTACCGGGGCGGCGCGACCGGGCGGCTGTGGCTGCACGGACAGCAGCTGCTGCCGGACCTCGACGGCCAGCTCGACTCCCCGATGTTCGTCTCCGGACGGATCGCCTTCCTCTCCGACCACGAGGGCATCGGCAACCTCTACTCCTGCCTGCCCGACGGCACCGATCTGCGCCGCCACACCGACCACGACGCCTTCTACGCCCGGCACGCGTCGAGCGACGGACGGCGCGTGGTCTACCAGTGCGCCGGCGACCTGTGGATCGTCGACGACCTGACCGCCCCCGACGCCGGGCCGCGCAAGCTCGACGTACGGCTCGGCGGCCCGCGCGCCGGACGACGCGCCTACCAGGTGCCGGCCGCCAACCACGTGGACGCGATCTCGGTCGACGAGACCGGGCGGGCCAGCGCCGTCTCCGTGCGCGGCAGCCTGTACTGGCTCACCCACCGCGACGGGCCCGCCCGCACGATCACGGACACCCCGGGCGTACGGGTCCGGCTGCCCGAGATGCTGGGCAGCGGCGGTCAGATCGCGTACGTCACGGACGCGGAGGGCGAGGACGCGATCGAGGTCGCCTACCTGCCGCGCGCCAGCGGCGACCGCGAGCCGCGACGGCTGGCCTCGGGCGAACTCGGCCGGGTGGAGGAGATGGTCTCCGACCCGGACGGCGAACGGCTCGCGATCGCGTCCCACGACGGCCGGCTGCTGCTCATCGACGCGACCGAGGAATCCAACGGGGAAGCCACGGAGCTGATCCGCTCCATCAACGGGCCCGTCCGCGATCTCGCCTTCTCCCCCGACGGGGCCTGGCTGACCTGGGCGCACCCCGGCATCGGTCGCTCGCTGCGCCAGATCAAGATGGCCCGGATCTCCGGTCCGGGCGCCCGGACCGTCGTCGACGTCACCAACGGCCGCTTCGAGGACGAGAATCCCGTCTTCACCAGCGACGGCCGCTATCTCGCCTTCCTCTCCTGGCGGGGCTTCGACCCGGTGTACGACGTGCACACCGGCGACCTGTCGTTCCCGCTGGGCTGCCGCCCCTATCTCGTACCGCTGTCCTCGGCGACGCCGTCCCCGTTCGCGCTGCTGCCGGACGGACGCCCGGCGGCGGGCGGCCTGGACCCCACCGAGACCGAGACCGAGGGCGGCGAGGGCACCACGATCGTGGAGGTGGAGGGGCTCCCGGACCGGGTCACACCCTTCCCGGTCTCCGCCTCCAAGTACTCGGCGCTGTACCCGGTCAGCGGCGGCGGGCTCGTCTGGCTGCGCTGGCCGATCTCGGGCGCGCTCGGCGAGACCTTCGCCAACCCCTCCGACACCACGGGCCGCCCCACCCTGGAACACTTCAACATCATCAAGGCCCGCAAGACCGAACTCGTCGGCCACCTCGACTGGTTCGCGGTCAGCGGCGACGGCTCGCGGCTCGTCGTGGTCGACGAGGGCGATCTGCGGGCGGTGCCGGCGACCGAGCCCGGGGACGGCGACTCGACCGTCTACATGGACCTGCGGCGGATCCTGCACGAGGTCGACCCCGAGGCGGAGTGGCGCGGGGCCTACGACGAGGCCGGCCGGATCGTCCGCGCCTACTTCTGGGACCCGAACATGTGCGGAGTGGACTGGACGGCCGTCCTCGACCAGTACCGCCCGCTGGTCGAACGGATCGCGTCCCCCGACGAGTTCGCCGATCTGCTGCGGGAGGTCATGGGCGAGCTGGGCACCTCGCACGCCTACGTCTCGCCCGCCCGCCGCAACGAGGGCCCGCCGCACTACCAGCGGCCGATGGGCCTGCTCGGCGCCAACCTCGTTCCCCGGGACGGCGGTTGGATGGTCAAGCGGATCCTGCCCGGCGACTCCTCCGACTCCAAGGCACGTTCACCGCTCGCGGGCACCGGCATCCGCGAGGGCGCGATCCTCACGCACGTGGACGGCCGCCCGGTGGACCCCGTCACCGGCCCCTACCCTCTGCTGTCCTCCTCGGGCGGCACGACGGTCGAGCTGACCTTCCAGCCGGCGGCGGGCCAGGGCCGCTCCCGCCGGGTCGCGATCGTGCCGCTGATCGACGAGCGGCCGCTGCGCTACCAGGACTGGGTGGCCAAACGACGCGCGGTCGTACGGGAGGTCAGCGGCGGCAAGTGCGGCTACCTGCACATCCCGGACATGGGCGGCTCGGGCTGGGCCCAGTTCAACCGCGACCTGCGGATGGAGGTCTCACGGCCGGCCCTCATCGTGGACGTGCGCGGCAACGCGGGCGGCCACATCAGCGAGCTGGTCGTGGAGAAGCTCACCCGCAAGATCCTCGGCTGGGACCTGACCAGGAACGCGCAGCCCGTCTCGTACGCCTCGAACGCCCCGCGCGGGCCGGTCGTCGCCCTCGCCGACGAGGCCACCTCCTCGGACGGCGACATGATCACGGCCGCGTTCAAGCTCCTCGGACTCGGCCCGGTCGTCGGACAGCGCACCTGGGGCGGCGTGGTGGGCATGACGGGCCGCCACCGACTCGGCGACGGCACACAGATCACGGTCCCGATGAACGCGGCGTGGTTCCCCGAGTACGGCTGGTCCGTCGAGAACCACGGCGTGGAACCGGACCTGGCGATCCTGCGCACCCCGCTGGACTGGGCCGAGGGCCGCCACGCGCAGCTCGACGACGCGGTCGAGGTGGCCCTCTCACTGCTCGCCGAGACCCCGGCGGCGAGCCCGCCCGGCTACGCGGACGTCCCCGACAACTCCCGCCCGAAGCTCCCGCCGAGGTCCAGCGCGTAGGAGGTCCCGGGCTGCCCGTCGAGGACGACGTCCCCGACGGGCACGAACCCCGTCCGCGCGAGGACGGCCCTCGAACCGGCGTTGCCGAGGGCCGCGGCCGCCGTGAGCCGGTCGAGCCCGTACGCGGTGACGGCCAGCCGGCACAGCTCCCGCACCGCAGCGGTGGCCACCCCGCGCCCCGCGGCCTTCTCGGCGACCCGGAAGCCGAGGTCGGCCGATCCCTCCGCCACGTCGACGAGATTGAACCGCCCCAGAACCTCCCCGCCCTCCCCCACCAGCACATGGAACCGGATCGCCCCGGTCTCCTGCTCGTCGAGCAGCGCCCGGTGCCGCGCCGCGAACTCCTCGAAGTACGCGTCCCCCCGGTCGGGCACATGGGCGGCGAAGTACGCCCGGTTCTCCCGCTCGAACGCGAGGAGCGCCGGGGCGTGATCGGCGCGGAGCGGCTGCAGTTCGGTCATGGGCCGCACGGTACGTGGCCCGGCGGCCGGGTCGCACCGGAATTCATCAGGGGTGGGAGGGGAACGCCGGAAGGTGCACCCGGCGTCCCGGGTGCACCTTCTCGGAGGACATTCGGCGGACAGGCGTCAGGCGTCGTAGTCCATGTCCAGGCGGTCCTGGTCCTGCTGCTGGGCCCGGCGCTGCTCCTCCTCGGAGGGGCGGCCCTTGGCCTGGGAGGCCCGCTCGGACGCCTCTTCGCGCGCGTTGCCCATCTTCTGCTTCGCCTGCTCGGCGGCCTGCTTCGCCTTGCCCTTGAACTGGTCTTGCATGCCCATGAAGGTTCACTCCTAGACGGGTATGAGGGGAACGGGGCGGCTCGCCCCTTGGGCCTCGACCAGCGTGGCACGGCGGAACACTCCGCGCATTTCGATCAGATACTCCCCGTCACCGCGGCGAGGTGCTGCCCGTGCGCGCCTGCTCGTCGGCCGCCCCACCGGCCCCCACAAGGCCCTTGGAGACACCGGCGAGACGCGGCTCGAAGCGCTTCATCTCGCGCTGCCCGACCGTGGCGATGAGCCCCGGCAGATAACCGCGGACCGACTGCATCCCGCGCAGCCACCATTGGGCGTACACATGCGCCGAGCGCCGCTCGATGCCCGCCACGATCCGGTCCACGGCCGGGCCCAGCGGATACGTACGGTTGGACGGCCAGGGCAGCCGCTGCCGCAGCTCCTTCATGACGTCGTCCTGGTCGGCGCCCCGGACCATGTCCGTGTCGGTCCACGAGAGATAGCCGACGCCGACCTTCACCCCCTTGTAGCCGACCTCGGCGCGCAGGCTGTGCGCGAACGCCTCGACGCCCGACTTCGAGGCGCAGTACGCCGTCATCATCGGCGCCGGCGTGATGGCCGCGAGCGAGGCGATCTGAAGGAAGTAGCCGCGGGACTCCATCAGCACGGGCAGGAACGCCCGGCCGGTCACCGCCCCGCCGATCAGGTTGACCTCGATGACCCGCCGCCAGGCGACCGGGTCGGAGTCCACGAACGGGCCGCCCGACGCGACACCCGCGTTGGCGACCACGATGTCGACCTTGCCGAAGCGCTCCTTGACCTCGGCCGCCACCCGGGCCATCGCCTCGTGGTCGGTGACGTCCGCGTGCCACCAGTCGGCCTCCGTGTGCAGCCGGCCGGCGACCTGCTTCAGCTCCTCCGGCTCCAGGCCGACCAGCGCGATCCGCGCGCCCCGCGCGGAGAGCTTGCGGGCGAGGAGTTCACCGACGCCGCGGGCCGCTCCGGTGACGACCGCGACCTGTCCTTCGAGGCTGACCCTGCTCATGCGTCCTCCTTCTGCTTCTGCCCCTGCTGCTGCACCTGCTTCTGCTTCTGCTCGACAGGCGTGGTCGCGACGTACGTGGTCACGAGGTCCCTGATGCGCGCGGTGACGGCTTCCGGGGCCTCGACCGGCGTCATGTGGCCCATCCCCGCCAGCTCGTCGAGCCCCACGCACTGCGGCAGGGCGGCGACCATGGAGCGGGAGTGCACGGGCGGGGTGAGCCGGTCCGCCGTGCCCACGAGCACGGCCACCGGCAGCTCCAACTCCCGTACACCCGCTTCGAGATCGAGCTCCGCGAGCACATGCGACCAGGCCACCCGTGAGAGGCGCGGGCAGGCGTGCACGATCCGGGCGCAGGCGTCGACCCGCTCGGGCGCCGAACCCGGGCCCATCGTGGCGTACCGGAGGATCTTCTTCGACACGGGCGTGACCGGTCCGAGCGGTGCCCTCGCTCCCAGGATCGCCCTGGTCAGCCGGGTCCGCAGCCCGCCCGGCCGCATGGGTACGACGAGGGACTCGGCCGCGAGCCGGGACGGGCCCGTGGAGCAGAGCAGCGCGGCGGCGGCGTGCTCCCTGAACGCGGGGCGCGCGGCGGCCGCCATGATCGTCATGCCGCCCATCGAGTGCCCGGCCAGGACCGCCTTCTCGCCGGGGGCGAGCGTGGCGGAGAGGACCGCTTCGAGGTCGTCGGCGAGCGCCCGCGTGGAGTGGCCGGAGTCGCCGGCCGGGGCGGGGCTGCGGCCGTGACCGCGCTGGTCGTAGACGATGACCCGGTGGTCACCGGCGAGGTCGCGGATCTGCTCGGCCCAGAAGGCGATGGAGCAGGTCCAGCCATGGGCCAGGACCACGGCCGGGGCACCCTCGGAGCCGTACACCTCGACATGGATGCGGGCGCCGTCCGCGGAGACGGCGATCACCTCGTGCGGGTGCGGGAGCGGGGCGGTACGGGACGTACCGGATCGGGTCAGGCGGCTCACTTCACGGTCTCCTTCTTGCGGGCAGGGCGCTTCGGGGGCGCGGCCTCGGCGACGTCCGGCCGCAGCACCTCGTACTCCGCGAGGTCGATCTGGCGCGTCTCGCGCCGGAACTCAGCTGTCGTGCCCGGCCACAGCGTGGTGTTGCGGCCGTTGGCGTCCAGGTACCAGCTGTCGCAGCCGCCCGACTTCCACACGGTCCGCTCCATCCGGTCCTGCACCTTGCGGTTCCAGGCCCCGACCGCGGACGGCCGGGCGGCGAGGGCGGCGCGCCCTCCGAGCACGTTCAACTGGCGCAGATAGTCGGCCATGTAGTTCAGCTGGGACTCGATCATCAGGATCATGGAGGAGTTCCCGAGGCCCGTGTTGGGTCCGATGATCGTCATCCAGTTGGGGAAGCCGTCGACGGTCGCGCCGCGCAGCGACTGCACCCCGTCCTTCCACGCCTCGGCGAGCGTGCAGCCGTCCGCGCCGACGACCCGCTCGGCGATCGGCATGTCGGTGACATGGAATCCCGTACCGAACACGATCGCGTCGACCTCGGTCTCGCTGCCGTCGGCCGCGACGACGGTCGAGCCCCGGACCTCGCGCAGCCCGGAGGCGACGACGTCCACATTGGGCTGGGCGAGCGCCGGATAGTACGCGTTGGACAGCAGGATGCGCTTGCAGCCGATGCGGTACGAGGGGGTCAGCTTGGCCCGCAGCGCCGGGTCCTTGATCGCCTTGGCCATGTTGGCCTTGGCGAGCGATTCGACGAGCCCCAGCTCGCCCGGGCGCTTGGTGAACGCGCTGACCTGGAGCTCGCGGATGCCCCAGAGCAGCCCGCGGCGCGCGGTCCCGGTGAAGGGGAGCGTGCGGTGGAGCCAGCGCTCGGCTCCGCTGATGGCGCGGTCCATGCGCGGCATGACCCACGGCGGGGTGCGCTGGAACAGCGTCAGCTTCCCGACCTGCGGCTGGATCGCGGGCACGATCTGGATGGCGGAGGCGCCGGTGCCGACCATGGCGACGCGCTTGCCGGTGAGGTCGTAGTCGTGGTCCCACCGCGCGGAGTGGAAGACCTTGCCGGGGAAGTCGGCCAGGCCGGGGATGTCGGGGATCTTCGGGTCGGAGAGCGGCCCGGTCGCGGAGACGATCACATCGGCGGTGAGGGAGCCCTGGTTGGTCTCGATGTGCCAGCGCAGCTCCTCGGCGTCCCAGCGCATCAGCGGCACCTCGTGGTTCAGCCGCAGATGGGGGCGGAGCCGGAAGGTGTCGGTGACGTGCTCCAGATACGCGCGGATGTGGCGCTGCCCGGAGAAGGTGCGGGGCCAGTCGGGGTTGGGCGCGAAGGAGAAGGAGTAGAGATGGGACGGCACGTCGCAGGCGCAGCCGGGATAGCTGTTGTCGCGCCAGGTGCCGCCCACGGAGTCGGCCCGCTCCAGGACGACGAAGTCGGTGATCCCCTCGCGGCGCAGCCGGACGGCGGCCCCGAGTCCGCCGAACCCCGATCCGATCACCGCCACTCGTACGTGCTCGTGCTTCGCCATGCCGCCTCCCGTGCGCCCGGCCAAGATTCCGCCAGCAATCACTGGCACAGTCGGGACTGTAGAGCAGCGCCATACCGAGCGATAGGGGTTGGGCACGGGAAAGTTACCGGCGGTACAACATAGGCTGGCGGGCGTGGCAGAACGATCGGATCAGGTGACGGACCAGGCGGGTCGGGCCGCCGGCATACGCGAGTACCGGATGGACGAGCTCGCGGCGGCGGCCGGCATCACCGTGCGCACCCTGCGCTTCTACCGCGAGCGCGGACTGATCGCACCACCCCGGCGCGAGGGTCGCATCGCCTGGTACGACGACCACCACCTGGCCAAGCTCCGGACGATCGCGGCCCTACTCGAACGCGGCCACACCCTCAACGGCATCGCCGACCTCAACACCGCCTTCGAGAGCGGCAAGGACGTCAGCGAGGTCCTCGGCCTCGGCGAACCCACCGAGGAGGAGCCGATCCGGCTCACCCCGCAGGAACTGGCCGACTACTTCGCCGGCGAGGTCACCCCGGAGAACCTGCTGGCCGCCCTCGACCTCGGATACCTCGCCACCGACGGCGACGCGATCGTCCACATCAGCCGCCGGCTGCTCGACGTCTCCGCGGCCCTGGTGAAGGAAGGCGTCCCGCTCTCCGCGGTCCTGGAGGCGGGCCGGGCGGTGCGCGAACACGCGGACGCACTGGCGGGGCTCTTCACGGACCTGCTGCGCGAGCACGCGGACGAGAAGGATCTCCAGCGGCTGCGTCCGCTCGCGAAGAGCGTGGTGGAGGCGGAGCTCTCGATGGCCATGGACCGCCGCCTGCGCGAACCGTCGTGAACAGAGGGGGACGCCCCGGGGCGCCCCCCTTCGACTCCCCTACAGCTCGTAGACCGCCGTCACCGGCGCGTGGTCGCTCCACCGCTCCGCGTGCGTGGCGGCCCGCTCGACGTACGCCTTGACGGCCTTGGCGGCCAGGCCCGGCGTCGCGACCTGGTAGTCGATGCGCCAGCCGCTGTCGTTGTCGAAGGCGCGTCCGCGGTACGACCACCACGAGTACGGCCCGTCCTGGTCCGGGTGGAGGGCACGGACGACGTCGACGTACTCCGCCTCGTCGAAGACGCGACTCAGCCAGGCGCGCTCCTCGGGCAGGAAGCCCGAGTTCTTCTGGTTGGTCTTCCAGTTCTTGAGGTCGGCCTCGCGATGGGCGATGTTCCAGTCACCGCAGACGACGACCTCACGGCCGTCGGCGGCGGAGCGCTCCTTGAGCTCCTTCAGGTACGGCAGGAACTCGTCCATGAAGCGGACCTTCTCGTCCTGCCGATCGGTGCCGACCTCGCCGGAGGGCAGGTAGAGGCTGGCGACGGTGACACCGGGCAGGTCCGCCTCGATGTACCGGCCACTGCCGTCGAATTCGCTCGACCCGAAGCCGACCCGCACCGAGTCGGGCTCACGCCGGGTGTAGAGGGAGACACCCGCGCGCCCCTTGGCGGCGGCGGGCGCGTGCGCGGTGAACCAGCCCTCGGGCGCGCGGACCTCGTCCGGGAGCTGGGCTTCCTCGGCACGCACCTCCTGCAGACAGACGGCGTCGGCGGAGGTGCCGGCGAGCCACTCCACGAAGCCCTTCTTGGCGGCGGCACGAAGACCATTGACATTGACGGACGTCACAGTGAGCATCCGGGGAGAATACCGACCGAGTGACCATGCATAGATGTACGATGATCCGCATGGACATACGCTCGACTCCCTACGACCACCCTGACGCCGTCAAACTCAACGACGCCGTCCAGCTGGAGTACGCCGCCCGCTACGGCGACGAGGGCGATGTCACACCGCTGGACGCCGGGATGTTCGTACCGCCGCTCGGCCTCTACCTTCTCGCGTACGACTCCGAGGGCCGCCCCGTCGCGACCGGCGGCTGGCGCACCCAGGACGAGAACGACGAGGGCTACTCGGACGGCGACGCCGAGCTCAAGCGGATGTACGTGGTCCCCGAGGCGCGCGGTCTGGGGCTGGCACGCCGCATCCTGGCGGCTCTCGAGGAGGACGCGCGCGCGGCGGGTCGCACCCGCATGGTCCTGGAGACGGGCACGGCGCAGCCGGAGGCGATCGCGCTGTACGCCAGCAGCGGCTACGAGCTGTGCGCGAAGTTCGGCCACTACCGGGGGTACAAGAGCAGCCGCTGCTTCGCGAAGCCCCTGGTCGCGAGCGACGAGGGCTGACACCTCCGAGCCGATTTAGTGACGCGCCCCTGACAATTCATCTCAGTATCTGGCACGCTTCCTCACGCACGTCGATCCGCACCGTTCTCATCCCCCACCTGCCTCGGCAGAAGGAGACATGCGTGAGACGCCATCGCACAGTCGCTGCTGTCCTGTTGTCGGTCGGAGCGCTGCTGACCGGAGCTCTGACCGCGACCTCGGCGCAAGCGGCGGAGAAGCCCGCCTTCTGGACCGCCGAGCGGATGCGCTCGGCGACCCCGCTGGACCTCGAGGTCGCCCCCGGAGCGCTCAAGTCCCTCAAGCAGGTCGCCCGCTCGTCCGCCCCGACGACGATCGCCCCGACCTCCGTCGCCCCGACGGCCTTCCCGCAGCCGGGCGGCCCCTGGACGGGCGGCGGCGCGGTCGTGAAGACCTCGGGCCGGGTGTTCTTCACCTTCCAGGGCCGTACGGCCTCCTGTTCCGGCAACGCGGTCACCAGCCAGAACCAGAGCACGGTCATCACGGCCGGCCACTGCGTGAAGTACCAGGGCTCGTGGCACACGAACTGGGTGTTCGTCCCGGCCTACGACAACGGCAACGCCCCGTACGGCCAGTGGGCGGCGACGAAGACGCTCACGACCCCGCAGTGGGAGGCGAGCGAGGACATCAACTACGACGTCGGCGCGGCGGTCGTGGCGCCGCTGAACGGCCAGAAGCTGACGTCGGTGACCGGCGCCCAGGGCATCCAGTTCAACGGCGGCTACAACAAGCCGATGTACGCCTTCGGCTTCCCGGCCGCCTCCCCGTACGACGGCTCGAAGCTGATCCACTGCGCGGGGAACTCCTCCAAGGACTTCCTCTTCTCCCAGGACCACAGCCTCGGCTGCAACATGACGGGCGGCTCCAGCGGCGGCCCCTGGTTCTCCGGCTTCAGCGAGGCCACGGGCACGGGCCTCCAGGTCTCGGTGAACAGCTTCGGCTACACCTTCCTGCCCAACCGCATGTTCGGCCCGTACTTCGGCAATGACGCGAAGGCCCTGTACGACCGGGCCCAGGCGTCCTGACACCTTTCCCGACACCCCTGCCGCGGCCCCCGGCGCACTCCTCCGCCGGGGGCCGCGGACTCTCGCTTGTGTGACGAGATGGGATTGACGGCAAACGGGTGGTCCGGTGCGGGAATCGCAACTGACCGCGGCTCGGCCGTAGTCCTCGTCGGCAGTGGCAGGACAACCGAGGAGGAACTCATGACTGCACTCCAGTCTTTCACCGCGGCCCCGACCGTAATGGCGGACCTCGACCCCTACCGCTTCCCCGCCGCGTTCCTCGACGACCTTCCCGAGGAGACGGACACGCGGACGCACATCGCCCACGGCTTCCTGGAGCCCGGGGACTACCCGCTGCCGGCGCCCGCGGCCGGCACGCGGCTCCCCGTGGTTCTGGAGCCGGCGGACCGACGCCGGCTGGAGCTGCACGCCGCGCTCACCACGGCGGGCATCGCCCCGCTGCCCGGCGACCTCGACGCGATCGAGGCGCTGTGCACGCTCGACGACTTCACCCACATCGCGCTCCAGCGGTGGATCGCCCGCACCTGACGACGGCGAGGGTGGCCGCGTCGCCGCGGCCACCCTCGCCCTCGGACACCGGAGAGCGCGAGGGATCAGAACTCGTCGGCGCCGTTGCGCAGCTCGTGCGTCCAGTAACCGGTCCTGGCGACCGCGTCGTCGACGGCGATGCCGCCGGCGGGGGCCTCGACCACCTTGCTGCCCTCGGCCGGGCCGTCCTTGGCGAAGAGGTTCACGCTGAACGACGTCACGGCGCGGTTCTCCTCGTCGACTCCACCGTTGTTGATGCGCACGGCGGCGTAGGCCGGAGCGCCGGCGGACAGGACGACGGGCGTGCCCGGCTTGCTCTTGGGGACGGACGGGACGTCCTTCGCCGTCTGGATGTCGCCGAACGCGATCAGCGGGTACTGGAGCAGGGTGCAGGAGCGGCCCGAGACGTTCGTGGCGGTCAGGGTGATGTGTGTGGTGGGTACGCCGTCCTGCTTCACCGCGGAGACCTTCACGTCGTCGGCGGTGCAGGCCGGGGTCCTGCCGTCGTTCTTCTTGGAGCCGGGCTGCGCGGCGGACGTCGCCGGGCTCGACGCGTCCCCACCCGAGGTGCCGGTGCCACCCGAGGTGCCGGTGCCGCCCGTGGTGCCGGTGCCGCCGGTGCTCGTCCGGCCGTCCTGACCGGTGCCGGGCGTGACCTGTGAGACCGACGCGGCGGCCTTCTTGTCCTTCGTGCCGGCGTCGTCCGCCCCGCCGCAGGCGGTGAGTGCGAGGGCGAGCGCGGCGGTGGTGGCGGCAAGGACGGTGGTGCGGATGCGGAACGTACGCATGTGAACTCCCCGTAGGTGGTGGCCGACCGCCTCGTCCGGCGGCCTGGTCCACACCCTGCCGCCGCGTCCGCCACGACCACCAGCTCTCACCGCCGGTACGGGACGTTGGGACGTTCCACCCCATCTGACCTGCGGGAACGCTCCAACCCAGAACGCGGGATGGAACGTTGGGACGGCATCGCACCGCTGCCGGGGGCCGGCTGTCGGCGGGGGGCGTCTACGGTTCTGCCGTGCCGAACTTCTACACCACGCTGTGGACCAACGATCTGTGCCGGTTCCTTGAGCGCTCCGGCTACGCCGGCCTGCGCCTGACGATGTTGTTCGGCGGCCCGCACCAGTCGCTGCCCAGCTTCGAGCGGGCGGGCGTGCGGCCCGGTGACACGATCCATCCCGTCCGCGCCTTCCGTACCCGCCTCCATGTGCTGGGCGCCATGGAGGTGTCGCGGATCATCCCGTACGAGGACGCGGGGGCGGAGCTCGCCGACGAGGACTACGCGAAGCTCCTGGACTGGAGGCCGCTGAAGGCGGGCGGCGGGGTCACCGAAGTGCTGCTCGGGCCGCCCGGTTCTCCCCTCGCGTTCGACACGGTCGTCCCCGCCGATCTGCTGGGGCGGCTGACGTTCACGTCCCGCCGGGGCGAGCGCAGGCTCAAGCACGTCGAGGACGGGCGGCTGATGAGGTCGGCGAGTGTTCAGGGCATCTACCGGCTCGCCACCGACTCCGCCGAGGAGCTCCGGGAGCTCGTCCTGGACCACAGTCGGTGATTCCTGCGCGCCCGCGGAAGCGACGTGCCCGGAAACGACGAGATCCCGCCCGATCTTTCGATCGGACGGGATCTCGTCCTGCGCTTGTGGACCTGTGGGGATTTGAACCCCAGACCCCCTCGATGCGAACGAGGTGCGCTACCAGACTGCGCCACAGGCCCTTGCGACGTGTGAAACATTAGCATCCCGATCGGGGTGCAAGGAAATCCGTTCCCCCGCAGGTCAGCCGAGGGGCCCGAGGGCCCCGCGGCCGAGGGTCATTCGTTGGCCGCGCGGGGGCGGTCGTCGTCCGCGTACTGGTCGAAGAGCGGGGTGCGGCCGTGGTCGCGCTGGCGGCGCGGCTGGTTCGTGCGCTGGCGCGGGGCGGGCGCCGGGGTCGGGGACGGTGCCGGGGTCGGGGTCGGGTCCGCCGCCGTGGAGGAGCGGGCCGAGCTCCAGGTCTCCGGGTCCGTGATGTCGACGCCGCTCGTCGCCCGTGGGGCGACGGGGGCGGTGACGTAGGTGGGGAGCGGGACCGGGACGGGGTCCCAGCTGTCGCCGCGGGCCGGGCCGCGCTCGCGCTGCTGGTCCACCCACTCCGCGTGGTCCGTCTGCTCGACGAGCGCGCGGCGGCCGGCCTCCTGCGGGGAGACCGAGGGTGCCGGTTCGGGTTCCGGGCGGGCAGGCTCGTCGTCGGCGTTCGGCACCGGCTGCCGTCGCTGCGGCCGGCTCTCGCGCAGGCGTGCCGCCGCCGCCTCGGCGCGGCGGCGGTCCATCACGTACACGAAGCGTCGGCGTTCCGTCGTTCGCAGATGCACGATGTACGCGCTCAGGAGCACCGCGGGGACCGCCGGGGCCCACAGGAATGCGAGGCCGCCGACCGCGGCGACGACCGCGGCGAGGGTGAAGGCGAGGAAGAGGACGACCGTGGTGCGTCGGCGCCTGGCGAGGACCTTGCCGCGGCGGGCGCGCTCGGCGGCCGCCTTGGAGGGCCTGCGCGCGGCGGCGGGTGCCGGGGCGGGTGCCGGTTCCGGGATCTCCAGGCGGGCTTCCGTCCTGGCCGCGGGCGCGGAGAAGGCCCGGACGTCGACCGAGCTGAGATGCTCCGTCTCGACGTCCGGGTCCGCGTCGGGCTCCGCGTCGTCCGCCCTACGGTCCCGGCCCTTCAGCTCCTTGGCGTATCGGCGCTCCATTCCCGCCCGTCCGGACAGGAGCCGGATGGCGGTGCTGAAGCGTTCCGTCGGACGGGCCTCGTTGAGCTCGTCCTGCCTGCGGAGCCACATCGGTACCAAGTAGGCGGCCCAGGCCCCGACGATGACTGCGTAGATGAGGCCGCTGCTGCTCACGCCTCATACCGTAGAGGGGTTCCGTTACGGGCATCGGCCAATTGGCCCGGTGTGTCGCACGATCTGGCTGATATCACTGAACTTTTTTGTGATTGTTCAGATCGATTGAGGATCAACTGCTGATTGAATTCGAACACTTATTTCATTGCGCGGGGTGGGAGGGACGTGCCTGGTGCCAGCGGCGCAGCAGCCCCTCGGGTACTTCCTCGGCGGTGAGCGCGAAGACGAGATGGTCCCGCCACGCCCCGTCGATGTGGAGGTAGCGCGGCCGGAGCCCTTCCTCCCGGAATCCCAATTTCTCCACGACCCGTCGCGAGGGACCGTTCTCGGGCCGAATGCAGACTTCCATCCGGTGCAGTCCGACCGAACGGAAGCAGTGGTCCACGGCGAGCGCGACCGCCGTCGGCATGACGCCGCGGCCGGCCACCGCGCTGTCCACCCAGTAGCCGACATGGCCCGAGCACATCGAGCCCCAGGTGATCCCGGCCACGGTCAACTGACCGACGAGCTCGCCCCGGTACTCGATCACGAAGGGCAGCATCCGGCCGGCGTTCGCCTCGGCCCGCAGATGGCGGACCATCTGCCGGTACGTAGGCCGCTGCGCGACCGGACCGCCCGGGGCCGGCGGCGGAACCGTCGCCTCCCACGGGCGCAGCCAGTCGCGGTTGCGCCGGTTGACCTCGCGCCAGACCTTCTGGTCACGCATCTTTATCGGGCGGAGCACGACGTCTCCGTCCGAGAGGACCACAGGCCAGGACGGGATCATGACGGTCTCGGGTGGTCGCCGCCGCGGACCTGGTCGACCGCGTGCCGCAGGAGCGGTTCCAGTACGGCGACGCCGTCGCGGACACCGCCCGAGGAGCCCGGCAGGTTCACGATCACGGTCCCGCGCGCGACACCGGCGAGGCCCCGGGAGAGCGCGGCGGTCGGCACCTTCTCGCGGCCGTAGGCGCGGATCGCCTCGGGGATGCCGGGAATCTCGTGGTCGAGGACCCGGCGGGTGACCTCGGGGGTCCTGTCGGTGGGCGAGATGCCGGTGCCGCCCGTGGTGAGGATGACGTCGTACCCGGCCTCGACCCCGGCCCGGAGCGCGGCCTCGACCGGCGCGCCGTCCGGGACGACCTGCGGGCCGTCCACGGCGAAGCCCATGCGGGCCAGCCCTTCGGCGAGCAGCGGGCCGCCCTTGTCCTCGTAGACGCCGGCCGCCGCCCGGTTGGAGGCGGTGACGACGAGGGCGGAGTACGGGGCGGTGAGGGCGCCGCCGAGGTCCGTGCCCGCCGCCGGGGCGTGCCCCTCGTGGGCGTGCTCCTCGTGGGCGTGCGCCCCGGTCACCCGGCCGCCGCGCGTCACGACTCGGCCCCTTCCCGGGTCCAGTCGCCCGACTTGCCGCCCGTCTTCTCCTCCACCCGTACGTCGGAGATGACCGCGCCCTTGTCGACCGCCTTGATCATGTCGACGACCGTCAGCGCGGCCACCGAGACCGCCGTCAGGGCCTCCATCTCCACGCCCGTGCGGTCCGTGGTCTTCACGGTCGCCAGGATCTCCACCGCGTCGTCCGCGACCGTGAGGTCGAGCGTCACGCCCGAGACGGCCAGCGGGTGGCAGAGCGGAATGAGGTCAGGGGTCTTCTTCGCGCCCATGATCCCTGCGATCCGGGCGGTGGCGAGCGCGTCGCCCTTCGGTACGCCCTCGCCCCGAAGCAGCTCGATCACGCGCGGCGAGACGAGGACGCGGCCGCTGGCCCGTGCGGTCCGCGCCGTGACGTCCTTCGCGGAGACGTCGACCATGCGGGCCGCACCCGCCTCGTCGATGTGGGTGAGTCCTTGCTGCGTGCTCATGGCCGTGACACTCCCGGTCGCTGTGTGGGACGCCACGGTACCGCCACCAGGGCCTCCTCAGCCGAGGAGGACCACGTCCAGCTCGTGCCCCGGCTCCATGCCCGTGGCCTCTTCAGGGACGACGAGCAGGGCGTTCGCGTGCGCGAGCGCCGCGATCAGATGGGAGCCCGCTCCGCCCACCGGAGTGACGGTGCCGGACTCGGCGTCGTACGTCCCACGCAGGAACTGGCGGCGGCCGGCCGGGGACGAGAGCGCCTTGTCGGCCTTGAGCACGGCGCGGACCCGGGGGCGGTGGAGATCGTCGAGGCCCATCAGGGCCCGGATCGCGGGCCGCACGAAGAGCTCGAAGGAGACGTACGAGGAGACCGGGTTGCCCGGCAGGGCGAGCAGCGGGGTGTGCTCGGGGCCGATCGTCCCGAAGCCCTGCGGCTTGCCCGGCTGCATGGCCAGCTTGCGGAAGTCGACCCGTCCGTCGGCGGTCAGCGTCTCCTTGACCACGTCGTACGCGCCCACGCTGACCCCGCCCGTGGTCACGAGCAGGTCGGCGCGGATCAGCTGGTCCTCGATGGTGGCCCGGAGCGTGTCGGCGTCGTCGGCGACGGCGCCGACCCGGTAGGCGATCGCTCCGGCGTCGCGCGCGGCGGCGGCCAGCGCGAAGCTGTTGGAGTCGTAGATCTGGCCCTCACCCAACTCCTCGCCGGGCTGGACCAGTTCGCTGCCGGTGGAGAGCACGACGACGCGCGGGCGCGGGCGCACCCGCACCGTGGCGCGGCCGATCGCGGCGAGCAGCCCGATCTGAGGCGGCCCGAGGACCGTCCCGGCCTCCAGGGCCAGGTCACCGGCCTGGACGTCGCTGCCGCGTGCGCGGACGTGCGCGCGGGCCTCGGCGGGCCGGTGGACGCGGACCTCCCCGCCGGCGGCCTCGGGCGCGGCGCTGGCGGCGCGCATCCCGCTCGCCGCGCCCTCGCCCGTACCGCCGTCGGTCCATTCGACCGGGACGACGGCTTCGGCGCCGGGCGGCAGCGGGGCGCCCGTCATGATCCGGGCGGCCTGGCCGGGGCCGACGACGGGCAGGCCGTCGGCGCCGGCGGCCACGTCTCCGATGACGGTCAGGACGGCCGGGAACTCGTCGGTGGCACCGGCCACATCGGCGACCCGGACCGCGTAGCCGTCCATGGAGCTGTTGTCGAACGGGGGCAGTGCGACCGGCACCGTGACGTCCTCGACGAGGACGCAGCCCTGGGCCTCCGGCAGTTGCAGCTCGATGGGTTCGAGCGGGGAGACCGCCGCCAGGATGTCGTCGAGGTGCTCGTCCACCGACCACAGGTCACGGGAGGGACCCGCGCAGGGATCGGCGGACGCATCGCCGGACAGATCGCCGGACTCCGGTGCCGCACTGCTGCTCAAGTGGCTACATCTCCTCGGTGACGTAACTGCGAAGCCAGGTCCGGAAGTCCGGGCCCAGGTCATCACGTTCGCACGCGAGTCTGACAATGGCACGGAGATAGTCGCCGCGGTCACCGGTGTCATAGCGCCGGCCCTTGAAGACGACACCGTGGACCGGGCCGCCGATCTTCTCGTCCTTGGCGAGCTTCTGCAGGGCGTCGGTCAGCTGGATCTCGCCGCCGCGGCCCGGCTCGGTCTCACGGATTATCCCGAAGACGGCGGGGTCGAGCACATAGCGGCCGATGATCGCGTAGCTGCTGGGCGCCTCGGCCGGGGACGGCTTCTCGACGAGGTCCGTCACCTTCACGACGTCCGAGTCGATGGTCGCCTCGACGGCGGCGCAGCCGTAGAGGTGGATCTGCGAGGGCTCGACCTCCATCAGCGCGATCACGCTGCCGCCCTCCCGCTCCTGGATCTCCACCATCCGGGAGAGCAGCGGGTCGCGCGGGTCGATGAGGTCGTCGCCGAGCAGGACGGCGAAGGGCTGGTCACCGACGTGCGGGGCCGCGCAGAGCACGGCGTGCCCGAGACCGCGCGGGTCGCCCTGGCGCACGTAGTGCATGGTCGCGAGGTCGTTGGACTCCTGGACCTTGGAGAGGCGCTCCGCGTCCCCCTTGCGGGTCAGTGCCTCCTCCAGCTCATAGTTCCGGTCGAAGTGGTCCTCGAGGGGACGCTTGTTACGACCGGTGATCATGAGGACGTCGGAGAGGCCGGCGGTGACCGCTTCCTCGACGACGTACTGGATCGCGGGCTTGTCGACGACCGGGAGCATCTCCTTCGGCGTGGCCTTGGTGGCCGGAAGGAAGCGCGTGCCAAGACCGGCGGCCGGGATGACAGCCTTGCTGATCCTGGTGGGGGACTGAGTCATGGGCGCATGATAGCTGTTCGAAATGAGAGGAAGATGGGCCTCCCATTGGTTTCCCGTGGGTAAAGAGGGATACGAGAGGTTCGTGACATCACGTGAGTTCCCTGTGACGGGCGATACGTCCGAAAAGGCCGCCCTGCGCCGCCATCTGCTCGCCGCCCGCGCCCAGCTGACCACTCATGATGCCGAATCCTCCGGCGGGCTGTTCGCGCGGGGTGCGCGAGAACTGGCCGAGTTGGCGGAGGCGTCGACCGTCGCCGCCTATGTGTCGGTGGGCCGCGAGCCCGGCACGCGCGCGTTGCTCGACGTCCTGCGCGGGCGTGGCGTCCGCGTCCTGCTGCCGGTGCTGCTGCCCGACAACGACCTGGACTGGGGCGAGTACGAGGGCGCGGAGAGCCTGGCGAAGGCGGGCCGGGGTCTGCTGGAGCCGACGGGTCCGCGACTGGGGCCGGAGGCGGTGTGCGAGGCCGACGTGGTGCTTTTGCCCGGCCTCGCGGTCGACGAGCGCGGGATGCGCCTGGGCAGGGGCGGCGGCTCGTACGACCGCGTGCTCGCCCGACTCGCACGGGCGGACGCCCATCCGTCCCTGGTGGTGCTCCTCTACGCGAACGAGGTGGTCGCCCGGGTCCCTGAGGAACCGCACGACCACCCCGTGCACGCGGTGGTGACCCCGGAGGGGATCAGGCGCTTCGAGCGCCCCTGAAGCCTTCTACGGCTTGAGGGTCAGCGTCTCCTTCGTCGAGGCGTCGACCGCCGCCTTGCCGAAGGACCAGTCGAGCAGCTCGCCCTTGGCCCACGCGTCGGTCTGGTCGGTGTAGTGCGAGTGGTACGCATGCCCCGAGGCGCCGGACAGGTTTATCCAGCGCGACCTGTCCCAGTCGCCGACGTTGACGACCATGCGCATCGACGGGACCCAGACGACGTCGTAGCCGCCGGCCGCGTTCCAGCCGGTCGCGTTCACCGCCGCCTCGCCGCCGCCCAGGTTCCAGGGGCCGCGGTTGAGCAGCGACTGGATGAAGCCCGGTCCGGCGGTGCCGAGGGTCTGGTTCTTCAGGGTCAGCTGGTGCAGCCGGCCCCAGCTCCAGGTGGAGACGTCCTTGCCGAGCTTGGCAGTCAGCTCCCAGCGGGCGTCCTCCATGGCGCGGGCGAGCAGCTGGTCACGGTTCTCGGTGGCCTGGTCGGTGCGGTTGGCGTCGGTCTTCCACCAGTCGCTGTTCTCCTGCTTGAGGAGCGGGCGGACCACCTCGTACCAGCGGTCGCCGCCGTCCGGCTGCGCCGTGTCGCCGTCGCGCTCGCCGCACTCCCGTACCCGCTTGTTCTGCTCGTCGACCGGAAGGCCGGTGGAGTCGGCCGGGCGGACGTTGATGCAGTCGCCCTCGGCCCGCAGCTCCTTGGGCAGCTTGTCGCCGAAGGCGAGCTTGAGGACGTTGCGCCAGACCGCGTTGAAGTACGCGGCGGCGGCCGAGTCGGGCTCCTGGGTGTAGTCCCAGCCCTCCAGCAGCTTCTGCGCCTCGCGGACGTAGGGGTCCGAGATGTCGATCTTCAGCAGGAGCGGATTGAGAAGTGTCGCGATCTCGCTGCGGTTGTCCATCTGCATGGTCCGCATGTCGTCCGGCGAGATCTTTCCGCCGTCCTTGGTCTTCGACTCGATGAGGTCGTTGATCCGCTGGCTGCGCGAGCCGTAACCCCAGTCCTCCGTAAGGAGGTGGGGGTACTTGTCGGCGTCGACGACGGCCTGGTTGGCGGTGACGATGTAGCCGCGGTCGGGGTTCTCCTCGTACGGCAGCTCGTCGTACGGGATGTAGCCCTTCCACCGGTACGAGGAGTCCCAGCCCGGCGCGGGCACGGTGCCGTTGTGGCCCTTGGCGCGGACCGGGATCTTGCCGGGCGCCTGGTAGCCGATGTTCTCGGCGTCGGCGTAGATCAGGTTCTGGGAGGGGACCTCGAAGTGCTCGGCCGCGGCGCGGAACTGCTTGAAGTTCTGGGCGCGGTTGAGCTCGAAGATCGCGTCCATGGACTTGCCGGGCTGCAGGGCCGTCCACCGGAGGGAGACGGCGTAGCCGGTGCCGCGGTCCGGGGCGGCGTTGCCGACGGGGGCCTTCTGGCCGACCTTCTCCAGGTCCGAGGAGCGGTCGGAGACGAGGGGGCCGTTGCCGGTCGAGCGGATGGTGATCTTCCGGCTGCCGCCGCCCGCGATCTTGATGACCTCGTCGCGGGTCGTGAACGGCTTGACCTTGCCGTCGACCTGGTAGCCCGTGTCCCCGACCTTCTCCAGGTAGAGGTCGGTGACGTCGGCACCGAGGTTGGTGAGGCCCCAGGCGATGGTGTCGTTGTGGCCGATGATCACGCCGGGCGTACCGGAGAACGTGTAGCCGGCGACGTCGTAGCGGCAGGTCGCCGAGACGGAGCGGCAGTGCAGGCCCATCTGGTACCAGAGGGACGGCAGCATCGGCGCGAGGTGCGGGTCGTTGGCGAGCAGCGGCTTGCCGGAGGTCGTGTACCTCCCGGAGACGACCCAGGAGTTCGAGCCGATGCCGTTGCCGTTGGGGCCGAGCAGCGCGGGGATCTCGTCGAGCGCGTCGGAGAGCGCGCCGAGCTGGGACTGCATCCCCTCCAGGGCGCCGTCCGCACCGCCGTTGGTCGAGCTGTTGGAACCGCTGCCGTCGGTGGAGCCGTTCGCGCCGGTGCCGGTGGTCGCGTCGTCGGCGTCGTTGCTGCCGCCGCCCTTGCCCGCGCCCTCGACGATCGGCTGGTGCAGGTCGTACGGGTACTGCGGGTACAGCTCCTTGATCTGCGCGGCGCTGAGCCGACTGGTCATCAGGGAGCGGTCGATCTCGTCCTGCATGTTGCCGCGCAGGTCCCAGGCCATCGCCTTGAGCCAGGCCACCGAGTCGACGGGCGTCCAGGGCTCGATCTCGTAGTCGTTGGAGAACGCCAGTGCCGCGTACTCGACCGAGATGTCCGAGGGGTCCCGGTCCTTGAGATAGGCGTTGACGCCCTCGGCGTAGGCCTGGAGGTTCTTCTTCGTCTCCGCCGACAGGACCTTGTCGTACTCCTGCTGGGCAACCTGCCGCCAGCCCAGGGTGCGCAGGAAGGCGTCGGTGTCGACCTGGTCCTTGCCGAACATCTCGGACAGCCGGCCCGACGTCATGTGACGGCGGACGTCCATCTCGTAGAAGCGGTCCTGGGCCTGGACGAAGCCCTGGGCGCGGAAGAGGTCGGCCTCGGTGTCCGCGTAGATCTGCGGAACCCCGTAGGCGTCGCGCTTGACCTCGACCTGGCCGGAGAGCTTGTCGAGCCGGAGTTCGCCCGTGGTCTGCGGGAACGAGCCCCGGACGGTGCTGACGCCCCAGTACCCGCCGTAACCGACGCCCGCCACCAGTGCGAGGACCAGGACGAGGACGATCAGGCGGGCACGTCGCCCCTTCTTCTTGGCGGGAGGCGCGGTCGTGTTGGAGGGCATCTCTGTCCTTCGAGGGGCAGGGTGGTCCTGGAGTACGGGAGCAACCTTAGGCGCAGCGTCCGGGCGGCCCGGACGGGGTGCCGATAAGCGGACTGCACGAATGATCGAGGAGAGACCGGGAGAGGCGCCAGAAGTGCGTCAAGAAAGCGTTAAAGATTAGGTAAGGTAACGAAGTACCGGCTGCTGGAGGAACGATCCGGCCGCACGCGAGGGGAAGGATCGCCCGCTGACTGTCCACCAGCTCAATGAACTCCTGCTCATCTGCTCGCTCGTGCTGCTCATCGCTGTCGCGGCGGTGCGTATCTCGTCCCGGAGCGGGCTCCCCAGCCTGCTCCTGTACCTCGGGATCGGGGTCGCCATCGGGCAGGACGGGATCGGCAACGTCGCCTTCGACAACGCCGAACTGACCCAGGTGATCGGCTACGCCGCACTTGTCGTGATCCTCGCCGAAGGTGGCCTGGGCACGAAGTGGAAGGAGATCAAACCCGCGTTGCCCGCGGCGGTCGTGCTGTCGACCGTCGGCGTCGCGGTGAGCGTGGGCATCACGGCCGCGGCCGCCCACTATCTGGTGGGCCTGGAGTGGCGGCAGGCGCTGATCATCGGCGCGGTCGTCTCCTCGACGGACGCCGCCGCCGTCTTCTCCGTCCTGCGCAAGGTGCCGCTGCCCGCGCGGGTGACCGGTGTCCTGGAGGCCGAGTCCGGCTTCAACGACGCCCCGGTCGTCATCCTCGTCGTCGCCTTCTCGTCGGCGGGCCCCATCGACAGCTGGTACGTCCTGGTCGGCACCATCGCCATGGAACTGGCCATCGGCGCCGCCATCGGCCTCGGGGTCGGCTTCATCGGCTCCTTCGGCCTGCGCCATGTGGCGCTGCCCGCCTCCGGCCTCTACCCGATCGCCGTCATGGCCATCGCGGTGGTCGCTTACGCGGCGGGCGCCCTGGCCCACGGCTCCGGCTTCCTCGCCGTCTATCTGGCCGCGATGGTCCTCGGCAACGCGAAACTGCCGCACGCCCCGGCCAACCGCGGCTTCGCCGAGGGGCTCGGCTGGATCGCCCAGATCGGCATGTTCGTCCTGCTCGGCCTGCTGGTCACTCCGAGCAAGCTGGTCGACGACTTCTGGCCCGCGGTGATCATCGGCCTGGTCCTCACGATGGTGGCGCGGCCCATGGAGGTCCTCGTCAGCCTGCTGCCGTTCCGCATCCCCTGGCAGGAACAGGCCCTGATGTCCTGGGCCGGCCTGCGCGGAGCCGTCCCCATCATTCTCGCCACGATCCCGATGGTCTACGGGATCGAGGGCAGCGAGCGGGTCTTCAACATCGTCTTCGTCCTCGTCGTGGTCTACACGCTGGTGCAGGGGCCGACGCTGCCCTGGCTGGCGCGGGCCCTGAAGCTGGGCGACTCCTCGGAGGCCGCCGACCTCGGCGTCGAATCGGCACCACTGGAGCGGCTGCGCGGACATCTGCTGTCCGTCGCCATCCCGGAGGGCTCGAAGATGCACGGCGTGGAGGTCGCGGAGCTGCGCCTCCCGGCCGGGGCCGCGGTCACCCTCGTCGTGCGGGAGGAGACGAGCTTCGTGCCCGGTCCGGCGACCGTGCTGCGGCACGGGGACGAACTGCTCGTCGTCGCGACGGACCCGGTACGGGACGCCACCGAGCGGCGGCTGCGTGCCGTCGGGCAGGGCGGAAAGCTGGCCGGGTGGCTCGGGACGGGCGGGTCCACGGCGGTCTCCGAGCGGGGCCGCAGGCACTGGCACGGTCCGCATCTACCGGGCGGAAAGCGAACGTCCGGTTAATCACAGGCATCGATTCGAATCGAAGGGCGTTTTCCCAGGCGGGAAGACGCCCTTCCCTGTACCATGAAGGCACACTTGATCGAACCAACTCTGCCTGACGCAGAGCTGGCGCGACCGTATGGCGGCCGTGACGCCCTCCGCAGTGAGGCCCGGTATCTACCGCAGTTCCGCGCATGAGGACAGCTCTCGGCGGCGCCCGCACCACCGTGCAGGGGCGCGCTACCAGGCGGCAGAAAGGCAAGGACCGTGGTGTCCACGGTCACCGACCCGCGGCCTGACGCGTCCGCAGCGCCCGAAAGCTCTGCCGTACTCGAAGGCCCCGTCGCTCCCGCAGCGCCCGAAGCACCCGCGAAGACGGGCAGGCGCGCCGCGAAGAACGGCAAGCGCGCCGGCTACGGACAGCTCCTGCGTACCCCCGGAGCCCTGTCCTTCCTGCTCCCCGGCTTCGCCGCCCGGCAGCCGTTCGCGATGCTGACGATCGGCATCGTCCTGCTCGTCCAGCACACCACCGGCTCGTACGGCAGCGCGGGCGCGGTCGCCGCCGTCACCGGCGTCTCCATGGCGATCTTCGCCCCGCAGAGCGGCAAGCTCGCCGATCGCTTCGGCCAGCGCGCCGTCCTGGTCCCCGGCGTGCTCATCCACTCCGCCGCCGTCTCCCTGCTCGTGGTGCTCGCCCTGGCCGGCGCCCCGATGTGGGCCCTGTTCCTCGCCGCCGTACCGGCCGGTGCCTCCGTCCCGCAGGTCGGGCCCATGGTCCGCGCCCGCTGGGCCGCGAAGCTGGAGAACTCCCCGCTGATGCCGACGGCCGCGGCCTTCGAGTCGGTCACGGACGAGTTCACCTTCGTCGTCGGCCCGGTGCTCGCCACCGCGCTCTGCACCGGCGTCCACCCGGCGGCCGGTCTGATCGCCGAGGCGGCGCTCACGCTCTTCGGCGGCCTGTTCTTCGCCGCCCAGCGGCGCACCCAGCCCGCCCACGGGCTCATGGCCGCCGCGTCCGGCGAGCCGCGCGTCTCCGCCCTGTCCATCCCGGGCGTCCGGGTCCTGGCCATCGCCTTCCTGGGCATCGGCTCGGTCTTCGGCGGTATGCAGGTCTCGCTGACCGCGTTCTCCGAGGAGATCGGCAACCCCGGCGCCAACGGTCTGCTCTACGGGATCTTCGCCGCCGGCAACATGCTCGCGGGCATCGCGTGCGGCGCCATCGCCTGGAAGATCGGCCCGCGCAAGCGCCTGATCCTGGGCTACGCCGGACTGACCGTGGCGGCCTCGCTGCTCTGGTCCGCGCACTCCGTGGTGCTGCTCGGCGCGCTCGGCCTGATCGTGGGTCTGTGCATCGCCCCGGCCCTGATCACCGGCTACACCATCGTCGAGACCCTGGTCCCGGCCTCCGCCCGCACCGAAGCCTTCACCTGGCTCACGGGCGCCGTGGCGCTGGGCCAGGCGGCGGCCGTGACGGTCGCCGGCCGGCTCGCCGACGAGCACGGCGCGAGCACCGGATTCCTGGTGCCGCTGGTCGGTACCGCCCTCGCGCTGGCCACCCTGCTCGCGCTGCGCTCGCGGCTGGCGCCCCGGGCGCCGGGGCGGGTCACGGCACGTGGTATCGGTCACCGAGTGCCGGTGACGGTGGACTGATCCCGCGGAATGCGTCACTATGGATCGTCGTTAGCACTCGATGAGTGTGAGTGCCAGGAGGAAGACAAGTGCCGACCTACCAGTACCAGTGCACCGAGTGCGGCGAGGGCCTCGAGGCGGTGCAGAAGTTCACCGATGACGCGCTGACCGAGTGCCCCAGCTGCAAGGGACGCCTGAAGAAGGTGTTCTCGGCGGTCGGCATCGTCTTCAAGGGATCCGGCTTCTACCGGAACGACAGCCGCGGCTCGTCGTCCAGCAGCTCCGCCGCGTCGAAGTCCTCCACGACTTCCTCCGCGTCCTCGTCGTCGGGCTCGTCCGCGTCCTCGTCCTCGGACGCGAAGCCGGCCGCTTCGTCGAGCTCGTCCGCCTCGAGCTCGTCGTCGAGCTCGAGCTCCTCCAGCTCGGCCGCCTGATCCAGGTTTCTCGCGAGAGCCCTGCCGCCTGTGCGCGGTGGGGCTTTCGGCGTTGTGGGGGCGGCGTTGCGAGGGGCCGCGTTGTGGGGGCGGCGTTCTGACGGGGGTGGCCTTGTGGAGGCAGTTAATCTGACGACCATGGCGACCAAGGCGTACGCGGACATCGGTGTGATCGGCGGCTCGGGGTTCTACTCCTTCCTGGAGGACGTGACGGAGGTGTCCGTGGACACCCCGTACGGCAGGCCGAGCGACAACCTCTTCCTCGGCGAGATCGCGGGACGGCAGGTCGCGTTCCTGCCCCGGCACGGCCGCGGCCACACCTTGCCACCGCACCGGATCAACTACCGCGCCAACCTCTGGGCGCTGCGCTCGGTGGGCGTACGCCAGGTGCTCGGGCCGTGTGCGGTGGGCGGCCTGCAGGAGGAGTACGGCCCCGGGACGCTGCTCGTACCGGATCAGCTGGTGGACCGCACGAAGACGCGGACGCAGACGTACTTCGACGGGGAGCCGCTGCCGGAGGCCTGGGGCGGCGCCGTGCCGAACGTCGTGCACACCACCTTCGCCGACCCGTACTGCCCGGACGGGCGGCGGGTCGCCCTGAAGGCGGCCCGCGGGCGCGGCTGGGAGCCGGTGGACGGCGGCACGATGGTCGTCGTCGAGGGACCGCGGTTCTCGACCCGGGCCGAGTCCCGCTGGCACGCGGCGGCCGGCTGGTCGGTGGTGGGGATGACCGGGCACCCGGAGGCGATCCTCGCCCGGGAGCTGGGGCTCTGCTACACCTCGATGGCGCTGGTCACGGACCTGGACGCGGGCGCGGAGACGGGCGAGGGGGTCTCGCACACCGAGGTGCTGCGGGTGTTCGGCGCGAACGTCGGGCGGCTGCGTGAGGTGCTCTTCGACGCGGTCGGCGCCCTGCCGGACACGGCGGACCGGGACTGCCTGTGTACGCACGCGCACGACGGGTGGGACCTGGGGATCGAGCTGCCGTAAATCCCCTTGGCGGGTGAGGAAGTTGTCCACAGCTCCGGACCGATCCACAGGCTGGAGCGGGATGTTCGCTCCGCCGGGATGGTGGGAGCGGCTCTCCGGACGGCCCGGGGGCTCGACTTCCTGACAGGCGGTTCGGTGATGACGACCTCCCCTCCCCTTGGCCCCTCCTCCGCTCCTTTCCTTTCCCCGGTTCCCGAGACGTGCGGTGTCCCGCTGTTCGAGCCCCTGCGGGTGCGGGGCGGGCGGCAGCGGCTGCGGCGGGTGTTGCGGCGCCGACGGCGGGCGCCGGCCGTGGTCCTCGCGATGAGCGCGGCCGCGCTTGCGGTGGCGGGCGGAGGCGAGGTGTCCGCGGATCCGCCGGCGCGCCCGGCGGCGAAGGAGCAGCGTCGGCCTGCCGCGGCGCGGCTGGTGTCGGCGCCGGTACGGATCGCGGACGCGGCGACCGTGCGGCTGCTGCGCCCGGGCGACCGGGTCGACGTGATCGCCGCCCCCAACTCGCCGATGGGCGGGGGCGGTACGGCCCGGGTGGTCGCCACGGGCGCTCGCGTGGCCGAAGTCCCGCGCACGGCTGAGTCTCGTCCCGACGGTGGGGCCCTGGTCGTCCTGTCCGTTCCACGGTCGACGGCGACGGCCCTGGCGGGTGCGGGTATCACGTCCCAACTGGCGGTGACGCTGTGTTGATTCGCACGGACTGCCTGTCAAGTAACCGTTCCGTGTGTACGGATTGGACGCTTCTGCGTCGTTCGCGGCCTAATGGCTCCGCCAACTGCACACGGAACGAAAGGCGCCCCTGTGACTCCGAAGAAGGAAAGCGTGATGACAGGCTTCAAGGCCTTCCTCATGCGCGGCAACGTGATCGACCTGGCGGTGGCGGTCGTCATCGGCGCCGCGTTCACCAACATCGTGAACGCGGTCGTCAAAGGTGTCATCAGCCCGGTGGTCGGCGCCTTCGGCACCAAGGACCTGGAGGGCTACAAGTCCTGCCTGAAGGGGACCTGCGCGGTCGTGAACGGCGAGGTGCAGGGCATCCAGATCGAGTGGGGTCTTGTCCTCAGCGCCACCCTGAGCTTCGTGATCACCGCGGCCGTCGTCTACTTCCTGATGGTCCTGCCCATGGCGAAGTACCTGGCCAGGCGGACGGACGCGGAGAAGGCCCGGGACGGCGTCCAGGAACTCATGGAGGTCAGCGAGCTGGAGGTCCTCAAGGAGATCCGCGACCACCTGGTCACCCAGCGCGTCCCGAACTCGGGCGCCGGAGCGGGGACGCACCCCACCCCCTAGCCGGCGACTCGCACCGGCATCAGAGGTGGTGCGGCGGCTTCTCTTCGAGGAAGCGCGCGAGATCGGCGGCGCTGTCACTACCGCCGGGAGGCCGCTCGCCCCACCCGCGGTCCGTATCGTCCGCGGACTGCTGGTCCAGTGGATCGTCGAAGATCAGCTTCGGCTTCGTGGTGTTCTCGGGGATGGGCTGTGTGCCGGGCTGCTTCGCGTCTCGCGGTCCGTGGGCGGGGGCGGTGCTCATACCTCCAGGGTACGCCGGTGATTGGGCCTCGTACCGCCTCGATCAGCGGTTTTTCCGCCTCGATCAGCGGGTCTCTCCGCTGTGGTCAGCGGTCTTTCGGGTCGAGCAGCCAGAGACCGAGGACGACGAGGAACGACAGGACCAGGAAGCCGGCGCCCCACCAGGCCGTGCCGGTGTCGCCCGCCATCCACTCGTCGACCACGATCGTCAGACCCCACAGCTGGCCGATGAGGACGGTGAGCGCCAGGGTGAGGCGCGCGCTCAGCTTCGACGAGCGCTCGGGCTCCTGCTCGCTACCGGCGCCGGGGCCGGGTCCGGTGTGGCGGATCCGCGGGTCCCCGTAGCCGCTGGTGGGCCGGATCTGGGGATATCGCTCGTGGACCGGTCGGTTCAGGCGCGGCTGCGCACTGCCCGGCGTGTACACGGGGCGCGGCGGCTCGGTCCCGGGTGCGGGGGCCCGGGAGTGGTCGGTGGCGGGGGGCCGGTCCCCCGGGGTATCGGGGGCCTCCGGGTCGCGGGGGAACGGCGTGCCGGTCATGTCCGCTCACTCCTCGTCCCCGCTCCGCCCGCCGAGGCTCCGGGGCAGCCGAGGCGTTCGGCCAGGTCCGGCCGGTCCGCGCCGAGCTGGCGGCACAGGCCTTCCTGGACGCTCTCTCCGGAGCGCGTGGTGCCGACGGCCCAGACGCTGCCGTCTGACTCCTCCACCAGGAGCACCTTGGGCAGCGCGCGCGGTGGCGGGCCCGCGGTCACCTCTCCCGTACGGGCGTCGAAGACTCCTTCGTGGCACGGGCAGTACAGCTCGCCCTCGCTACCCCGGTCGTTGCGCCACAGCACGGCACAGGCGAGATGGGTGCAGACGGCCGAGTAGCCGGCGAGGGTGCCGTCCTCCAGCCGGATCGCGACCGCCCGGTCCTCCTGCTCGGGGTAGCGGAAGGCGAGGGACTCGCCGGGCAGCAGCTGGTCGGCGATCTTCTTCACCTCGGGCGCCCCGTCCGTGTCTCCGTGGCGGTGCAGGATGCCGGAGGCGACGCCGATGCCGCCGATGGCGAGGCCGCCGGAGACGGTGGCGACGATCCGCAGATAGTCGCGCCGGGTGGTGAGCGAGTCGGCCGCGATGCGATCGTGCAGCGCTTCCTGGGCGGCGTCGGCCGCTCCGGGGCCTTCGGTGGGCGGCTGTTCGGTGACGCTCATCGGACATCCACCCCGTTGATCTCCACGACGGGCAGCCCTCCGGGGACCGGCCACTGGACCTTGTCGGCGGGCACGACCATCGCGACCCCGGTGGAGACGGTGGTGGTGCCGAAGGTGAACGAGTCGGCGACCTGGACGCCGGGGCGTTCGGCGCGGAGCTCGTCGAGGGTTCCGTAGAAGAGGGCGCCGGTGGGGCAGACGGTGGCGCACATCGGGGCGAGGCCGTAGGCGGTGCGGTCGTAGCAGAGGTTGCACTTCATCTGCAGCTTCGCCTGGAGGTCGATCTTCGGGACACCGAAGGGGCAGGCGTTGACGCAGTTGGCGCAGCCGATGCAGCGGGTGGTGTCCGCCTGCTGCACCACGCCGTCGGCGGTGACGAGGATCGCGTCGGCGGGGCAGACCTCGGCGCAGGGCGCGACCGGGTCCTCGCAGTGCATACAGACCGTGGGGAGGGAGGCGACGGAGTGGCCCTCGTCGGGGTAGTCGAGGTGGATCATCGACTTGCCGCGGTGCGAGTCGCACTCACGGCAGGCCGAGACGCACGCCTGGCATCCGATGCAGCGCCCGGGGTCGATGAAGATCGTGCGGCCCATCATGAGCGGCGTCAGCTCCTCTCCGCGGTGCCACGGCCCTGGGGGGCCGTGGGAGGCAGGGGGTCGGTGCGGGAGACCTGGGTCTCCGGGTAGGCGACGTGTCCGGGGGCGGTCGGGGCCTCGGGGACCTCGTCGATCCGTTCCGCGGCCTCGATCCGGGCGGCGCAGACCTTGTACTCGGGGATCTTCGAGCGCGGGTCGAGGGCGTCGATGGTCAGGGCGTTGGCGGCCGTGGGGACCGGCCAGTGGTACGGCACGAAGACGGTGTCGGGGCGGATCGCCTCGGTGACCAGCGCGGGGAAGACCTCGCTGCCGCGACGGGTGACGACGCGGACGGGGTCGCCGTTGCGGAAGCCGTGGGAGGGGTGGACCTCGACCCAGGGGCGTGGGGTCTGTTCGACGAGGGCGCCCAGGCGGCGGGTCTGGTTGCCGGAGAGGAAGTGGGCGACGGTGCGGCCGGTGGTGAGCGAGAGGGGGTACTCCTCGCTGTACGGGTCCATGGGCGGGTGCCATTCGACGACCTGCATATGGATGAGGCCGTCGGGGTGGTAGGTCCTGCCGTCCTCGAAGAGGCGGGGGGTGCCCGGGTGGTCCGTGGAGGGGCAGGGCCAGGCGATGCCGCCGGTCTCCTCCAGGCGTTCGTAGGTGATGCCGTAGTAGTCGTTGACCGTTCCGGCGGAGGCGATGCGGAGCTCCTCGAAGACGGAGCGGGAGTCGGGGAAGGCGAACTTGTCGCCGGCGCCGAGGCGTTTGGCGAGCTCGCAGATCACCCAGGTGTCGGTGCGGACCCCGGCGGGTGGTTCCTGGGCCTTGTTGTGCTTGACGACCCGGGCCTCGGCGTTGGCCATCACGCCTTCGTCCTCGGCCCAGACGGTGACGGGGAAGACGACGTGTGCGTTGGCGGCGGTCTCGGAGAGGAAGAAGTCGAACTGGGCGTGGAACTGAAGGGTGTCGTAACCGTTCTTGACGGTCGCGTAGTTGGGGAGGGAGACGAAGGGGTTGTTGCAGATGCCGATGAGGCCGCGGATCTCCTCGCGCTGCATCTGCCAGACCATCTCCATCATGGAGGTGCCGGCGGGCGGGAGTTCGGACTCCTCGATGCCCCAGATCTCGCAGATCTGGCGGCGGTGCTCGGGGTTCGTGATCGAGCGCCCGCCGGGCAGCAGGTCGGACTTCTGGCCGTGCTCGCGGCCGCCCTGACCGTTGCCCTGGCCGGTGATCGTCCCGTAGCCGGCGCCTGGTTTGCCGATGTTCCCGGTGGCGGCGCACAGGTTGATGATCGTCAGGCAGTTCTCGACGCCCTGGGAGTGGTGCTCGACGCCTCGCGCGTGCCACGCCATGGCCTTGCCGGCGCCGGCGAACATCCGGGCGGTCTGCACGATCTGCTCCTCGGGCACTCCGCAGATCAGGGCGGAGCGGGAGGGCGGGTAGGCCTCGACGGTTCGTTTCACCTCGTCCCAGCCGGTGGTGTGCGCGGCGAGATAGGTCTCGTCGGTGAGGCCCTCGGCGACGATCACGTGCAGGACGGCGTTGAAGAAGGCGGAGTCGGTGCCGGGCTTGAGGGCGACGTGGAGGTCGGCGGTGCGGGCGATCGCCGTCTCGCGCGGGTCGACGACGATCAGGGTGGCGCCACGGTCCCGGGCTCCCCAGAGGTACTGCGTCATCACGGGGAAGCATTCGCCGACGTTGGAGCCGGCGATGAGGAGGCAGTCGGTGAGGAGGATGTCGGAGAACGGGTTGCCGGCCCGGTCGATGCCGAAGGACAGCTTGTTGGCGCCGGCGGCGGAGACCATGCACAGGCGGCCGTTGTAGTCGACGTGCCGGGACTTCAGGGCCACGCGGGCGAACTTGCCGACGAGATACGTCTTCTCCGTGTAGAGGCTGGCCCCGCCGAGCAGGCCGAAGGCGTCGTTGCCGTACTCGCCCTGGATGCGGCGGATCTCGGCGACGGTGAAGTCGAGCGCCTCCTCCCAGCTCGCCTCCCGGAAGGGCTCGTCGCGGTTGCTCCGCATGAGGGGCGAGGTGAGCCGGTCGGGGTGGTTGACCTGCTGGTAGGCGTTGATGCCCTTGGGGCAGAGCCGCATCCGGTTGATGTCGTGGTTGCGGGGTTCGACGCCGAAGACCTTGCCGCCTTTGTCGACACGGAGGTACATGCCGCACTGCACGCCGCAGAAGCAGCAGTGGGTGGGGACGAGCGTCTCGCCGTTCTGGTCGGCGTGCCAGCGGTCGGCGGGGATGCCTCCGGCGTCGCGGAAGTTGCGGGTGCCGGGCGGGGCGATGGAGGGGTCGAGCGGAAGGGGGTGCTGCCCCGCCTGCTGCTGTGTCACTTGAAGCCCTTCTTGACGTGGGTGAGGTAGGCGGTGCCGCGCAGGACGCGCTTGCAGCGGGGGCAGTACTCGGTCCATGCGTCGAAGCCGAGTTTCAGATCGCGCATGGTGCCCTGGAGGTTCTCGACATAGGGAGGGGTGTCGATGGGCTCCTGGCAGCGACGGCAGAGGAGGACCTCTTCGTCCTTCGTTCGGGAGGTGTACTTGAACAGCTGCATGCCGACGGCGGCGGGCCGCTGGACGATGTGGAAGAACTTCCCGAACGGGATGTAGATGAGGGTGAAGACCACCGACACCATGTGCAGGATCGCCAGGAACTCGTAGCCGCCGCCGTGCAGGAAGATCGACGAGAAGGTGAGCAGCAGCCCGGTCACGGAGATGACGATGAGGGCGATCAGCGGGACCAGGTCGTAGGCGAAGCGCTGGCCGGTGATGGCTCCGCGGTCCTTCATACGCCGCCACAGGAAGTAGGAGGCGCCGGGGATGACGAGGACGGCGGCGATGTCGAGGCCGTGGAACATCAGCCAGCCGACGAAGTTCAGCGAGTCGAAGCCGAGGACCTTGAAGCCCCAGATCCGCATCTCGTAGCCGGGCCCGGAGCCGGTGGAGGAGGTGAAGGTGAACCAGCCCCAGGTGAGCGGGAAGGTGATGAGGGCCGCCAGGATGCAGCCCCAGAAGATCAGCTGGTGGGCGGCCCAGCGGGCGTGTGAGCGGGCGCCGAGGAACTTCTGGAAGCCGAGATAGGTGGCGATCATCTTCGGCAGGGCGGTGGGTGCCTTGCGGAAGTTGGCGGCGGAGAAGAAGGACCGCCAGCCCTGCTTGAACAGCCGGCGGGCACCGGGGGCGGAGATCCACACGGTGTAGCGGTAGGCGACACCGAAGGCGAGGAAGACGGTGGCGACGGCGTACGGGAGGAGCGCCGAGTCGAAGTCGCGCAGGAGCCGGCTGCCGAGGACGATCGCGACGATCAGCAGCACGGAGACGGCGGTGCCGGCGAGCGTGGCCCGCCGGCGCACGTCGGCGGGCGTCTGGACGACGGGCGCGGTCCCGGGGGACGGCGGCGCCTCGGTCACGGTCGAGGTCGTCGCCGAGGTCGTCGCCGGAGTCGTGGTCGGAGTCGTGGTCGGAGTCGTCGAGGGCGCGTTCGGGGCGGGCTGGCCCGGCGTCGGCTCTGCGGGGCCCTGCGGTGGCTCGGTCACCCGGTCACCGTAAGGCGATATGCCCGCGATGAACCTGTTTTGCGGTTCGAGTGGGTGAGGGTGTTTCGGCGCCGCCGATACCGCACTTCCCGGGCCGGTACTGCTCCGCGTCGTACGAGGGGGCTGGTCCGCCCGCCGTTCTGGTGTCCTGGAGTACGGAACTCATGGCGCTCCCCTGGGGATCGGGGCCTTCTTTGCTCCTCCAGGCTGCGCCCGCACATGAGGGGCAGGTCAGAGGCCATGGTCGCGACCCGGGTGGGCGGAGGTCCCGGCGGTCCCGGGCCGTTCGCACACCCTGGTCCGCCCGGGCCGTTCGCATACCCCGGTCCGGCTCGGGCCGTTCGCACACCCCGGTCCCGGCGGCCCCGCCCGCCCAAGGGCCCGCGTGCCGTGGCGCCCGTGCGTGATGCGGCTCTGGTGTCCTGGGGCGCATGACGCAACCGTTTCTGCCCCTCATCGCGCGGTCCCGCGCCGAGGCGCATCGCGCCGCCACACCGCTCGAGCTCTTCTTCGACCTCTGCTTCGTCGTCGCCGTCGCCCAGGCCGGCGCCGAGCTCGTGCACGCGGTCGCCGAGCACCACGCCGCCGACGGCGTCGCCCATTACGCGATGGTCTTCTTCGCGATCTGGTGGGCTTGGATGAACTTCACCTGGTTCGCCTCCGCCTACGACAACGACGACGTCCTCTACCGCGTCGCCACCTTCGTCCAGATCGCCGGTGTCCTCATCCTCGCCGCCGGCGTCTCCCGCGTCTTCGAGGACGACTTCCTCGTCGCCGTGCTCGGTTACGTGGTCATGCGGCTCGCCCTCTCCTTCCAGTGGCTGCGCGCCGCCCACCACGCGACAAACCCCACCGAGCGCACCATGTGCCACCGGTACGCGGGCGGCGTGATCCTCTGCCAGATCGGCTGGACCGCCCTCCTCTGGGCCCCCGAGTCCGCCCGCTCCTGGATCTTCCTCGTCATGATCGTCGCCGAACTGGCGGTCCCCGTGGTCGCGGAGAAGGACACCAACACCCACTGGCACGCGCATCACATCGCCGAGCGCTACGGCCTGTTCACGATCATCGTGCTCGGCGAGACGATCGCGGCGGCGACGGTCGCCGTGAAGACGGGGGTCAGCGAGTACGACGCCCTGGACGAGCTGCTCCCGATCGCCGCCGGCGGCCTGCTGATCGTCTACGCCGCATGGTGGATCTACTTCGCCGCCCCCGCCCACGTCCGCCTCCACTCCAACCGGCAGGCGTTCCTCTGGGGCTACGGCCACTACCTCATCTTCGCCTCCGCCGCGGCCATCGGCGCCGGCATCGAGATCGCCGTCGAGCAGGCGGTGGGCAAGGCCCACATCTCCACGCTCGCCGCCTCCTCCGCGGTGACGATCCCCGCCGCGGTCTTCCTGCTCTGCGTGTGGCTGCTCCACGCCCGCTACTTCAAGGTCGGCATCGCGCAGCAGCTCGTCCTGCCCGTCTCGTCCCTGGCGATCCTGATGTGCACGTTCGCCGGCCGCTGGGCGGTCCTGGCGGCCGGTCTCGTCGCGACCGCGACCGTGGCCGTCGGGGTGACACTGGCCGCGCGCAACCCCGAGTCGCACGGCACCGGCCCGGGCCGCGGACCGAACGAGCGTGGTACGCAAGGACCATGACGAAGAACGAGGCACCGCACGACGCCATCACGGACGTGACCGGCCTCCGGGTCGGCCACGCGCGCGTGGACGGGCCGAACGCCCTCAGCGGCACCACCGTCGTCCTCGCCCCGGAGGGCGGGGCCGTGGCGGCCGTGGACGTACGGGGCGGCGGACCCGGCACCCGGGAGACCGACGCGCTCGACCCCCGTAACGTCGTCCAGCGGATCGAGGCCGTGGTCCTGACCGGCGGCAGCGCGTACGGCCTCGAGTCGGCGGCCGGCGTGATGGCCTGGCTGGAGGAGCAGGGCCGAGGGGTACGGGTCGGGCCCGAGCCCTCGCACGTGGTCCCGGTCGTCCCCGCCGCCTGCGTCTTCGACCTGGGCCGGGGCGGCGACTTCACGGCCCGGCCGGGAGCGGCCACGGGGCGCGCCGCGGTGGAGGCCGCCGCGGCGACGGAGCTCCACGCGCGCGTGGAGACGGGCGCCGTCGGCGCGGGCACCGGTGCCGTCGTCGGCGGGCTCAAGGGCGGGGTCGGCACGGCAAGCACGCTCCTGGACTCGGGCATCACGGTCGGCGCGCTGGTCGTCGTCAACGCGGTCGGCTCGGCGGTCGACCCGGAGACCGGTGCCCTGTACGGGCAGTACTTCCAGGGCCGGCCGGAGTATCCGGACCGGGCCGTCCACGAGGCCGCGAAGCGGCGCCTCGCCGAGGCCGGGGCGAAGAACACTCCGCCGCCGCTGAACACCACGCTCGCGGTCGTCGCCACCGACGCCGTCCTGACGCGGGCGCAGGCGCAGAAGTTCGCCGGTACGGCGCACGACGGCATCGCGCGCGCCATCCGTCCGGTCCATCTCCTCAACGACGGCGACACCGTCTTCGCCCTCGCGACCGGGGAGCGGGAACTGGACGCGAAGGCCGGTCCGCTCGCCCTGAACGAGATCCTGGCGGCGGGCGCGGACACGGTGACCCGGGCGATCGTGCGGGCGGTCCTGGAGACCGCCGAGGGAGTCGCGGGTTCCGGCGGCCACTTTCCCGCCTATCGCGAACTGTACGGACCGGGCCCAGCTGTCGACTCCCTTTACAACAAGGGGAGTTGAGCCTCAGGGGGTCGGCGCGCGGGAACTTCCCGCGCGACCCCTTCGTTTTGCCGAACCCCGGACACGATGTCAGACCCAGGGACTACGTTAAGCAAGCACCAAGTGACATGCGGCGACGGCCTGGAGACCCTCTTGAACGATCCGCAGGATCCTCACGATCCGTACGAGACGACCGAGACGCAGGTGGAGCGGCTCCTGGGCCGGGCACTCAACTCCTTCGATCTGCCCGACAGTACGGTCGAGCGCCTGGAGACGGCGCTCGCCCACTCCAGCGCGCTGTACTCCTCGCACCACAGCGCGTCGCTGCACAGAACCACGTACCGCCACACCTATCTGCTCGCCGACGGCACGGCGCTGAGTCTGTGGGAGCTGGTGCACAACTCCGGCCGGGACGGCGCCGAGCAGCACGAGCTGTACGCCGACGAGGCGGAGGCCCGGCTCGCCGCGTCGCGGCTGCCGAGCGGCCTCGACCCCGGCTGGGGCACCGAGCGCGCCCCGGGGCAGGACTCCGACGAGGACGGCGACCTGGAGCTGCTGAGCGCGCTGCTGTCCCGTCCCATACCGACGCAGCCCCGGATGTACGTGCCGGACAACTCCGCGGACCACGCGCGCCGGGTGCTGCGCCGCGCGGAGAACGCGGACCGGCCGAGCGAGGAGACGGCGCGCAGACTGCGGGTGGCGTTCGCGCACCACATCACGCAGGCGTTCGGCCGCCAGTGCGCGGTGGAGCGCGGCCGGGACGCCGGATTCACGCTCTACGAGCACGCGTTCCTGCTGCTCGACGGCGGCGAACTGAGCCTGTGGGAGGTCGAGCACACGGCGACACCGGACGGCCGCCACATGTGCGAGGTGTACGAGGACGAGCACACGGCCCGCGAGGCGATGGAGCACCGCGCACGGGTGCGGTGAAGCGGGAGCGGGGCCACCGGCCCGGACGCCCGTGTATGTGCCGAGGGCGGCCGGCGCAGTATGCGCCGGCCGCCCTCGGCCTCTCCCGTAGGCGCGGAGGGGGCCCTGCTCGCGCCCGGGTCGTCCGCCGGCTTCAGGGCTTGCGGACCAGGAGTGCCACCGTGACGCCGGTCAGCCGTTGGGTGCCGGTCGCGGTGTAGTGCTTCCGCAGGGCGCGCGCCTGGGGAGCGGGGAGCGCGTCCAGCGGGTCGGCCGCGCCCTCGGGTACGACCAGCCAGATCCGGGCCTCGCTCCGCAGACAGGCGGCCGGGTCCGGGCACTCCGAGGACCAGAGGTCCGCGCGGTCCGCGGCCGAGCGGGCCTGGAAGACGTCCCGGGGCCGCAGTTCGTCGGGCAGGTAGTGGCGGACGCCGAGGTCCAGCAGCCGCCAGTAGTCCTCCCCCCGGTCGTACACGACGGCGTCGCCCGGCCGGTGGTACTTGGCGATGGTCTCGGCGGCTCCCTTGTAGTCCACCCCGTGCCAGAAGTGCGCGTACGTCTCCCGCACCGACCGCTGCTCGGGCAGGCTCAGTACCGCCACGGCGACCAGGGCGACGGCGAGGACGGCGCGGGAACGAAGCGCGGCGAGCGCCGCACCGGCCAGGACCGCCCACGCCGGCAGGGTGAAGAGCAGATACCGGTAGAAGAAGTACGAGATGTCGCCGTGCGAGACCGCCCACAGGGCGAGGACCGGCAGCACGGCCATGGCGGTCACGGCCAGGACCGGCCCCCGGGACGCCGGCCGCCAGGAGCTGCCGCCCATCGACGGCGGCGCATCGGCGCGGCCCGCCCGCCGACGCTGCGCCCAGGCCGACACGGCGAGGACCGTCGCCGCCCCGGCGAACGTCCCGGAGGCGTACAGCTGCGGGAGAAAGGCGGCCAGGCTCTCCAGATTCGGTTGGGGGATCCAGGCGATCTGACGTGACGCCTGCCCGCTGCCGAGCACCGCGACCGGCGCCGCGGCGGCCACGCCGGCCAGTGCGGCGAGCCCGGCCCGGACGGCGAGCGCGCGGTCGACACGGGCCCATGCGGCCACGACGACCAGCTGCCCGGCCAGCGCCGTCAGCGCCACCAGGTGCAGCAGCCCGACCGCGGCCACACACGCCGCATACGCGGCCCAGCGCCCCACGCGTTCCGGCCGGTCCAGGGCCCGTAGCAGCGCCAGCGTGGCGAGGGCGACGGCGAGGACGACCAGGGCGTACGGGCGGGCCTCATGGGCGTACCGGGCCACCACCGGGGTGAGGGCGAACAGCAGACCCGCGGCGAGCCCGGCGCGGCGGCCGAACAGCCGCTGCCCGATCAGCGCGGTGCAGGCGGCCGCTCCTGTCATCGCGAGGGCGGAGGGCATCCGCAGGGCGGTGACGGAGTCGCCGAAGACGACCGTCCACCCGTGCATCAGCAGGTAGTAGGCGGTCAGGACCGCGTCCACGTTGCCCACCGTGTCGAGGAGGCGGCCGGTGGAGCGGGTGACCATGTCCCAGGTGTTGAGTTCGTCCTCCCACAGCAGCGGGTGGTCGATCTCGTACAACGTCAGGGCGAGGGTGAGGAGGGCCGGCCACAGCCAGACGCCGTGCCGCATGCCGCCCTCGCCCCGCGGCGGGGCGGGGCGGCGGGTGGCGGCGGGCGCGGGATCCCGGACCTCGGCGGCGACGGAGGAGGGCGTTCCCACGGCCCGCCCCTAGCCGCGCACCGGCGCGGGCGCGTCGGCGGCGGGCGGGGAGGCGGCGGGCGCGGTGTCAGCGGGAGCAGCGGCGTGCGGAGCCGCGGCGGCGGGCGGTGCGGCGGCCGCGTGCGGGATCGGGGCGGCGGCGAGCTTGCCGACGGCGAACTCGCGGTTGGCCCGGGTCTGCTTGCGGTACGGCTCGGGCAGGTCGGGCAGGGCGAGCAGCCGGTCGCACGCGGCGAGCGAGCCCGCGTAGTCGCCGACCCAGTAGGCGGTGATCGAGAATTCGAACAGCAGGCCCCAGCGGTACACCCACGGCTGGAGGAACAGCAGGTCGTCGCGCGGCTGTTCCCGGTCGAGCACGGCGGAGACGATCGCGTGGGCGGAGTGGTGGCGGCGCAGCTTGCGCAGCCGCGATGCCAGTTCGTAGCAGGCTTCGAGGCGCTGCGGCCGCGAGTCCCAGGCGCGCGTGAGCGTGTCCATGGCGGCCGGCCAATCACCGGACTCCGCCCTGAGGACGCCGGACTGAAGGAGTGCGTAGTAGACCTCCTCACCCCAGCCGCCCATGGCCGCGCGGCGCTCGTAGAGCTTGATCGCCTCCCCGGAGCGGCCCATGTCGCGCATGGTCTGTGCGAGATAGAAGACCGTACGGGGGTTGCCGGGGTCGCGGTCGAGCTCGGCGCTCAGCAGCCGGGCGTCGCGTTCGAACTTGTCGTGGCGTGAGCCGCCGTCGTGACGGTCGTCGATGGCGAGGGCGTCGAGGTTCTCCTGGGTGTGGTTCCGGTCGGCGGTGAGGTACTCGTGGGTCACCCCCTCGTACCGCCACGGCAGATCGCCTCTGACCAGGCGTTTGATGCGGTACTCCAGCGTGCCCTTGTGGCGCAGCATGTACGCGTCTGCGGTCAGCGGGGGCAGCGGGCCTTCCTGGCGCAGGACGAGGTCGGCGTCGAGGAGCAGGAGGTAGTCGGCCCGGCCGCGGGCGCGGGCGATGTTCAGGCTGCGGTTGTGCCCGAAGTTGACCCACGGCTCCTCGTGCAGCTCTCCGGGGATCCCGTGGAGAGCCTTGCGGATGAGGTCCTGGGTGCCGTCGGTCGAACCCGTGTCGGAGATGACCCAGGTGTCCACCAGGTCACGGACGGAGGCGAGGCAGCGTTCGATGACGCGGGCCTCGTTCTTGACGATCATGCACAAGCAGAAGGACGGCTTCACGGCAACACCACTTCCGGTGGTTCGGCGGGGGGCGACCATAAGCACAGGCCAGGGACGGTGGGGGACGGCACGCCGACAGGCGCTTTCAGGTTCGCCGCGCCGTACGCACCCAGGGGGATGGTGACGGTAGGCCAAGGCGTTGACAGTCCCCTCGGAGACGTAAAGGCGCCGCGATCGCAGTCCGATGATCTGAATGGAAGCTCGAACTCGCTTCCGGTGAATCACTCGATCCGGATGAAGAAGGAGCTATTGCATGAGTCCTGATTCCAGGACCAGGTCCGCCTTTGGCCCGCTTCCGCGACGCCGCGCCTGGCTCAACGGAGGTGCCATCGCATCGATCGCACTCGTACTCACGGGGTTCACGACTCCCGTCTCCGCCGCGCCGCAGAGCGTGGCCGGGCCCTCGGGGGTGAACCTCACGGGCACGCCGTCGGGCGGCGATGAGTGCAAGGACCGCCCGCACCACGAGGGGCGCCCGCACCACGAGGAAGGCCCGCCGCCGGAGCTGTGGGGGCCGATGTCGCACGAGAAGAACGCCGCGCCGCAGAACGAGGACGAGGCGCCCCCCGGTGACTTCGAGAACTTCGTGGACCACGAGGTCCAGCAGTTCATGGGCGGCGGCCTCGCGGAGTACCTGTCGGCGGCGTCCGACCACGACCGCTACGTACGTGCACTGCCCGTGGGCGGCCCGGAGCACTGCGAGCAGGGACCCCCGGGCCCGACGGGTGACACGGGGCCGGCCGGAGCGACCGGTGACACCGGCCCGACCGGCGACACCGGACCCACCGGCGACACCGGCCCGACCGGCGACACGGGCGCCACCGGCGACACCGGGGCCACTGGTGACACCGGCCCGACGGGCGACACCGGCACAGACGGCGCGGACGGCGCCACGGGCGCCACCGGCGACACCGGACCCACCGGCGACACCGGCCCGACCGGCGACACCGGCACAGACGGCGCGGACGGTGCCACCGGCGACACCGGACCCACCGGCGACACCGGACCCACCGGCGACACCGGCCCGACCGGCGACACCGGCACAGACGGCGCGGACGGTGCCACCGGCGACACCGGACCCACCGGCGACACCGGACCCACCGGCGACACCGGCCCGACCGGCGACACCGGCCCGACCGGCGACACCGGCACAGACGGCGCGGACGGTGCCACCGGCGACACCGGACCCACCGGCGACACCGGCCCGACCGGCGACACCGGCCCGACCGGCGACACGGGCGCAACTGGTGACACCGGCGCCACGGGCGACACCGGGCCCTGCTCCGACATCGACGTCTACGCCCCCCTCATCGGCCCCGAGGACTTCCAAGCCGTCCTCACCGACGGCAACGTGTTCGCCGGCCGGGGTCCGACGCTCGGCGGGACGATCGTCTGGCAGGACCTCACCAACGACACCGCGGCCGATGGCGACCCGGCCAACCCCGACTACCCGGCGAACGTGTGCGCCGTGGGCATCGAGGCCCGGGGCGCAAACGCGTACGTCAAGGTGCTCACCACGGACAACACGGTGTGGCAGACACATGGTGACGTCGGCCTAGCCAACTTCACCTGGGACGAGGCCTGGACCCAGCAGTCGACACCGACACCGGTGGTGCTGCGCAACACCAAGTTCTCCCGCGCCCTGGACACCGGAGGTGTGGTGAACCGCCGCTGACCTGAAAGGAGACGCGCTGAGGGGCGGTGCACTCGCAGTACGCACCGCCCCTCGGGGCCCCTCGCGGGGCCGGTCAGGCTGCTACGGCCACCTTCGTCTCAGCCTGAGGTATCTCCCCCGCCGCCTCCGACTCGGGCGCTGACTTCCGCGCGCCCTTGAGGACGATCACGAGCGTGGCGCTCACCAGCGTGCCCGCCACGATCGCGAGCAGGTAGAGCAGCGGGTTGCCGATCAGCGGGATCACGAAGATGCCGCCGTGCGGGGCCCGCAAGGTGCACTCGAAGGACATCGACAGCGCGCCGGTGACCGAGCCGCCCGCCATCGCCGCCGGGATGACCCGCAGCGGGTCGGCCGCGGCGAACGGGATGGCGCCCTCGCTGATGAACGAGGCCCCCAGGACCCAGGCCGCCTTGCCGTTCTCCCGCTCGGTCTTCGTGAACAGCCTGCCGCACACGGTCGTGGCCGGCGCCATCGCGAGCGGCGGGACCATACCGGCGGCCATCACCGCGGCCATGACCTTGAGGGAACCCTCGTTGGGGTTGGCGAGACCGCCGACGGCGAAGGCGTACGCGACCTTGTTGACCGGGCCGCCGAGGTCGAAGCACATCATCAGGCCGAGGATGACGCCGAGGATGATCGCGTTGGCGCCGGAGAGGCCGGAGAGCCAGTCGGTGAGGGCGTGACCGGCCCCCGTACGCCAGAAGGCCCGGACCGGGATGCCCCGGTCCGGGCCTTCGTCGCACAAGGCGCGAGGTCAGTGCGTGAGCACCGGCTCCTTCTCGACTCCCTCGGAGTCGTCCGCGTCCGCCTCCGCGCCCTCCACATGCTGCTTCGGCTTCGCCGGCAGCGCGAACATCACTAGGAAGATTCCGGCGAGCACCGCCACCGCCCACCCGAGCGCGTTCTGGAACGCGTCCGTGAACGCCGCGCCCACCTCGGCCGGAGCCTTCGCGAGACGCTCCTCGTCGATCACACCGAAGAAGACGACCGACACGAGTCCGAGCCCGAGCGCGTTGCCCATCTGCCCGGTCGTGTTGATGAGGCCCGACGCCGAGCCCGCGTGCTCGCGCGGCACGTCCGAGAGGACCGCGTCCGTCAGCGGGGCCACGATCAGGCCCATGCCCAGACCCATGACCACCAGCGGCGGAATCATCTGCCAGGAGTCGATGGAGGTGCCGTACCGACCGGCCACGGCCATGTAGAGCAGCACACCGGCAGCCATCGTCAGCGCGCCCGCCTGGAGCACCTTGCGGCCGAAGCGCGGCACCAGCTTCTGCACCGACAGACCGGCCGCCGTCGAGACGGCGATCGAGAACGGCACGCCCGTCAGGCCCGCCTTGAGCGGGCTCCAGCCGAGCCCGATCTGCATGTACAGCGTCCAGACCAGGAAGAAGATGCCCATCACGACACCGAAGGTCAGCTGCACCGCGATGCCCGCCGCGAAGCTCTTCACCTTGAACAGCGACAGCTCCAGCAGCGGGGAGCCGTCCTTCTTCGTCTTGTACTTCTCGTACGCGATGAGGGCGGCGAAGACGACGAGGCTGCCGGCCATGCACAGGTGGCCCCAGAGCGGCCAGTCCAGCTCGCGGCCGCGCGTCAGCGGGTAGATCAGCATCAGCAGTGCCAGCGTGACCAGCAGGACGCCGACGATGTCGAGGCGCAGCGCCTTGGGCGCCTTGGACTCGGTGATGAACTTCCGGCCGAGCAGCAGGCCGGCGATGCCGACCGGCAGGTTGATCAGGAAGATCGGCCGCCACTCCAGGCCGGCGATGTTCCACTGCGTGAGCAGGGCGCCGAGCAGCGGCCCGGAGACCGCGCCGAGGCCGATGATGGCGCCGAACATGCCGAAGACCTTGCCGCGCTCGTGGGCGGGGAAGGTGACATGGATGATCGACAGGACCTGCGGAACCATCATCGCCGCCGCGGCGCCCTGGAGAAGGCGGGAGGCGACCAGCATCTCCGGGTTCGCGGCGAAGCCGCAGAGCGCGGAGGCGATCGTGAAGCCGGCGGTGCCGAGGAGGAACAGCCGCTTGCGGCCGAAGATGTCGCCGAGACGTCCGCCCGTGATCAGACCGGCGGCGAACGCGAGGGCGTAACCGGCGGTGATCCACTGGATGGCACCGAACGAGGCACCGAGGTCGCGCTCGATGCTCGGGATCGCGATGTTGACGATCGTGGCGTCGACCAGGTCCATGAAGGCCGCGGTCATGACGATGGCGAGGGCTATCCAGCGCCGGCGGTCGGCGACCGCTTCCGTGGCGGCCTGCGCTTCCGTGGCCGCTTCCGGAACGGCGTCGTGTGAACTCATACGATGAAGATAGGGGCCATCTAGGTCAGCTGATGTCCTAGATAAACGCCATCCTGGAAGGCATGACGGACACTCCGGCACGACTTCTGAATCTGCTGTCGCTGCTCCAGACTCCGCGTGAGTGGCCGGGCAGCGAACTGGCGGACCGGCTCTCGGTCTCCGCCCGCACGATCCGGCGGGACATCGACCGGCTGCGGGAGCTCGGCTATCCGGTCGAGGCGACGAAGGGCGCGGTGGGCGGGTACCGCCTGGTCGCCGGTGCGGCGATGCCGCCGCTGCTCCTCGATGACGAGGAGGCGGTCGCGATCGCGGTGGGGCTGCGGGCGGGCGCGGGGCACGCGATCGAGGGCGTGGAGGAGGCGTCGGTACGTGCCCTGGCGAAGCTGGAGCAGGTGCTGCCGTCGCGGCTGCGCCACCGTGTCTCCACGCTGCAGAACGCGACGATCCCGCTGACGCGCGGGGACGGGGCGACGGTGGCGCCGTCGACCCTGACGGCGCTGGCGGGCGCGGTGACGGGGCAGGAGCGGCTGCGCTTCGGCTACCGGGCGGGGGACGGCACGGAATCACGGCGGCTGGTGGAGCCGTACCGGCTCGTGTCGACGGGGCACCGCTGGTATCTGGTGGCGTACGACCTGGAGCGCGAGGACTGGCGTACGTTTCGGGTGGACCGGGTGTCGGACCCGTTCGCGACGGGGGCGCGGTTCACCGCGCGGGAGCTGCCGGAGGGCGGCGCGGCGGAGTACATGGCGCGCTCGATGACCCGCGCGCAGCAGCCCGAGGTCGCCCTGGACGTCACTTTCGACGCCCCGGTGGAGTTCGTGGCGGCCCGCCTCCCCGCCCACCTGACCCCGACCGCGACGGGCCCGACGACCTGCCGCCTGCGCACCCCCACGGCGGACTCGATCGAATGGCTGGCCCTCCGCCTGGCCCTGGTGGACGCCCCCTTCACGATCCACGCGCCGACCCCACTGATCACCTACGTCACGGAGCTGGCAACCCGCCTGGCGGCGTCGACCGCGGCTTGACGCGCACCGCAGCAGGGGCGGGTGTTGGGGGCCGGGCGCCCCCGCCGCTCACCTTGCAGCCCCGCCCGCCGGCCTGACGCGGACGCGGCTGCCGACGCGCCGACGCCGGCTACCGCGCCGGGGCCGCAGCGTCGACATCCTCCGCGCGCTGGAGCGCGGCGCCCTCGGAGGGGCTCCCGCCGCCCTCCGCGCAGCGGCGGCGCCTGGCCGGCCGGTCGCGCCCAAGCCTCGCGCCGCCTCGCACCGCGCCGCCGCGCGACGGCCCGCAGCCCACGGCGGCGCACAACCCGGCCCGGGGGGACATTGACCGCCCCCCGGTCCGCCGGCCGCTCTAGGCCACCGCGTCGAAGCCCGTGTCGCGGGCCATCTTCTTCAGTTCCAGCAGCGCGTGCTTCTCGATCTGGCGGATCCGCTCCCGCGTCAGGCCGTGCTCCTTGCCGACCTCGGTCAGCGTCCGCTCCCGGCCGTCCTCGATTCCGTACCGCATCCGGATGATCGACGCCGTGCGGTGGTCGAGCTTGTCGATCAGGTCGTCGAGCTCCTCACTGCGCAGCAGCGTCAGCACCGACTGCTCGGGCGACACCGCCGAGGTGTCCTCCAGCAGGTCGCCGAACTGCGTCTCGCCCTGGTCGTCCACCGACATGTTCAGCGAGACCGGGTCCCGCGCCCAGTCGAGGACGTCGACGACCCGCTCGGGCTTGGTCTCCAGCTCGGCCGCGATCTCCGCCGGCTCCGGCTCGCGGCCGTGCTCCCGGTTGAACTCGCGCTGCACACGACGGATCCGCCCGAGCTCCTCCACCAGGTGGACGGGGAGCCGGATCGTGCGCGACTGGTCGGCTATGGACCGCGTGATGGCCTGGCGGATCCACCATGTGGCGTACGTCGAGAACTTGAAGCCCTTCGCGTAGTCGAACTTCTCGACCGCGCGGACCAGGCCCGCGTTCCCCTCCTGGATCAGGTCGAGCAGCGGCAGCCCGCTGCGCGGATAGCGTCGCGCGACCGCGACGACCAGTCGCAGATTCGACTTGATGAAGAGGTCCTTGGCACGCTCACCCGCCTCGTAGAGCGCTTCGAGCTCCTCGCGGGACGCACCGCCCGCCTCGCTTTCTGCTTCTCCGTCGAGGATCTGCCGGGCGTACACACCCGCCTCGATCGTCTGGGAGAGCTCGACCTCCTTGGCGGCGTCGAGCAGGGGCGTGCGCGCGATCTCGTCGAGGTACATGCCGACCAGGTCGCGGTCGGCGATCTCCCCGCCCACGGCGCGAACTCCGCTGGCCCGCGTGCTGCTCCCGCTCTTGGCGGACGAACGACGGGCGACGGCACGGGTTGCCATGCGTGCTCCCTTGCTGAGTAGGTCGCGACACCCTCATCGGGTGCCCTGCATCCGACGGAAACAACGACTGGAATCAGGACAGAATTCCCACCCGGCGCATCGATTTTCGCGATCATGCAGTACCCTGTGCCGCCACCGAGGGGGATAGATGCTGTCTGAAAACGCGGATACGCAGGTCAGGGCGGGCACGGAGGGCGACCTGGAGGCGCTGGCGGAGCTGTACAACCACTACGTCCGCGAGACCGCGATCACCTTCGACACCGAGCCCTTCACACCGGAGCAGCGACTCCCTTGGCTCCGCTCCCACCCTGAAGACGGCCCGCATCGCCTTCTGGTTGCTCACGATGTCCAAAAAGAGACGAAAGGTCGAATTCTCGGATATGTGACCAGCAGCCCCTTCCGCCCCAAGGCCGCGTACTCCACCTCCGTGGAGGTCAGCGTGTACCTCTCCCCCGACGCCGCCGGCCGCGGCATCGGCACACTCCTCTACGAGCGGCTCTTCGAGGCCCTTGCCGGCGAGGACGTCCACCGCGCGTATGCCGGGATCGCGCTCCCCAACGAGCCATCGATCCGCCTCCACACCCGTTTCGGCTTCCACCACATCGGCACGTACGGGGAGGTCGGCCGGAAGTTCGACCGGTACTGGGACGTGGCCTGGTACGAGAAGCCCCTCGGCCCCGCGGAGTAGGTCTCGGAGCACGCCTGGGACTAGGTCCCGGACTAGGTCCCGCGGCCGTTACGGCCCACCCGCCGCCGCGCCTACCGTCGCCCCCATGAACGACACCACCGGCACCCTCGACGAAGCCCTCGAACGCCTCCACGCCACCGGCCCGGAGCGCCGCGGCTGGCTCAGCAACCACGCCCCGATGGCCGTCGAGGCGCTCGTGCGCCACGGCCACGCCCCGACCGTGCACCGCTGGCTCGACCATTACCGCCACAAGCTGGAGGACATGCCGCCCCTCCACTCCCCCGTCACCGCCGCGAACTGGCGCGAGGCGCTCGGCGACCCGGCCCGGATCGCCGACTGGGCGCGGTTCTTCGAGCGCGAGACCGAGGAGCGCCCCTGGCGGGAGGTGCTCGCCGAGTGGTGGCCGCGCCTCCTCCCCGGCATCGCGGGCGGCGCGACGCACCCCGTGATCCGTACCGGTCACGCCGTACGCACCCTCCTGACGACCCCGGAGACGGCTCCGCGCCGGGCGGAACTGGCGCACGCCCTCGGCTACTGGGCCGCCCGCCACCAGCCGCTGCCCCCGCTGACCGACCTCGCCCCCGCGCCGAGCGCGGCCGCGGCCCTCGACGCCGTGCCGCCCATCCCCCGCCAGGACGGCGGGGTACGCGACCGCCTCCCCCAGCTGACCGCGTTCCCCCGCTGGGGCGCCGCCCCCGACCCGAAGACCGCGCACACGCTGCTCACCGAGCTGGTCACGGCCGCGACCCACCGCTACGCCTCCCACGGCCACGGCGAGCCGATCATGCTGGTGCACGCCGCGACCGCCCCCAACGCGGTCCTGCGCACCCTCCCCGCGCTGCCGCGCGAGCTGTGGGCGCCGAGCCTGTCGGCCGCCTGGGCGGCCTCCGCCGCGGTGACCGCCGCCTACACGCCGCCCGAGCCCGCCCCGTACACCCCCGTCACGCTCACCGCCGAGGAGGTCTTCGAGCGGGCGGCGGCGCACGGCGACGACCACACGATCAAGTTCACCGACACCGCGCTCGACATCGGCGACCCGCTCGCCCTGGCCGCCGCGGTCCGCGCGGTCGAGCTCAACCCGCCGGTGTTCTGAGCGAAGGCCCGACCGATGAGCCCATCCGAACCGCAAGGCCCGACCGGCGGTCTCAGCCGAACTGCACCGAGCGCTTCGCGAGGCCCATCCAGAACCCGTCGATCACGCTCCGTCCGCCGCCCAGGTCCCCCGCCGCGTCCGCCGCGCCCAGCGTGACGAACAGCGGTGCGAAGTGCTCCGTGCGCGGGTGGGCGAGCCGGCCGGCCGGGGACTTGTGCTCGAAGTCGAGGAGCGCGTCGACGTCCTCGGCCTCCAGGGCGTGGCGCCCCCAGTCGTCGAACTCCGCCGACCAGCCCGGCACCCCCGGCCCGGAGTGCCGCAGCGCGGCCAGGTTGTGGGTGAAGAAGCCGCTGCCGACGATCAGTACGCCTTCGTCGCGCAGCGGCGCGAGCCTGCGCCCGATGTCCATCAGCTTTCGCGGGTCGAGGGTGGGCATGGAGATCTGCAGCACGGGAATGTCGGCGTCCGGGAACATCTCCACGAGCGGCACGTAGGCGCCGTGGTCCAGCCCCCGGTCGGGGATGTCCTGCACGGGAGTGCCGGGTCCGTGCAGGAGCTTGCGGACCGATGCGGCGAGTCCGGGCGCGCCCGGGGCTGCGTACCGCACCCGGTAGTAGTGCTCGGGGAAGCCCCAGAAGTCGTACACGAGGGGGACGGTCTCGGTCGCGCCCAGGGCGAGCGGGGCCTCCTCCCAGTGGGCGGAGACGATCAGGATCGCCTTCGGCCGGCGCAGCCCGGCCGACCAGGCGGCGAGCTCGCCGGGCCAGACCGGGTCGTCGGCGAGCGGCGGGGCGCCGTGCGAGAGGTAGAGGGCGGGCATCCGTTCCAGCGTGGTGTCGGCGTCCATGACGACCGCCTCCGTTCCGGGTCGATGACGTCCGGGCCGACCTCGCCCGGGCCGACGTCGACGTCGTCCGGACCGACCCGATCAGTCATTGAAAGTTCAAGCTCACCTGACATGACGAGCTTAGACCCGATCTAGTTCAACTTTCAAGAATGAGCCGTAGGATAGATACATGACCATGGCACCCAACGATGCGCCCCGCTGGCTCAGCGACGAGGAGCAGCACGTCTGGCGCGCGTACCTGCACGCCACCACCCTCCTCGAGGACCATCTCGACCGCCAGTTGCAGCGCGACGCCGGGATGCCGCACATCTACTACGGTCTGCTCGTCCAGCTCTCCCAGGCGCCCCGCCGGCGGCTGCGGATGACCGAGCTCGCCAAGGGCGCCAAGATCACCCGCTCCCGGCTCTCCCACGCCGTCGCGCGCCTGGAGAAGAACGGCTGGGTGCTCCGCGAGGACTGCCCCTCCGACAAGCGGGGACAGTTCGCGTATCTCACGGACGAGGGGTACGAGGTGCTGGAGCGGACGGCCCCCGGCCATGTCGCCGCCGTACGGCAGGCGATGTTCGACCGGCTCACCCCGCGCCAGGTGGAGCAGCTCGGCGAGATCATGAAGGTGATGGCGGAGGGCCTGCAGCCGACGGACCCGAACGCGGACCTGCCCTGGCTCCGCTGAGCGGAACCAGGGCAGGAGGCGATCGGGTGGGTCAGTGCGCGATGACGGGGATCTTCACCTCGTCCTCGACACCCTCGCCCTCGCCGGACCCGGACGCGGCCACCGCGCCGGATCCCGGCTTCCCGGTGTTGATGAGGGTGAAGGCGATCGCGGCCGAGACGACCAGGATGCCGACGGCCCACCAGATGGCCGCCGCGTAGCCCTCGACCATGCCCTGGAGCTGGAGCAGCTTCTGGGCGCCCTGGCTGGTGGCACCGGCCGCGTGGTCGGCGACGTACGCGGCCGTCGCCGAGGCGGCGATGGTGTTCAGCAGCGCCGTACCGATCGCGCCGCCGACCTGCTGCGAGGTGTTGACCATCGCGGAGGCCACACCGGCGTCCCGCGGGTCGACACCGTGCGTGGCGAGCGACATGGCCGGCATGAAGGCCGTACCCATGCCGAGGCCGAGCAGCACCTGAGCGGGCAGGATCAGACCGGCGTACGAGGTGCCGATCTCCAGCTGCGTGAGCAGCAGCATGCCGACGCCCGCGGTCAGGAAGCCCGGGCCCATCAGCCAGCGCGGGGGCACGCGCATCATCAGCCGCGTACCGATCTGGGTCGAGCCGATGATCATGCCCGCGATCATCGGGAGGAACGCGAAGCCCGTCTTGACCGGCGAGTACCCCTTCACGACCTGGAGGTAGTACGTCAGGAAGAGGAACAGACCGAACATCGCGATGATGGCCAGACCCAGCGAGAGGTACACACCGCCGCGGTTGCGCTCGGTCAGGACGCGCAGCGGCAGCAGCGGCGACTTGACCTTCGCCTCGGTCAGGACGAAGGCGGCGAGGAGCACGGCGGAGGAGACGAACATGCCGATCGTCGTGGCGTCCGACCAGCCCGCGGACTCGGCGCGGGTGAAGCCGTAGACCAGCGCGACCAGGCCGAGGGTGGACAGGACCACGCCGGGGATGTCGAGCGGCGAACGGTTGCGCCCGCCGGCCGGCTCACGGATGACGAGGTACGCGCCCACGGCCGCGACGATCGCGAACGGGATGTTGACGAAGAAGGTCCAGCGCCAGTCCAGGTACTCGGTGAGGAAGCCACCGAGGATCAGGCCCACGGCGCCACCGCCACCGGCGATCGCACCGTAGATGCCGAACGCCTTGGCGCGCTCCTTGGCATCGGTGAACATCACCGCGAGCAGGGAGAGCGCGGCGGGCGCGAGCAGCGCGCCGAACGCGCCCTGGAGCGCGCGGGCGCCGAGCATCATCGCCTCGCCGGTCGCGGCCCCGCCGAGGGCGGAGGCGGCGGCGAAGCCGATCAGACCGACGACGAAGGTGCGCTTACGGCCCCAGAGGTCCGCGATGCGGCCACCGAAGAGCAGCAGACCGCCGAAGGCCAGCGCGTAGGCCGTGATGACCCACTGCCGGTTGCCGTCCGAGATCCCCAGGTCCTGCTGGGCGGAGGGCAGCGCGATGTTCACGATCGTCGCGTCGAGCACGACCATCAGCTGGGCGAGGGCGATGAAGATCAGCGCTTTCCAGCGCCTCGGATCCGTTTCGGACATGGGGATGGCCACCTCTTGGTGCGTAAAGGAAAAACTGGACGTAAGTACAGGGCGTACTAGGGCTCGAAGGCGCGTCGTGGAGCGCGATTCGGCGTGTGAGTTTCGGGATGCGTCACGGTGTGCGTTACGCAGTGCGTCACGGGGTGCGTTACGGGGTGCGTTACGGGACGGTCAGCTCGGGGTGCGTCACGGGACGGGCAGCTCGGGGTCACGACTCGTGGGAATCGCCCCGCAGGTCCTCCAGAGTGGCGGCCGAGCCGGGCAGCACGGAGCGCGCGGGCGCTTCGAGACCGTCCAGGAACAGCTGCAGATGGCGGTGGACGAAGCGGTCCATGTTCAGGCAGGCGGTGCCCGGGAGCGGGCGGGTCAGCTGGGAGACGGCCACCAGCAGGTCCCCGACGTCGACGTCGGGGCGGAGCTTGCCCGATCGGTGCGCCCGGTCGACGAGGCCCCGCACGGCCTCCTCCAACCGCGTGCGTTCGGCGACCAGTTCGGGCTGGTCCATCTCGAAGGTGCCGTCGAGCATCGGGCACAGGGCGCCGATGCGTTCGTCGGCGGCACCATGGGTGAAGCGGCGCAGCGCGTCGAAGGCGTCGGCCTCCCCCGCGTCCACGGCAGCGGCCGCCTCCTCCGCCAGGTCCGTGGTGCGGGACGTGACGGAGACGACGACCTCGTGGATGAGGTCGTTGCGCTCGGGGAAGTTGCGGTAGAGCGTGGCGTTGCCGACCCCGGCGCGCCGCGCGATCTCGTCGAGCGGCACCTGCGGGCCGAACTCGACGAACATCTCGCGGGCCGCCGTCACGATCCGCTCGCGGTTGCGCAGAGCATCCGCCCGCGGGCGGACGACGCGACGGGTGGGCTCGGTGCCGGCCTGGGTGCTCACGCCACATCCTCCCTCTGATGATCCGGTCTGATGATCCGGGGACTGAGTCCCCACTTCCTGGAACACAGGTGTAAACGGGGAGCGAGTCCCCGGTTATTTCCCGTCTCGAATGTGATCTGAGTCACATGCGAGGTGTCCCGTCGAATACCCACGATCGGGTCAACCCCGCGCGCGCCCGCGCACCTCTCGACACAGGCTGATCGAGCAGCGGCGCTGACCAGCTGACCCGACCAGCTGACCCACCAGCCGGCTGACGCTGACCTGCGGCTGACCAGAGAGGCGACCGGATGCACCAGACCCGCCGGGGGATACGCAGACACGTCGCCCTCGCCGTGGCAGCAGCCCTCGCGCTCGCCGCCCTGGCCTCGGCCAGCACCACCCTCCCCGGCCCCACACCGGCCTCGTCGGGCCCGGTGGCCACCGCACCCAAGGACTCACGGGAGTCCCAGCTCGGGCCGTGCCGGATCGCGACGACGATGGGTGTACAGATGTCGGAGGGCCTGCCGACCGCCCCGGGCTACGCCCGCTCCACGGGCAAGGTCAGGGCCCTCAACCTGATGGTCGACTTCCCCGACGCGCCCGGCGACGGCACGGCGCTCGGCCGCTACCGCGAGTTCTTCCCGAAGACCTCCGAGTGGTTCCGCACCAGCTCGTACGGGCGCCTGCACTACCACCCCGAGGCCCCGATAACCGACTGGCTGCGGATGCCGAGGCCGTTCTCCTCGTACGGGATAGAGCGCGGCTCACCGTACGAACCGGGCTACCGCGGCTTCGTCGAGGACATCGTGAAGGCCGCCGACCCGAAGGTGGACTTCAGCGCGTACGACCTGGTCAACGTCCTGATGACCCCGAACGCCGGCCCCTCGGCCCTGGACACCGTCCTGTCCGTCACCTTCTCGGGGAACGACGACGCCCCCTACGCGGACGGCGTCCCGCTCTCCAACACGTCCTTCGTCTACAGCCGCCAGGACGACGGCTCGGGCTCGTACGCCACGACCGGCTACCGCGTCCTGCCGCACGAGAACGGCCATGTCTTCGGCCTGCCCGACCTCTACACCGCGGACGGCGGCGGCACGGTCGGGCACTGGGACATCATGTCCGAGGACTGGGGGGCCAACAACGACCTCCTCGGCTGGCACAAGTGGAAGCTGGGCTGGCTCGACAACAGGCAGGTGGGCTGCGCGTCCACGCCCGGGACGCACGAGTACACGCTGACCCCGCTGGCGGCCAGGGGCGGCGACAAACTCGCCTTCGTACCGCTCTCGGAGACGTCGGGCTATGCGATCGAGGTCCGCACCCGCGACGGCAACGACGAGGCCGTCTGCGAGCCGGGCGTCCTGATCTACCGGGTCGAGTCGGACGTCGACACCGGGCACGGCCCGGTGACCGTGGCGGACAGCGACAAGGACAGCGGCGGCTGCACGCGCCGCCCGAACGTCCACGCGGAGCTGTCGGACGCCCCGTACCGCCCGGGCGAGACCTTCACGGACCGTACGAACGGCATCCGGATCACGGTGACGCACGAGGACGACAGGGGCCACTACCGGGTCCGCGTCACGCGCGCGTGAGCTCTTCCCTGAGCTCCCGCTTGAGGATCTTCCCGGTGGCGTTCCGCGGCAGCTCGGTGTCCCGTACGACGACATGCGCCGGCACCTTGAAGGCGGCGAGCCGCGCGCCGACGTGCGCCCGCAGCTCGTCGACCGTGACGCTCGACGGCTCCTTGAGTCGTACGACCGCGGCGACCTCTTCCCCCAGGGTGGGGTGCGGCACGCCGAGGACGGCGGCGTCGAGGACGGCGGGGTGGTCCAGGAGGACGTTCTCGACCTCCACGCAGTACACGTTCTCGCCGCCGCGGATCACCATGTCCTTGAGCCGGTCGACGAGGGTGATCCGCCCGTCGTGGAGCCGGGCGAGGTCCCCCGTACGGAACCATCCGTCGTCGCCGAAGGCGTTCTTCGTCGCCTCCTCGTCCCCCCAGTACCCGCGGACGACGGACTGCCCCCGCAGCCACAGCTCCCCGACACCGTCCGCGTCCGGCCGGTCGATCCGGATCTCGGTGGCCGGCGTGGGCCGGCCGACGCTCCGCGGATCCGCGCGGTACTCGGCCCCGAAGTTCGCGAACACGCCCCCGCAGGTCTCGGTGAGTCCGTAGCCGTTGCGGGGCTCGATGCGCTCCCCGTACAGGGCGGTGAGGCGGGCCACGATCTCGGGCGGGGCGGCGGCGCCCCCGGTGTTGAGCATGACGAGGCTCTCCAGCGGATCGCCGGTCTCCTCCGCCCGGTCGAGCAGCTGCAGGGCGGTCGTCGGCACACCGGCGTAATGCGTGACGCGGTGGCGCCGGATCAGCTCCAGTGCCGTGTCCGCGTCCCACTTCCGCATGAGGACGAGGGTCCCGCCGGCGGCCATCACCGAGTAGAACGACGTGAACGCCGCCACGTGGAAGAACGGAAACGTGGTGAGCGAGATGGGCGCGGGCCCCTGCCCGGGGACCGTGCCGCGGCCGAGGGCGGAGGCGGCGGCGTAGTACCGCGGATTCATCGCGGCCCCGGCCTGCGCGAGGTGGGTGGCGACGGCGCCCTTGGGCCGGCCTGTGGTCCCGGAGGTGTAGATGATGGTGGCGTCGTGCTCGGGCAGCACGTCGACGGGCGGCGGCCCGAGAAGCGGATCGGTGTCGCGTACGTACTCCTGGAAGCCTTCCCTGGCCTCCCCGTGGAACACGATGCCGGGCACGTCGTGCTCGCCCGCCCACCGCCGGACCCTCTCGACCCGCTCGCCGTCGACGAGAAGGATCCGGGGCGTGCAGTCGTCGAGGGCGTACGCGAGCTCCTCCTCGGTCCACCAGGCGTTCAGGGGCACGGCGACGAGGCCGGCGAGCTGGGCGGCCCAGAAGGCGATCTGCCACTCGGGATGGTTCCGCATCGCGATGGCGGCCCGGTCCCCCGGCCGCAGCCCGTACACCTCGCCGAAGCGTCGGGCGAGCCCGCAGGCGGCGTCGAAGAACTCCCGGTAGGTCAGCTCCCCGTCCTCGGACACCAGGAAGACCTGGTCGCCGTAGGCCCAGGTGGCCTCCACGAACTCCCGCAGTGTGCGGGGACCGCCGACGTACACCCCGTCCTCGACCGCGAAGGGCCCGCCGGGCGCGGCCAACCGAGCGCCGATGCCCATGGCCGTCTCTCCTCCGCGCACGTCCACCCTCTCCACGAGAACGCTCCAACCCGTCCCGGAACGTACCACCCGTCCCCGCAGGTCAGAAGGGCCTGGATCACGGTCCGGATCACGGCCCGGATCGCGGCCCGGACACCGCCTCGCACGGGACGGTCGGCGGCCGCCCGAACGGATCAGTATTCGAGAAGCGCCGTTCATCCAGGCGGAGTTAACGTGATGACCATGGACATCACGATCAACACCACCGCCCTCCCGCACGACGACCCGGACGCCTCTCTGGCCTTCTACCGCGACGCCCTCGGCTTCGAGGTCCGCAGCGACGTCGGCCAGGGCAAGATGCGCTGGATCACGGTCGGCCCCGTCGGCCAGCCCGGCACCTCCATCCTCCTGGCGCCGCCGGCCGCCGACCCCGGGATCACCGAGGACGAGCGCCGCACCATCCTCGAAATGATGGCCAAGGGCACCTACGGCTGGATCCTGCTGGCCACCCCCGACCTCGACGACACCTTCGCGAAGGTGCAGGCCGCCGGCGACGCCGAGGTGGTCCAGGAGCCGACGGAGCAGCCGTACGGCATCCGCGACTGCGCCTTCCGCGACCCCGCGGGGAACCTCATCCGCATCCAAGAGCTTCGCTGAGCACCTCGCCGCCGACCGCTTGGACGAAAGGAGCTCACCCATGTGTCATCCCGCATGGTCGCGCGCCCGCACCGCCGCGCAGCGACTGAGCGATTTCACGCACCTGCGCCGCGTCCGCGACCGGATCGACCGGGAGTACGCGCGCCCTCTGAACGTCGAGAACCTCGCCCGGGACGCGAACATGCCGGCCGGGGACCTCAGCCGGCAGTTCCGGCTCGCCTATGGCGGTTCGCCGTACACCTATCTGATGACGCGTCGCATCGAGCGCGCGACGGTGCTGCTGCGGCGCGGCGACCTCGGTGTGGCCGAGGTCTGCTTCGCGGTCGGCTGCTCGTCGCTCGCCACGTTCAGCACGCACTTCACCGAGCTGGTCGGCATGGAGCCCGACGAGTACCGGCGCCGCGCGGCGATGGGCCCGGTCGGAACCGGACCGCTCGGAACCGCACCGCTCGGAACCCGACCGCTCGGAACCGGACCGCTCGGAACGGGACCGCTCGGAACGGGACCGGTCAGGAATCGAGAAGCACTGCCGAGGGAGCCGGAACTAGCGTGAATGCCATGAACTCCACGACCTCCACCACGTCCATCGAATCCCTCACCCTCGAGGTGACCGACGTAGCGGCCGCCGAACGCTTCTACTCCGCCTTCGGTCTGGGCAGCCGGGTGCGCCTGCGGGCCTCGGAGGAGCCGACGACCGGCTTCCGCGGGTTCTCGCTGTCGCTCACGGTGTCCCAGCCGGCCGACGTCCGCAGCTTCGTCGACGCCGCCATCGAGGCCGGCGCCACGGTGCTGAAGCCCGCATCGAAGTCGTTCTGGGGCTACGGCGGCGTCGTCCAGGCCCCGGACGGAGCGATCTGGAAGATCGCCACGTCGGCGAAGAAGGACACCGGCCCGGCGACCCGGAAGATCGACGAGATGGTGCTGCTGATCGGAGCCGCGGACGTGGCCGAGAGCAGGCAGTTCTACGTCGACCAGGGTCTCAGGGTGGCGAAGAGCTTCGGCCGCAAGTACGTCGAGTTCGCCACCGCGGACTCGAGCCCGGTCAAGCTGGCGCTGTACGGCCGCCGCGCCCTCGCCAAGGACGTCGGCGTCCCCGTCGACGGCACCGGATCGCACCGGATCGCGCTGGGCACCACGGGCGGGGCGTTCACCGACCCGGACGGCTTCGCCTGGGAGGAAGCGTGACGGACGCACCGCCGCGTGGGCTCGAGGAGCGCCTGAAGGACACGCGCGAGAGGCTGGAGAGCGACGTCGACCTCTGGGTCGCGACACCGAACTCCGCGGACTCCCTGGGAGTCCATCTGATCCCCCTCTCGTACCTCTGGGACGGAACGACGTTCCTCATATCGACGCCACGGGCCTCGATCACCGGCCGCAACCTGCTGGCGGACGGCCAGGTCCGCCTCGGCCTCGGGCCGACGCGCGACGTGGTCGTCGTCGACGGCACCGCCGAGCCGGTGGACATCGCCGAGCTCGCCCCGGGGACGGGCGACGCGTTCGCGGCCAAGACCGGCTTCGACCCGCGCGAACTCGACCAGCCCTACCAGTACTTCCGGATCCGCCCACGGCGCATCCAGGCCTGGCGAGAGGCGAACGAGCTGCGAGGCCGCGACCTGATGCGCGACGGCCACTGGCTCGCCTGACACCACCGCCCCCGCTCCACACGGACACCGACCGACGAGAGAGGAACTGCCATGAGCGACACGCAGAAGTCCGACGAGAAGTACGACGGATTCACGGCCGAGGAGCGCGACGCGATGAAGGAGCGCGCCAAGGAGCTGAAGTCCTCGACACGCAGGCCGCGCGCGGCCAAGGCGGACCCGGAGACCGAGGTGCTCGCGAAGATCGCCGAGATGCCGGACGAGGACCGCGCCCTCGCCGAGCGCATCCACGCGATCGCCAGGGCGAGCGCACCGGACCTGACGCCGAAGCTCTGGTACGGGATGCCTGCGTACGCCAAGGCCGGCAAGGTCGTCTTCTTCTTCCAGAGCGCGGCGAAGTTCAAGGCGAGATACGCCACGCTCGGCTTCAACGACCCGGCGAACCTCGACGAGGGCACGATGTGGCCGACGGCCTTCGCCCTGACGAAGCTGACGTCGTCCGACGAGGCGCTCATCGGCGAGCTCTTCAAGAGAGCAGCAAGCTGACCGTTTCCGCAGGTCACCCACCCATCCACGCGGGCGCCCGGACATGATCCCTCATGCGGGGCGCACCCGCACAGCCCGATCCGCTAGGCTGTCAGCGGTCAGTGGGCTACCAGGTCGCCCGCCCGGGAAAGGTCCGCGAGGACCCCACCCCGGCGGCGTCTGAGGGCCGACCGACCAGGAATGCCTTCGTAGCTCAGGGGATAGAGCACCGCTCTCCTAAAGCGGGTGTCGCAGGTTCGAATCCTGCCGGGGGCACAAGCCAAAAGACCCCGGACCGATCATGGTCCGGGGTCTTTGACGTCTACAGCCGACATCAACGGCGACGGTCAGAGGCGGCCGGGGCGCCTCTTGAGCAGCCGGACCCCGCGCTCTACTGCCAGGTCGCGGTGTCGGGGTCGATGCCGTGGGCGCGCGCGTCGGCGTCGACGATCTGGCGGAGCCAGGTGGCCAGGCCCGGGCGGATGGCGTCGTAGTGGGCGGCGAAGTCCGGGTCGGACTCGTATCTGCGGCCGAGGCAGACCTGCATCTGCCTGGTGAGGGGGAAGTACGAGGCGAAGACTTCGCGGTGCCGCTCGACGAGTTGGTTCGCTTCCGGGCTACCCGGTGTGACGCCTGCGTCCATCGCCTCCCCGAGCGCGCGGTCGAGGTCGGCATTGGCGTCGGCGACGACCTGCCATTCCTCCGGACCGCGAGACGCCGAGTTCTCGGCGTACTGCAGCCATTGCGTCGTACCTCCGTAGCGCTGACGGGCTTGGGCCGGCCCGTCCGGGTCCCATTGAGGGCCGAAGATCGCGGCCTGCTGCTCGACGGTCAGCAGCAGGCCGCGCTCATGGGCGTCGATCATCCGGTCCAGTCCGGCGCCGAGCTGCTGGAGGCGGGCGATCCGTTCGGCGACCTGGGTGCGCTGCGCGCGCAACGCACCGGGCACGTCTGCCGTTGCGTCGTCCAGGATGGTCTGAATCCTGTCCAGGCCCAGACCGAGTTCGCGGTAGACGACGATGCGGTGCAGGCGTTCCAGATCACCGGCGGTGTAGAGCCGGTATCCGGCAGCCGTCCGCAGCGACGGTCGCGCCAGACCGATCTCGTCCCAGTGGTGCAGCGCGCGGACCGTCACTCCCAGACGCGCCGAGGCCTGACCGACGGTCAGGCCGTCGGTGTCAGTGGCGTGAGGCATGCTCCTCATTGTCGCCGCTGCCGACCCCCGGTGGGGTGATCCCGATGGCTTCAAGGTTCCGCGCCTCCTGACTGGCCGGATCAAAGGGCTTCGCCGCGGTGATGACGATCCGTGCGTTCTCGGGGGTGATCACCTCCACATCGCGGGTGTTCCAGGGAGTGTCCCGTGGACCATCGACCGAGTGCGGGCGCAGCGCACGACAGGCCTCGACGAGGGAATCGACCTGGTTGAGCACGCACGCGAAGCTGAAGCTCATCGCCGGTGTCTGCTCCGGAACGCTGTCCGCCTGGACGAGGAGCACGTCCTGGAACGCCCACCGGCGCAGATGCACCAGCGTGCCGGGGATGCTGAAGAGCTCGAAGAACCCGAGCCCACGAGTCCAGAAGTCCACCGACGCCGCCACATCCGTCGTGGGGATCGACACGAACGCGGGCATTCCGTAGATGCCACGGAACGGCTCCGGCGGAACAGCATCCGGGCCGGGAGCAGGCACGGGGCTCATCTCGAACGCGTTGTAGTAGTCGCTCATGCACACCACCCTTCAGCCTCACGCGACGTGAGGGTCAAGTCCGGTCCGTGAGGCGGCAACAGAAACACAAGGTCCCGCTCGTTCTGTGCATGGCCCGGACCACGCGAGCCTTGGAAGCCTCCCCCCACCGAACCGCCACGTACCGACAGAGGGGAACGCTCCATGCGGATGACCAGTTGGGGCACGAGAGCACTTCTCGCAGTGGTGCTCGCGGCCACGGCGGGCGCCCTGCCCGCCGCGGCGAGCACGCAGGCCGGCGACGGCGGGCGGCACGCCGGCACGACGTACTTCATCGACTGCGGCTCAGGCTCCGACAGCGCCTCCGGAACGTCACCGGGCTCCGCCTGGGACTCGCTGGAGAAGGCGAGTGCCGTCACATACGGACCCGGTGACCGGATCCTGTTCCGGCGCGGCAGCACCTGCGACGGTGTGTTCGCCCCGACCGGGTCGGGAGTCGAAGGCGCGCCGGTCAGGGTCGACGCGTACGGGAAGGGCGCGAACCCGCGTATCCAGGGCGGAGGTGCCCGTGCCGCCGTCCTGCTGGAGAACGTCGAGCAGTGGGAGCTGCGCCACCTGGACGTCTCCAACAAGGGCGCCGCGCCGGGCCCGCAGGAGCGACGTGCAGGCATCCTGTTCCGTCTCACGGACTTCGGGACGGGTGAGCACTACGTCGTCGACGACGTGGACGTGCACGACGTCAACGGCTCCGACCACAAGGACCCGGATCCGTCGGGCGGCATCCTCTTCGTCGTGCGTGGCACGGAGACCCCGACCCGCTTCGACGGGATCACGGTGACCGACTCGACCGTTCAGCACGTGGACCGGACCGGTATCTCCACCGCGTCCAGCTGGGGCAGGCGTCCCGAACACCCCAACAGCGGCGCACCCGGCTGGGCGCCCAACACCGACCTCACGATCCGCAACAACAAGGTGATCGACGTCGGCGGCGACGGCATCGTGCTCCAGCACGGCCACCACGCGCTCGTCGAGCACAACTACGTCGACGGGTTCAACATGCGCTCCGCCGGCTACAACGTCGGCATCTGGGCGTGGAACTTCGACGACGCGGTGTACCAGTACAACGAGGTCACCGGCGGCCACGGGACGCTCGACTCGCAGGCCTTCGACTTCGACGGCGGGAACAACCGCAACGTCTACCAGTACAACTACAGCCACGACAACGAGGGCGGCTTCCTGCTCGTCTGCAACGCCACCGGCATGACGTCGGCCGACAACGTCTTCCGCTACAACGTGAGCATCGACGACCGCAATACATGGAGTCCGCCGTACGGCGTCATCTCCGTGGTCTGCCCGGCCGCCACGACCAACACGCAGGTCTACAACAACACCGTCGTGACCGACGAGCCGGGCACGGCCATGGTGAGCGACAACGGCAAGGGCGGAGTCACCTTCCGCAACAACATCTTCGTCAGCACCGCCGAGGGCGGCTCCCCCATCGTCGACGCGCTCAACACCTACGACCACAACCTCTACGTGGGCGTGGGCGCCATCCCTGCGAGCGACGCCAACGCCGTCACAGCGGACCCGGAGTTCCTCGACGCCACCCCGGACAGCCCGCGCGACCTGCGGCTGCGTCCCGGCTCCCCGGCACTCGGCGCGGGCACGCCGATTGAGAACGCCGGCAGGCACGACTACTTCGGCAACCCCCTGCAGGGCACGACCGACATCGGCGCCCACCAGCGCCCCGGTTCGCGGTAACCCCCGTGAACTCCGGAGTGCCGCCGGCCCTTGGCCGGCGGCACTCCGGTTCCGCGCGCGAAGCGATCGAACCCGTCAGTGGCCGTGCCCGCCGCCATGGTCGGTGGTGCCGTGGTCGGTGGTGCCGGTGTCGGTGGTGCCGGTGTCGGTTTGGGCGCCGTCGGCGACGATCGTCCAGGGGCGCATCAGGTCGTCGTCCTCGTGTTCGAGAATGTGGCAGTGGTGGATGTACGTCGCCGGCAATACGGCGCCGCTGTTCGGAATCGACGCGATCGTGCCCGTCGGTGGGTTGAATTCCTGGATGATGATTCTGGTCACCATCTCCGAATACGCCTTGACCGTGTCCTTGTTGGACCGTGCTTCGTCCGGGTCCGGCGGAATCGGTGGACCGGTGAGATAGTTCGCCAGCACCGGCCTGTCCTCCGGTTTGCGGCCACCGTTGATCCAGCTCTCGTAGTCCGCCTGGTAGGCGGCCGCGTCGATCGGCTGCCTGTTCAGCACCTGGAAATTGACCAGGTGGACATGCATCGGGTGGGCGTCGTGATTGGGATTGATGTACTCCCAGATCTCGGTCGAGCCCGCCTTGATGAAGTCCTGGGACGGCTCCATGAAGGGCACCGCGTTGAACGTCATGGTGGTGAAGAGCTCGTGCTGGTACAGGACCCATTCCCGGTTCGGGCTTGTAGGGAGGCGGAGGCGTCGGGGCGAGCTCGGGGTCTCCGCCACGAATGGCGTCGATCACGAACTGGAACAGGTGGGTGGTCGGCAACTCGTTGCGCCACTTGGCGACCGTCGGGTGGTCCTTGGTCACGTTGATGGTCGGCCCGAGATAGCCCATGCCGATCGGCCGGTGAGGATCGTGCGGGTTCTTGGCCCAATAGCCCCACACGGTTGCCGGCCCGAGATCCCGGTGGAAGCGCCACGAGCCCTGCCGCATCGTGATGTCGTAGAAGTCGGCGCCCGGATAGACGGAAGGATCCGGGATGGCTGTCCTCGGCGTGGGCAGCGGGTCGACGAACCTCTTCAGCGGAGGGGTCTGCGGGGTGTCCGCGGACCCCGACCCGTGACCCGTGTCCGCATGTGCCTCCGCTCCCAGCGCACCCCGCGAAAGCATGGCCGCACCCCCCATGGCACCGGCCATGAGGAAATTCCTTCGCCCAACCATCGTCTCAAGCCTTCCCACGCCTCACGTGACGTTGACGAGAGATACAGGGCTGGTCCGGAACGTTCGTGGAGCACGCCGGTCCCGTGCGAGAAACACTCATAGAGCCGATCCAGCCTTGCCCCTCTTCTGGAGCGCGCGGAGCAGAACGCGTCGGTACCTCCTGCGTAGGGTCCGAACATGATGAATGACGACTGGCGGACGGATCGGATCGGCAGTGCGCTGCGAGGGGAGAACCCGGCCGTGATGCGGCGGCTGGACGCCGGGTTCGCCGTGATCGGGGATGTGCAGTTTCTGCCGGGGTACTCGGTGTTGTTGGCGGACGATCCCACGGTGGAGCGGCTGTCCGATCTGCCGAAGCTCAAGCGGCTGGCCTTTCTGTCCGACATGGATCGGCTCGGAGAGGCGGTCGAGCGGGCTTGTCGGCGGAGCGACGGCGACTTTCGGCGGGTCAATCTGGAGATCCTGGGGAACACCGACGGTTTTCTGCACGCGCACGTCTGGCCGCGGTTCGCGTGGGAGCCGGACGACTTGGTGCGGATGCCGGTGTGGCGCTATCCCCGCGACCGGTGGAACGACGCGCGGTTCGCCCTCGGGCCGCGGCACGACTCGCTGCGTGAGGCGATCGGGGACGAGTTGGACCGGCTGCGCTCGGCGCGCTGACTCCGACCCGGACCGCACACCGCGCCCCGCAACGCCCCTACGCCTGCCGGCACGTCAGGCGCATCTGGCCCGCCGCGTGGTGGGCCTGTTCCCGGGTGGGGGTGCCCCAGTCCTGGCCTCGGTCGAGGAGGCGGACCGTGAAGGTGGGGGTGCGCAGCGGGTGGTGGCCCGTGGGGACGAGGGTGCCCGGGTGGTCGACCTGGTCGACGGTGAAGGTGGCGTACGGGGTGCCGTGCGCCAGGAGTTGGTACACCGACGGGTCGCCGGCCGCGTCCTGCGGGCGGGGTGGGCTCGGGACGTGGACCGCGAGGTCGCACGTGCGGTACGCGGGGCCCACCTCCCACGTCCAGGTGGCCGAGTTGTCGTGGTCCCTCGTCGCGCTGCCCGACATCGGGAGCGCCGAGAAGCGGCCGTCGCAGCCCCCGCCCCGGAAGCCGCCCGTCCGGACCGTGTACCAGCCCTCGAAGCCGTCCGCGAACCGGCCCGACTCCGTATAGCCGCCGCCCTCACACCCCGGGCCCGCCCACACCTCGTAGTGGGGTGGGGAGGGATGGGAGGAGGAAGAGGGGGGAGGCGCCGTCGTGGTCGGGGGCTCGCCGCTCGGAGACGACGTGCTCGGGGCCGGTGCGCCCGGGAACTCCGTCGGGCCGTTTCTCGTCGGGACCGTCCGTATCGGCGGATCCCCCTCCGCCGCCGCCGGAGGCGGGTCCTCCGCCCCGGCCAACGACACGACCACGGCCAGGCAGCTCACCGCCGCGACGGCCGCCAGCGCCACCGCGCGGCCAGGCCCGCGCCGCTTGATCCTGATGCCCACGCACTGCCGGCAGCCCATCCCCGGCAGCGGACCCCTGCCGACACCGCCGCACTTTTCGCACGCCATAGCGGCACACCCTAAGGCCGACTCAGCGGAGTTCCTCCGGGCATGCAGTGCCCCGTGGGAAGAACTTGTACGGCGCCGCCAGCCGGTATATGCCCGCCTTCGGCGCCACCAGCTCCGTCCACTCGTCGCCCTCGACGTCCGCCTCCGTCTTGAGCAGGCAGCCGTACTCGTTCAGGAAGACCTTCGGCAGCTCCGTCGGCGACGCCTCGCGCGCCGCCTTCGACGCCTCCGTCTCCTCCGGCGGCTCGATCTTGCCGCCGTTCTCGTCGAGGAGCGCCAGCCACGGCGAGTACGGCACCCGGATCAGCACCCGGCCCGGGCTGTCGACCTCGATGACGACCTCGTTCGCGCCCGCCCGCCGCACCTTGGCCGGCGGGTCCGCCAGCGGGGCGGGATCGTCGACCTCGTACAGCCGCCAGTTCGCGTCGGACCAGACCTGCTTCAGATACGGCAGCCCGTCCGCGACGAGCTCCGCCTCCCGCTCCGCGCCCGAGTCCGGCGCCCCGGTCGGCAGGACCACGTAGTGCACGGCCCAGCGGTCGAGCCAGTCCTGGTAGTTCGTGGCGTTCAGGGTGTCGTCGTAGAAGAGCGGATTGCGCTCCATGTCCGCCTGCCGGTTCCAGCCCCGCGCGAGATTGATGTACGGGGTGAGGGCGGAGGACTCGCGGTGGCTGGAGGCCGGTACGACCTCCACGCGTGCCTTCTCCGCCCCACGGACCTGCAGCTGGTTGATCAGCGGTGCCACCTCACGCGCCCAGGACGCGTCCGGAGCGGTACGGATGACGTCGTCGACGCCCTTGAAGCCGATCCAGAAGTTCAGGCCGACGAAGGCGAGCACGACGGCGTACCAGCGGCGCGAGCGCGGCACCGTGTACGGGAGGGCGGCCAGCAACACCACTCCCGCGAAGAGCATCACCAGGCGGGAGACGTTCGAGCCGATCTGGGAGTCGATCAGCCAGGTGAGGAGCGTGCCCGCCGAGTAGACCGCCGCGCCCGTACGCACGGTGCGCCACTCACGCGGTACGAGGAGGAAGACGAGGACTCCGAAGAGGAACGGCAGCGACGTCGAGGCCAGCGACATCGGCTGCGTACCGGAGAAGGGAAACAGCCAGGACGACAGCGCGACGACCAGCACCGGCGCGAGGCCGAGGGCGTACGCGCCCGGACGCCGCTTGTTCAGGAAGAGCGCCGCCGCCGCGACCCCGAGGAAGAGGCCGGCGACCGGGCTGCACGCGGTCGCGAGACCGGCGAGCGGGGCGGCGACCGCCGCCTTCGCCCAGCGTCGGTGGCGCCAGCGGTACGGCCAGCAGAACACGGCCGCGACCGCGCCGAGCGCGAACATCATGCCGAGCCCGAACGTCACTCGCCCCGACAGGGCGTTGCACAGGAACGCGAAGACCCCGGCCAGCGAGCACGCCAGCGGATTGCGGACCGCCCGCACCCGCACCAGGATCAGCGCCGTGAGACCGGCCGAGACCGTGCCGGCGATCATCATCGTCGTACGGACGCCGAGCACCGACATCACGTACGGAGAGATCACGCTGTACGAGACCGGGTGCATCCCGCCGTACCAGGCGAGGTTGTACGCGGAGTCCGGGTGGCGGCCCACGAACTCGGCCCACGCGTCCTGCGCCGCGAGGTCGCCGCCGCTGTTCGCGAACAGGAAGAACCAGAGGACGTGGGCGAGTGCGGCCACGCCCGTCGCGATCATGACGGGGTAGCGCCGCTTGCGTCGTAGCGGCCGGGGACGGGGTGTCGTCTCGGCGGGCGGCCGGGGCGCCGGGAGGTTTATTCGCGGCGGTGAGGGGGCTGGCAGCTGCGCGCCCTCGTCTGCGCGTGTCGGCTCGGCGGTGGTCACTCGCGGCCCTCTCCCGTGCTGCCTCTCGCGCATGTCTCGATGTCCGGAACGCTAACAGCTGGGCACCCCGGAGAACCGGGGTGCCCAGTCGAGTCAGCCCAGACGGGTCAGCTTCTTGTCGAAGCCCGGTTCCACCAGGTCCGACTGGAGGGCGACCGGGGCGCTGACCTTGCCGGTGCCGGTGCCGATCGACACCTGGCCGACGACGTCGCCCGCCTTGCCGGAGTGCGGCAGGACCTTGCCGTCGTCGGTGAGCTCCAGGTTCACCTTCAGGCCCGGCCAGCCGATCGCCTTGAGCTCCTTGGTCGCGATCACCGGGGTCGTCCCGCCGAGGCCGTCGTCGATGTGGCCGACGACCTGGCCCTTGCGGACCACGGCGGCGGAGGTGACGTCCTTCTGCGCGGCCTGGATCAGCTTGAGGCTGTAGTCGATCGCCAGCAGGAGCTTCTTGTGCAGCTGATCGGCATCCTTCGCGCCCATGACGATGCCGAGGATCCGGCGCTGCTTGCCGTCGATGACGGTGTTCGCGGCCCAGAGCAGGTTGCCGCCGGCGGGCGTGGAGGAGCCGGTCTTGATCCCACTGACACCGGGCTCCAGGACGATCGCGTTGTTGTTCTCGATCTGGCCGGGGATGCCGTCGACGGTGAGGTTCGGCATGTTCACGATCTCGCGGAACACGTCGTACTGCATGACCGCCTTCGCCAGCTTCAGCTGGTCCTGCGGGGTGGAGACGGTGCTCGACTCCAGGCCCGACGGGTCGGTGTAGACCGAGTCCGTCATGCCGAGGTCCTTGGCTGCGGCGTTCATCTTCTCGACGAACGCGGCCTCCGAACCGGCGTCCCAGCGGGCGAGCCGCCGGGCCACGTTGTTCGCGGACGGAATCATGAGGAGCTGGAGCAGCTCCTTCTCCGAGTACGTCTGCCCCTCCTTGACCGCCGCCGTCGACTCGAACTCGGCGCCGGCCTCGTCCGCGGCCTTCTTGTCGATCTCGATCTCGGGGCCGGTCTCCTTCCCCTTGATCGGGTGGTCGCGGAGGATCACGTACGCCGTCATCGTCTTCGCCACGCTCGCGAGCGGGGCGGGCTTCTGGGCCCCGTACGTGCCGAGCGAACCGACGCCCTCGACCTCGGCCGCGCCCTGTCCCTCGGTGGGCCACGGCATGTTCAGCTCGCCGCCCTCGAAGGTGAAGGTGGGCGAGGCGGAGAGCTTCAGGGTGGGGGGCGGGAGCGGTCGGACGAACTGTACGACTGCAAAGATGATCAGAAGGAGAATGACCAGCGGGGTCCAGATCCGGACGCGCCGCATGGTGGTGCGCAGGGGGGTCTGCGGCGGGGGCGGGGTGTTCGTGAGCTCCGCGAGCAGGTCGAGCGGGGGCAGCGGCGGCATGGGCTGCTGCTTGGTCCGCTCGGCCTCGGTGAGCGACGGCGGGGGCGGGGACACAGGGGTCTTCGCCTCGGGCGCCTTGGCTTGCGGGGCCTTGGCCTCAGGGGCCTTGGCTTCGGGTGCCCTGGCCTCAGGGGCCTTGGAGGTGGCGGCATCGGCGCGGAGCGGCACGAACGTGCTCGGGCGCTCGACGGCGGCCTTCGGGGTCGCGGGGGGCTCCGGGAGCGGCGGGAGCTTCAGCGCGGTCGTCGGCTGGTCCACGACGGGCGGCCGTAGGGCCCTGAACATGGTGGTGGGCTGATCGACGGGAGACTCGTCGGCCGCGGTCCCGACGACGGCCTTGGGGGCGGCTTCGGACTCGTCGGCGGCCTTGGGGGCCGCTTCGGGCTCGTCGTGCGGCTCGGGCTCGTCCTCGGGCTCGGGCTCGGCGGCGGGCTCGTCCGCGGACTCGGCGTCCACCTGGGGCTCGGCCTCGGCCGACTCGCGCGCGGCGAACCATGAGTCCCTGGCCTTCTCGGCCTTCTCGGCCTCACGGTCGGCGTCGGTGTCCGCGTCTGCCTCCGCGGCCTCCGCGGCCGGCTCGTCGTCGGCAGGCGCGTCGCCGGCGTAGGAGTCGGCCTCGACCTCGTCAGCTTCGTCCGCCGCGACCTCGGCTTCGGCATCGGCGGCGACATCGGCATCGACCTCGGCGGCGGCAGTGTCGCCCTCCGCGTCGTCCTCGCCGTCGGCGTCCGCCGCCTCGTCAGCCGCCTCGCCGGCCGACTCTCCGTCGGCCTCGGCCTCCCCGTCGCCGGTGGCGACCCACGCCGCCACCGCCGCCCGCAGACGGTCGCCCTCAGCGGCCTCCTGAGGCGCCTCGTCCCGAGGCGCCTCGTCCTCGGACACGCCCTCCTCCGACACGGCCTCCTCGGACACAGCACCCTCGGAGGGGGCGTCGTCCTCCGAGGTGCGCGGCGCCAGGGTCTTGAAGACGGCTGTCGGCTGGTCGACCTGGACCGGCGACGCCGTCGCGGCACCCGTCGTCGAACCCGTGGACGCCGTCGACGAGGACGCGGACTCACGGAACACGGACAGCCGCGGATCCCTGCCGCCGCCACCCGCAGAAGCCTCCTGCGAAGACTCCTGCTGCTCCGCCTTGTCGGGGGACTCGCCCGCCACCGTGCCTCCTCCATGCGTCATGCGTACGTCCGAACCGTGTATCAGTGTCCTGTGTGAACCCGTTGGCCCCCGTGCTAGACGAGAACGACATACCTACTGGTTCCCGCACGAAGCACCCAGGCGCTCTCGACAGATGAATGTGAGAGGGGTCACCCTGTGACTCATCCACGCGGGGAGGCATGGATGGGCAGGAGCCGCAGAACAATTCCGGAGGAGCTTCTGCTGCTCGCTCTGGACCCGGCCACGGGTACCACAGCGCAGCCGCAGTCGCTCGACCTCGGCCTCGCCGGAGCACAGCTAGTGGAGCTGGCTCTGGCAGGACGGATAGCCCCTGACGGGGATCGTATCGCCGTGGTGATGCCACGGCCGACCGGAGATCCGACTCTGGACTCCGCACTGGAGCTGCTGCGCAGGCGTGGCAGTCCGGTTCGGGCGGTCCACTGGATCGGCGGGCCCCGACTGGGGCTGCGCCAGATCTATCTCGCTCACCTGGAGCGCTGCGGCATGGTCCATGCCGTGGAGGGCCAGATGTGCGGGGTTTTGCCGACGACTCGCTACCAGGCGACGGAGACGGCTATCAGCCGGGACATCAGAGCCCGGCTGGACAGTGCGATCCGCACCGGCGTACCGCCGGACCCGCGGACCGCGGCGCTTGCGGCGCTGGCCCACGCGGTCGGTCTCGGCAAGCACCTGTACCCGGGGAACGAAGGACGGTCGTCGCGGTCCCGGCTGCGCGATCTGATCCGGCACGACCCCATGGGCGGACTCGTGGCACACGCCGTGATGGACGTCCAGAACGGTGTGGCCGCACAGCCGCGCCGCAGTGCCCCGGGCGGCGTTCCACAGCAGCCGCGCCACGGCAGCATGGCGCGCACCGCCGTGCACTGAGTTCCACGAGCTCGACCGGATCCTCTAGTTCCATCGGATCCACGGGATCGACCGGATTCATTCCGGGAGCCGCACACGTGCGTTTCCGCGTTCCCCCTGCGTTGTCGTCATTTCCCAGCGCACACCACACCTTTGGTGGCAGTCTGCCAAGCAGTAGATACTCACAGCTACGCAGCCGACAGCCGGAGGTGCAGTTTCCGTGGCGTCCAACGTCAACCCCACCGTCAGGCGACGCCGATTGGGCCAGGAGCTGCGCCGGCTCCGGGAAGCGAAGAACATGACGGCCGAGCAGGTCGCCGAGCGTCTCCTCGTCTCCCAGTCGAAGATCAGCCGCCTCGAGAACGGCCGTCGTTCCATCAGTCAGCGCGATGTCCGCGACCTCTGCGGGGTGTACGAGGTCGAGGACGAGCGGGTCGTCGAGTCGCTGATGCAGATGGCCAAGGACTCGCGCCAGCAGGGCTGGTGGCATGCCTTCGGTGACATCCCGTACAGCGTCTACATCGGCCTGGAGACGGACGCCGAGAGCCTGCGGGTGTACGAGCCCCAGATCATCCCGGGCCTGCTGCAGACCCACGGCTACGCGGAGGCCGTGATCAGCGGCGCGCTGCCGGAGTCGAACCCGACCGACATCGACAAACGGGTCACCGTCCGCACCCGGCGCCAGGACCGGATCAAGGACGGGGAGCGACCGCTGCGACTGTGGGCGGTCATCGACGAGGGTGCGCTGCGCCGGGTGGTCGGCAACAAGCAGCTGATGATCCAGCAGTTGGAGCATCTCGTGGAGCAGTCGCATCTGCCGCACGTGACCGTGCAGGTGCTGCCGTTCGAGATGGGCGCGCATCCGGGCATCAGCGGACATTACGCGATCCTGGAATTCCCGGACACGTCCGACTCCAGCGTCGTCTACATCGAGGGTGTGACGAGCGACCTCTATCTGGAGAAGGCCCAGGATGTCGCGAAGTACAGCGTGATGTACGAGCACCTGCGGGCACAGGCACTGAATGTGGAGCAGACCCGGGAGTTCATTTCGGACATTGCGAAGAGCTACGCCGCAGGGTGACAAAGGCTGGGTGAGAGCCGCCGGTCGAGAGTGGAAAGCGGCGGCCCTTCCGAATTCTCCGATTCGGCCGTGAAAGCAGCCATTCGGCCGGTGCCGCCGACGAAGAGGCCCGCACGGTACACCCCGGACTCGTGCCAACGGAAGCGCAGTTGGAATATGCCATCCGGTCGGGTGAACGCCGCCCCCACGCGGCGGGACCGACGAGTAGCGTCGATCACGCCAGCATGAGTTGGCGCGACACCCTACTGGCAGAACCGGAGTGAAGAACATGGCGATTATTCAGGGCGCTACGGACACCTGGACGAAGTCCTCGTATTCCGGCGGGAACGGGGCCTGCATCGAAGTCAAGTCCCCCGTCGTGGCCGCGATCGCGGTCCGGGACTCCAAGGCCCCCGAGGGTCCGTCCATCGCTTTCGGCTCGGCCTCGTGGAACGCCTTCGTCGGTGAAGTGAGCAACGGGGCGCTCTGAGCCCGCGTGTTCCGAGCACCACAGTACGTACGCAAAGAGCCCTCTCGACCGGTCCGCCGTCCTGGCCGAGGGGGCTCGGCCATGCCCTCAGCGGAGTCGGTCCACGTACTGGTCCGTGCCCGGCACCGTCGGAATGAACGGCGCGATCAGTTCGACCCGCCCCCACTCGCCTCCGACCGTGTCCAGGTCGGCGAAGTGCTCCGCCCAGCAGGCGCGCGGGTCGCGCTCCAGGAACCACAGCAGGGTCAGCCGGGTGTCGACCCCCTCGACCTGCTTCACGTACGTCATACGGTCCCCGGGCAGCGGCGTCGGCCGGAAGACGGTGACCATCGCGGCCGGTGAGCCGGCAAGACGCCTCGGCAGTTCGCTCGACCGCAGCCGTTCGAGCAGCTCGGCCCGCCCCTCCGGACCCTCGGCGTCGACGACCTGGAGGACCAGACCCTGATAGGGGTGGTCGAGGGCGTGGAAGTCGCGTGGTCCGGCCGCCCCGTCGCGGTACACGGTGGCCTCGTGGTCCTGGAAGCTCGTGAAGACGTGCGTACGGTCGCGGTAGACGCGGGCGTCGCGGTTGAGCCGCTTGTTGATGGCGACGGTCCACTTCATGTGCTCGTCGTAGCGGCCCTCGGTGACCCAGTACGTGGAGAGGTAGCAGCCGGCCGTGACGGGCTGGGCGACGGCGGACTTCTCCGGGGTGCGCAGTCCCTGGAGGTCACGGGTGGCGACCCAGCGGCGGCCGGCGAACATCCAGGGCATCGCCATCGCGCCCGCGTAGTAGTGGTCGTCCTCGTACCAGCGGTTGTAGGCGTACTCGTGGCCCGGGTGCGGTTCGACCATCGTGATCAGGGCGTGCCCGGGGTGGACCCCGTACGGCCCTACCGCCGCCAGCTCCGCGTACGTCTCGTCACTCATGCCCGTACCCCTTCCCTTGTCCTCCGGAGGCTCCTACTCTGACGGGTCGTCAGATCGATCGCCAGAGTCGGGAGGCACCCGGATGCTGCTTCAGGGAAAGACCGTGGTCGTGTCGGGTGTCGGTGCCGGACTCGGTCACCGGATCGCCGAGACGGTGGCGCGGGACGGCGGCAACGCGGTCCTCGGTGCGCGCACCGAGGCCAACCTCGCCAAGTCGGCGGCCGAGATCGACCCCGGCGGGCGGCAGACCGCCCACCGGGCCACCGACATCACCGACGAGGCACAGTGCGAGGCTCTCGCCGCGCTGGCGCTGGAGCGGTTCGGCGCGATCGACGCGGTGGTCCACGTCGCCGCCTGGGACAGCTACTTCGGCGGGATCGAGGACGCGGACTTCGCCACCTGGCAGAGGGTCCTGGACGTCAATCTGCTCGGCACGCTGCGGATGACCCGGGCCTGCCTGCCGGCGCTGAAGGAGCGGGGAGGGTCGGTGGTCCTGATCGGTACACAGTCGGCCGTGGCCGCCCCCTCGCAGGTGCGGCAGGCGGCGTACGCGGCCTCGAAGGGGGCGCTGACCTCGGCGATGTACTCGATGGCGCGGGAGCTGGGGCCGCACCGGATCCGGGTCAACACCGTGCTGCCGGGGTGGATGTGGGGCCCGCCGGTCCAGGCGTACGTCCAGTTCACCGCGCACACGGAGGGGGTGGCCGAGGACGAGGTGCTGGCGCGGCTCGCGGAGCGGATGGCGCTGCCCGAGCTGGCGACGGACGGGGACGTGGCGGAGGCGGCGGCGTTCCTGGTCTCGGACCGGGCGCGGGCGATCACGGGGCAGTCGCTGCTCGTCAACGCGGGAGAGCTGATGCGGTAGCACCCTGCGGGCGGAGACCGGGCCGCACGGTACGCGACGGCGTACCGTGCGGCCCTTTTTGCCCTCATCTGTATTCAGAGATATGAACGCAGGTCAGCAAGGAGAACGATTTTACTTGCTCTTGACCCTCCACCGCGTTGTCCTGGCCCGCCAACTCACCACACCATGAACGGCGTTCACAAGGCGGACCGGACCCCTGGAGGGGGCTCAATGAACAGTCTCGACTGGGCCGTGCTCATCGGCTACTTCGGCGTGATGATCGCGATCGGCGTCTGGTCCCACAAGCGCGTGGACAACGTCTCCGACTTCTTCACCGCCGGCGGGAAGATGCCCTGGTGGCTCTCCGGCATCTCCCACCACATGTCCGGCTACAGCGCGGTGATGTTCACCGGATACGCCGGCATCGCCTACACATACGGTGTCACGTCCTATGTCACCTGGTCCTTCCCCATCGCGATCGGCATCGCCATCGGCGCCCATCTCTTCGCGCCCCGCCTCAACCGGCTGCGCTCACGGCTCCATGTCGCCTCGCCGCTGGAGTATCTGAAGAACCGGTACAACCTCCCCACGCAGCAGGCCCTCGCCTGGTCCGGGGTGCTGCTGAAGATCGTCGACGTGGGCGCGAAGTGGGCGGCGATCGCCACCCTGCTCTCCGTCTTCACCGGGATCTCCCTCAACCAGGGCATTCTCATCACCGGCGTGATCACCGGTATCTACTGCACGGTCGGCGGCCTGTGGGCCGACGCGCTCACCGAACTCGGGCAGTTCATCATCCAGTTCTTCGCCGGCATCGCGATGCTCGTCGCCGTCATGGCGAAGCTGGGCGGCTTCAGCGCCCTGTGGACCGTGTGGGACCGGCCCGAGCTCCAGGGCCACACCGCGCCGACCGCCGGCCCGTACACGATGACGTTCCTGCTCGCGTATCTCTTCATCAAGACCTTCGAGTACAACGGCGGCATGTGGAACCAGGCCCAGCGCTACATGGCCACCCCCAACGCCCGCGAGGCCACCCGCTCGGGCCGGCTCTCCGCGGTGCTGTGGTTCGTCTGGCCGCTCGTTCTCTTCTTCCCCATGTGGGTCGCGCCGCTGCTCGTCGACCCGAAGAAGCCCGACGCCTCCGACAGTTACGCCCTGATGACCGAACAGCTGCTGCCGCACGGACTGCTCGGCCTGGTCATCGTCGGCTTCTTCTCGCACACGATGGCCATGTGCTCCTCCGACGCCAACGCCATCGCGGCCGTCTTCACCCGTGACATCGCCCCCGTCATGAGCAAGGCGGCCCGCAGCTGGACGCAGCAGGCCGGACTGATCGCGGCGCGCTGGTCGACGATCGCCTTCCTCGGCCTCTCGATGGCGGTCGCCACCCAGGTGAACTCCCCGGCCTTCAAGGACATCATCACCGTCGTCATCAAGTGGGTGGCCGGACTGATGGGGCCGATCGCGATCCCGTTCATGCTGGGCCTGCTGAAGACCTTCCGGAAGTCCGGTCCGACGGCCGCACTCGTCTCCTGGGCGGCAGGCCTCTTCGCCTTCTGGCTGACCAACTACGGCCTGGACGGCATCGAGCTGCAGATCCAGATCGTCTCGCCGCTCGCCACCTCCCTCGTCCTCTACATCCTGATCGGCTTCATCAAGCCGGAGGACACCCCGGAGCGGGACGCGGTCCTGGACCGGATCAACTCCGACGACGGGGGCGCCGCCGTACCCCCGCAGGCCACGGGCGACCGCGCCGGTCAGCCCCTCGGATAGCGGGCCAGCCAGCCCGGGTGCGACTCCGAGGGGCTGTGCAGGGCGGCGCCCTGCGTCATCTCCATCGCGAAGTCGTCCGCGAGCTCGAGGATCGTGGAACGGCCCTCCAGTTCGGCCAGCCAGGCCGGCGGGAGGGCCGTCTCGCCGTGCAGGGCGCCGAGCAGCGCGCCGGTGACGGCTCCCGTCACGGCGGAGGGGCCGTCGTGGTTGACCGCGAGCCGCAGACCGTGGCGGATGTCCTCGCCGACGAGGGCGCAGTAGACGGCGGCGGCGAGCTGGCACTCCGCCCGGTCCTCGTCCGCGCCGAGATCGGTGACCCGGCCCGCGTTCGGCATCCCCTGGCGTACGGCTCCCAGGGCCTGCTGGAGCGCGGCGGTGACGGGCTCGTGGCCGGGGCGGGGGGTGAGCTGGGCCAGCGCCCGCTGCACCGAGCCGTCCACGCTCTCGCCGCGCGCGAGCCCGTGCACGACGACGGCGAGCGCGCCGGCCGCCAGATACGCGGCGGGGTCGCCGTGCGTCTGCGCCGCGCACTCCACGGCCAGCTGGCACACCAGCTGCGGCTCCCAGCCGACGAGCAGCCCGAAGGGCGCCGAGCGGACCAGCGCCCCGGAGTCGGTCGCGTCAGGGTTCTTGGGCTTGTCGAGGGTGCCGAGGACCTCGTCGCCCAGACCGGTGAGGCAGGCGCGCGAGGGGTCGCGGCGGGCGTAGAGCCATTCCTCCCGGGCCAGCCACCCCAGGTCCGTACGCCGCTCGTCGGGGCCCCAGTCGCGCTGGGTGGCCGCCCAGCGCAGATGGGCGCGGTGGACGTCGGTGGGCGGGTGCCAGGCGCCGGTGTCACGGCGGACCTGGGCGCGTATCAGCCCGTCGACGGTGAAGAGGGTCATCTGGCTGGCGGCGGTGACCGCCCCGCGTCTGCCGTACATGGGGACCGGCTCGGTGAGCCCCTCGGCGCCGTGGGCGGCCCGGATCCCGTCCAGGGGGAGCTCCGCGACACCCGCGCCGAAGGCGTCGCCGACGGCCCCGCCGAGGAGACAGCCGCGGACCCGGGCACGGAAGTCCTGCTGTTCGGCGCGGCCCCACACGGCCGCAGCGCTCGTGGTCACGACGTGCCCTCCCCCGGAAACCCTCGGCGCACAGATCTCGCAGCACTGTAATCGACCGAGTTCGCGCGTTCGCAGTGCGGAACGTTATGTGATCGGACGCCCTTCGGGCCGGTTTTGATCACAGTTCATCCGAGCTCGCAGCACCGATCCGCCCGCGCGAGCGTTCCCGTACAGCCCTCTCCCCCGCGCGGCGGAGGCGGACCCTCCCCTCGGCTGACGTCTGGCGACAAGGGAGTTGGCGATGCTCGACGGGACGTGCCGTACTCCTCGATCGGAGCCCCATCGTGCTGAAGAACTCCCTGCGGGCCGCCGCCCTGCTCGCGCTGGTCGCCGCCGTCGCCGCACCCGTCGCCGTCGCGGCGCCCGACCCTGCGCCTGTATCCGCGTCCAGGCCCCCGGCCTTGTCCGCCGAAGCACCGAGCTCACTCCTCCGGTCCTCCCTCAAGGGCGAAGGGCGGATGGAGTACCCCGTGGCCGACGAGGAGGTCCGGTTCAGCGTCGACGCCCGCTCCACCTACACCGTGGGTTCCATCCCCACCCGCTCATGGGGCACGTTCCGTCTCTCCCACAGCTACCCGGCGAAGGACGGGGCGCCCGCGAAGGTCCACTGGGGCGAGTTCCAGGTCGACTGCCTGCGGACCGGCGGCCCCACGGCGACCGTGACCGGCACCCTCGTCCGTACCAGCCCCGGCCATCCCTGGCTGGGCGTGCTGCACCCGCACTTCCGCATGGGCGTGAGCTTCCTCGTGCCCCCGATGGGGCAGGGGGCCGCCCGCATCGGGCTGTCCGGGGGCACGCCGAAGGGCGAGCCGCTGCTCACGGCGTGCATGGCGCCGGCCGCCGACGCCCGTGTCGTCGAGGGCGGCTTCGCCCTCCGCGACCGGCGCTGACCCCGTCAGTCGCCCAGCACCGGCAGCAGCTCCGGCAGATGGCCGTCCGATGCCTGCGCCGTGCGGATCCGCTCCTCCGCCACCTCGCCGTACAGCGTCGTACGCGGGCGGGACGGCCTGCCGGCCTCCTCCGCGATGGCGACGAGGTCACGGATCGAGCGGTACGAGCCGTAACTGGAGCCCGCCATACGGGAGATGGTCTCCTCCATCAGCGTGCCGCCGAGGTCGTTGGCGCCCGAGCGGAGCATCTCGGCGGCGCCGTCCGCGCCCAGCTTCACCCAGCTGGTCTGGATGTTGGGGATGTGCGGGTGGAGCAGCAGCCGGGCCATCGCCGTGACCGCGCGGTTGTCCCGGACGGTCGGGCCGGGGCGGGCGATGCCCGCGAGATAGACCGGGGCGTTGGTGTGGATGAAGGGCAGCGTCACGAACTCCGTGAAGCCACCGGTCTCCTGCTGGATCCGGGACAGCGTGCGGAAGTGACCGAGCCAGTGCCGGGGCTGGTCCACATGCCCGTACATCATGGTGGACGAGGAGCGGATGCCCAGCTCGTGGGCGGTGGTGATCACCTCGATCCAGGTGGCCGTCGGCAGCTTGCCCTTGGTGAGGACCCAGCGGACCTCGTCGTCGAGGATCTCGGCGGCCGTGCCGGGGATCGAGTCCAGCCCGGCCTCCTTCGCCGCCGTCAGCCACTCGCGGATCGAGAGCCCGGTGCGGGTCGCCCCGTTGACGACCTCCATCGGGGAGAAGGCGTGCACATGCATGTCCGGCACGCGCTCCTTCACCGCCCGCGCGATGTCGAAGTAGGCGGTGCCGGGCAGGTCGGGGTGGATGCCGCCCTGCATGCACACCTCGACGGCGCCGACGTCCCACGCCTGCTGGGCCCGGTCGGCGACCTGCTCGAGCGACAGGGTGTACGCGTCGGCGTCGGTGCGCCGCTGCGCGAAGGCGCAGAAGCGGCAGCCGGTGTAACAGACGTTGGTGAAGTTGATGTTCCGCGTGACGATGTACGTGACGTCGTCGCCGGACACCGCGCGGCGGACGTCGTCCGCGATGCGGGTGAGCGCGTCGAGCGCCGGGCCGTCCGCGTGCAGCAGCGCGAGGGCCTGGTCGTCGGTGAGCCGGGTCGGGTCGTCGGCGGCGACCGCGAGGGCCTCCCGTACGTCGGTGTCGATGCGCTGCGGGACCATGCCGGGGGCCGCGGCCTCGCGCAGCGCCTCCCAGTCCCCGTACACCTCGTCGAAGTCGTCGCGGCGGTCGTGGGTGCGGCCGGTGGTGTCGATGGTGCGGTGCAGGTCGGTGCGGCCGGCGGCCGTGAACGCCTCGTCCGGCTCCTGCCACGGCCGTCCGCGCACCGGGGCGTCCGGGTTCGCGAGGCCCGTCTCGGGGTCGGCGAGCGCGCGGACGTGCGGCAGCAGCCGCGGGTCGAGCCAGGGCTCGCCCCGGCCGACGAACTCCGGGTAGACACACAGCCGTTCGCGCAGCTCGAACCCGGCGGCGCGGGACTTCTCGGCGAGGGTGTCGATCTGCGGCCAGGGCCGCTCGGGGTTCACATGGTCGATGGTGAGCGGGGAGACCCCGCCCCAGTCGTCGATCCCGGCGTCGATCAGCCGTCCGTACTCCTCGTCGACGAGGTTCGGCGGTGCCTGGAGGCAGGCGGAGGGGCCCATGATGTGCCGGGCCACGGCGATCGTGGCGACCAGGTCGTCCAGTTCGGCGTCCGGCATCCCGCGCATCGCCGTGTCCGGCTTGGCGCGGAAGTTCTGGATGATCAGCTCCTGGATGGAGTGGTAGGCGCGGGAGACGCGGCGGAGCGCGAAGAGGGACTCGGCCCGCTCCTCGTACGTCTCGCCGATCCCGATGAGCAGCCCGCTGGTGAACGGCACCGAGGACCGGCCCGCGTCCTCCAGGACCCGCAGCCGCACGGCCGGCTCCTTGTCGGGGGAGCCGTGATGCGGGCCGCCGGGCTCGGACCACAGCCGGGTCGCGGTCGTCTCCAGCATCATGCCCATGGACGGGGCGACGGGCTTGAGCCGCTGGAAGTCCGTCCAGGAGAGCACGCCGGGGTTGAGGTGCGGGAGCAGTCCCGTCTCCTCCAGGATGCGGATCGCCATGGCCCGTACGTACGCGAGGGTGTCGTCGTAGCCGTGCGCGTCGAGCCACTCGCGCGCCTCGGGCCAGCGGTCCTCGGGCTTGTCGCCGAGCGTGATCAGGGCTTCCTTGCAGCCCATCTCGGCACCGCGGCGGGCGATGTCGAGGACCTCGTCGGGGGACATGAACATCCCGTGCCCGGCCCGGCGCAGCTTGCCCGGCACGGTGACGAAGGTGCAGTAGTGGCATTTGTCCCGGCACAGCCGGGTGAGCGGGATGAACACGCTCTTCGAGTACGTGATGACACCGGCCCGCCCGGCGGCCTCGAGGCCCGCGTCCCGCACCCGCCCGGCGGACGCGGCGAGATCCTCGAGGTCGGCGCCCCGCGCCTGCAGCAGCACGGCAGCCTCGGCCACATCGAGCGCCACCCCGTCCCTGGCCCTGCGGAGGGCACGGCGCATGGCGTTCTCGGTGGGCCGTTCCGCCTGCCCGGGCTGCTGATCCGTCATGGGACGAGCATACGAGTGCCCTCCGACGGCAGGGCCGCCTCGGTCAGTAGTGCCCGAGTATCCCGGGTGAATCGATGCCCACGGTGACGATGCCCGGCGGGTACCGATCCTCATCCGCTGTGAGCAGGATCGACATGCCGGTGAACTGCGGCCGGGGGGAGGCGCAGTAGAGGGCGTGGCAGGCGTCCGGGTCCCCGAAGCCGTCTCGCACGAGGGTGCCGACGGTGACGGCGGCGACCGTGTCGAGAGTGTCGACGGCGACGGAGGAGAAGCTCAGCGCGGCGCGACCGGCGCCCTCGCTCGCCGCCTCTGCCTGCACCAGACACAGTGCCGGGACCCACATGGCGTCTCCCGGCGTCTTCGCCATGTTGGCGGCGAGCTGGTTGAGCACCATAGCGACGTCACGGCAGGTACTCCGCGTACTCGTCCAGCACCCCCAGCACCTCCCTCTCGTCCCCCGGCGGCAGCTGGAGCACCACCTCCTCGCAGCCCAGCTCCGCGTAGTGCGCCAGCTTCCCCGGATTCGGCAGGACCGCGTACGGGACGACCTGGAGGGTCTTCGGGTCGCGGCCGGCCTCCTCCCAGGCCTCGCGGAGCACCGGCATGGACTGCGTCAGGCCGCGGCCGCCGATCGGCATCCAGCCGTCCGCGTACTCGGCGATCTGCGCGAAGAGCTTGGGGCCCGCCGCGCCGCCGAGGAGGGTGCGCGGGGCGCCGCCCGCCGGCTTGGGGTACGCGTGGGACGCCCGTACCGACACCCCGAACTCGCCCTCGTACGCCGTCGGTTCATCCGCCCACAGCGCCCGCATGAGCGCCATCCGCTCCCGGCCGAGTTCGCGCCGCGTCGCCCACTCCACACCGTGGTCGGCGGCCTCCTCCTTGTTCCAGCCGAAGCCGACGCCGAGGGTGAAGCGGCCGCCCGAGAGATGGTCGAGGGTGGCGATCTGCTTGGCCAGGTCGATCGGGTCGTGCTCGGTGATCAGCGTGATGCCGGTGCCGAGTTCGAGCCGTTCGGTGACGGCGGAGGCCTGGCCGAGGGCGACGAAGGGGTCGAGGGTGCGGCCGTACTCCCGGGGCAGTTCGGTGCCCGCCGCGGGGTAGGGAGTGGTCCGTTCGATCGGGATGTGGGTGTGTTCGGGCAGATAGAGCCCGGCGAAACCCCGCTGTTCGAGCTCGCGCGCGAGGCGGACGGGGGTGATGGTCTCGTCGGTCAGGAAGATCGTGGTCGAGATCCGCATAGCGGCACGGTAGGGGCTGCGGCGGGGATTTCCGAGAGGTGCGGCGCTACGGGCCTCTTGCGTTGTCCGGGAGTTCACGGCTTGATACGAGGGTGCCGGACATGAGCGAACCGACCAGACGAACGCTCCTGACGACGAGCGTCGCCTCCGCCTTTACCTTGGGAAGCGTGAGCTTCGCGCACGCCGCCGACACCCCCGGCGACTCCCCCGCCGACACCCCCGGCGGCGACCGTACGCAGACGGTCAGCGGCACGCTGCCGCCGGGCTCCCCCGACTTCGTGTATCTCCCGGTCGAGATCCCGCGCGGGGTGCGCGAGATCCATGTCTCGTACACGTACGAGCGGCCGGCCGTCCCCGCCGGGACGCAGGGCAACGCCCTGGACATCGGCATCTTCGACCAGCGCGGCACCGAGCTCGGCGGCAAGGGCTTCCGCGGCTGGTCGGGAGGGGCGCGCAAGGAGTTCTTCCTGCGCACCGACGAGGCGACCCCCGGCTATGTCGCCGGTCCGCTGAAGGCCGGTACGTGGTTCGTCGTACTCGCCCCGTACACCGTGGCGCCGCAGGGGCTCACGTACTCGGTGACGATCACGCTGCGCTTCGGCGCCTCGCTGCCGACCCCCAGGCCCGTGTACCCGCCGGAGCGGGCCAACGGCCGGGGCAGGGCCTGGTACCGCGGCGACAGCCATCTGCACACCCTGTACTCGGACGGGCGCCGCATGCCGGCCGAGGTCGCCGCGCTCGCGCGCGCCGCCGGGCTCGACTTCCTGACCACCACCGAGCACAACACCCATGCGGCGCACGGGGCGTGGGCCGAGCTCGCCGGGGACGACCTGCTGATCCTCCTGGGCGAGGAGATCACCACCCGTAACGGTCATGTGCTGGCCCTGGGCACGGACCCGGGCACGTTCGTGGACTGGCGCTACCGGGCGCGGGAGAACCGCTTCGGGCACTTCGCGCGGGAGATCCGCCGGGCGGGCGGGCTCGTCGTCCCGGCGCATCCGCACGCGACCTGCATCGGCTGCAACTGGAAGTTCGGCTTCGGCGACGCGGACGCGGTCGAGGTGTGGAACGGCCCCTACACCCCGGACGACGAGGTGTCGCTCGCGGGCTGGGACGCGGCGCTCGCCAAGGGCCGCTGGACCCCGGCGATGGGCAACAGCGACGCCCACCGCGACCCGGACCGCGTCGGCACGCCGCAGACGGTGGTCCTGGCCGACGACCTGAGCCGGAAGGCGATCCTGGCGGGCCTGCGCGCGGGCCGCTCGTACGTCGCCGAGTCCTCGTCCGTCTCCGTGGACTTCGCGGTGACGGACGGGCGGGGCCGCTCGGCGGGGATCGGCGAGCGGCTGCGGGTGCCGGCGGACGAGCCCGTGACCGTCCGGCTGGCGGTGAGCGGCGCCCCGGAGGGCGGGACGGTCCGCTTCGTCACCGACCAGGGTGTGCTGCACACGGCGCAGGCGGCCACGGGTCCGGTGGAGTGGGTGACGACGGCCGCGTACGCCTCGTACGTACGGGCCGAGGTCCGGCACCCGGCGACGCTGCCGCCGCTGCCGGGTGCGCTGGTGGCGTTCACCAACCCGGTGTTCCTGGAGGTCGGCGGGGTCAGCCCTGGTACTCGGTGAGGTCGATGGCGTACACGCGCAGCGGGACGCCGAAGACCGGGTGCTCGGCCTCGCGCTCCGGGGTCATGCCGAGCTTGTGGATGACCTTCTCGGAGGCCGAGTTGGAGATGTGGGTGATGGCGACGACCCGGTCGAGGCCGCGGTCCTGGAGCGCGAACTCCAGGGCCGCGTGGGCGGCCTCGGAGGCGTACCCCTGCCCCCAGAAGGGCCGTGCGAGCCGCCAGCCGATCTCCACCTCGTGCGCCAGCTCGGGCAGGAACTCGGGGACGGAGAGCCCGGCGAAGCCGATCAGCTCACCGGAGCCGAGGAGCTCGACGGCGAAGAGCCCGAAGCCCTCGTCGTCCCACTCCTCCTCCCACCGCTCGATGTCCTCGGCGGTCTCCTCCAGGTCACGGACCGATCCGTCGCCGATCCAGCGCATCACCTCGGGGTCGGCGTTGATCTCGGCCATGGGGACGAGGTCGTCGTCGGTCCAGCGGCGAAGGAGGAGGCGGGGGGTACGGATCTCGGTCATACCCCCATGGTCTCGCACCCCACCCGCCACTACCGTCACGACCCTGCCCTTGACCTCAACCTTGGTTGACGTCCGAGTCCCGTCGCGGCGGGCGGACGGAGAACGGGCTCGTCCGCACCCTCGACGGCCGGCGTCCGGCCCGGGCCGATCGGCACATCGCCTGGACGCGGGGAAACTCACCGGCGCTCCCCCGGGCGTAGCTGCTTGGATGACCGGCATGCTGAACCGACTCGAGACGTACTACGACGCCGTCCCCCGATCCGCCGCCCGCGCCGAGGAGTTCGGGCCGCTCACCCTCTTCGTACGGGAGGGGGCGGGGTGGCCGTACTACGCGCGGCCAGCGCTCGGGTACGGCGGGGAGGTGAGCGTCGCCGAGGTGGAGCGAGTGCGGGCGCGGCAGCGGGAGTTGGGGGTGCCCGAGGCGTTCGAGTGGGTGGCGGAGACGACGCCGGGGCTACGGGCGGCCGTCGAGAAGAGCGGGCTGGTCGTGCACGAGCATCCGCTGATGGTCCTCGAAGGCGCGGGCGCGACCCCCGCACCGCCCGAGGGCGTCACCGTACGGATGGTCGGCGCCGACGATCCCGCCCTGCCGAGCGCGGCCGCCGCCCCGTACGCGGCCTTCGGCGTCGCGCCCTCGCCGGACGCCGCCGCCCAGCTCGCCGCCCGGATCGCGGCGGGCCTCACCCACCTGGCCGCCGCACTGGACGCGGACGGCACCGCGGTCTCGGCCGGCCAGCACCAGCCCGTCGGCCAGGTCTCCGAGATCGTAGGCGTCGGCACCCTCCCGACCGCCCGCCGCCGCGGCCTCGGCCTCGCGGTCACCGCGGCCCTGATCGCGGACGCCCGCGCCCGCGGCGTGGAGACGGTCTTCCTGACGGCCACGGACGCGACCGTGGCCCGCCTCTACGCCCGCCTCGGCTTCCGTACGATCGCCACCGCGCTGATCGCGGAACCGGCCTCCTGAGAAAAACTTCCGCTGACGTGTCACATCCGCGTCGCGCGCTCCGTCAGTGCAGTGAAGCCGACAGAAACGGCCCCACAGGAACACGGACCGCTGAGGAGCGATCACCATGCCGTACGAGATCACCCCCCGGATGACCAACCCCGCCTACGTTCTCGCCGACGCCGCGCCGGCCATCCAGAACCTCGTCAAGGCCACCCGTCAGGGCGGTGTCCCGGAGTCGACGTTGGAGCTCGTGCATCTGCGGGCCAGCCAGATCAACGGCTGCGGTTTCTGCGTCGACTACGGCGTCAAGAGCGCCAAGAAGGCAGGAATGAGCGACGAGAAGCTGTTCGCCGTCGCCGCCTGGCGCGAGGCGCCGTACTTCTCCGACGAGGAGCGGGCCGCGCTCGCGCTGGCCGAGCACGCGACACGGCTCGCCGACACCTCGGACGCCGTGCCGGACGCGGTCTGGGACGCGGCCGCCGACCACTACGACGAGAAGCAGCTCGCCGCGATCGTGCTGATGGTCGCCGTCACCAACATGTTCAACCGCATCAACGTCACGGTGAAGCAGCCGGCCGGCGTCGGCCTCTGACCGGCGCCTGCCGCACCATCAGCACGTCGATCGGGTCCTCGGACTCGACGGAGAACCCTCGCGTTCGTAGCGCCGCCGGGCCGCACTGCCCCCGCCGGCGCTACGTGGTAGCGGCGGCGGCCGGGACCGCGCCCTCCGTCGCGAGCACCGTCGCCGGAAGGCCCACGTACGCCGTGATGCCGGAGCCGTCCGTCGGGCGCAGCTCGACCTGTGCGCCCAGTCGGGCGGCCAACCGGCCGACGACGTAGTGGCCGAGCTGTCGGGTGGGCGCGACCAGGAAGCTCTCGTCACCCGCCAGACGGGCGTTGGCCCGTGCCAGGGCCTCCGTGCCCATGCCGACGCCCCGGTCCACGACGGCCAGGCAGTACTCGTCGAGGTCCCGCCAGCCGTACACCTCGACCGGCAGTTGGACCGCCGAGTAGACCAGCGCGTTCTCGATCAGCTCGGCCAGCAGGTGCGACAGGTCGGCGACGGCGTCGCCACGGATGCGGCAGGGTTCGACGTCGGCCGTCGTCACCCGCCGGTACTGCTCGACCTCCGCGACCGCCGACTGCACCACCTCGCGGGCGGTGACCGTGCCCGGCCAGGCCCGCTGCGGCTCCTGCTCGCCGGCGAGGACCAGCAGCGATTCGGCGTTGCGGCGCATCCGGGTGGCGAGGTGGTCGAGCTCGAAGAGTTCTCCGAGCGCCTCCGGGTCGATCTCCTGACTCTCCAGGGCGGTGATGAGTCCGAGCTGGCGGCGCAGCAGGCTCTGGTTGCGGCGGCCGAGGTTGGCCAGCGACTCGGAGGTGTTGCGGCGCAGGGCGGCCTGCTGCGCGGCGAGGCCGACGGCCGTGCGCTCCACGTTCCGCAGGGCGGCCGCGAGCTGGGTGATCTCCTGGGCGCTGCCGGGCACGGGTGCGTCGGGGCGGTACGGAAGCGGGGTGGCCGCCGTCTCCGAGCCCGCGTCCGCCTCCTGGATGCGCTGCACCGCCTCCTGCAGCCGTACCCCCGCCACCTCGTCCGCCTCCTCGGCGAGCGCGCCGAGCGGTCGGGTGATGGAGCGCGCCGAGAGTACGGCGAGGGCGGCTGCGACCGCCACGATCAGGAAGCCGAGGGCGAGGAATCCGGCGAGCTGTCGGGTGGCCGCCGCGCTGAGCGCCCCGGCCCGATCCCGGGCGTCCGCGCCGACAGCGCGCTGCACGCCGTACAGGTCGTCCACGAGGACGGTCATCGACCGCCACCACAGGTCGGGGTCGACGGCGAGGCGGGAGCCGTCGCCCGCCGCCGCTGCCCGTTTCTCCAGGTCTGCGGCGCGGCGGGCGTCGGCGGTGGCGAGGGCCTTGTCGAGGGCGGCGCGCTGGTCGGCGGTGGCGGACTTGCCGAACTGGTCGAGGGCGGCGACCCGGGAGGCTCGCACCTCGGCGAAGGCGAGGTATTCGTCGGTCCGGAAACGTCCGGCGGCGAAGACCCCGTTGAGGGATCCGCGCTCCAGAGCCACGGACTCTGTGGCGTCACCGAGCGCCCGCAGCGCGTCCATGGCGTCGCCGAGGGCCCGGTCGCCGCCGGCGGCGTCCGCGGTGTGGCTGCGGGTGAGGGTGGCGATGGCGTCTGTGTAGAAGGCGAAGGTCTCGCTGCGCGAGCCGCCGCCGTCGACCGAGGAGCGTATGGCGCCGAGCCGGCCGAGCGGGTCCGTGCCCGTCAGGTCGTCGAGTGTGGTGCGGGCCGTGTCGGAGCGGGCACGCTGGACGTCCAGGTCGTCGCGGTACTGGCGAGCGCCGCCGAGGAGTCCGTTGCTGAGCCCGCGCTCGCGCTGGAGCTCGTGGACGAGGGCCTGGACGGCGAGGACGCGGTCGACCCGGTCGTGGGTCTCGCGTGCGGCGGCCCAGTCTCCGGCGCGGTCGGCGACGGCGAGACCGGTGAGGACGAGGAGCAGGCAGGTGGGTACGGCCAGGACGACGGTGACCCGCCCGCGGATGGTGCGCCAGCCGGGGGTCAGCCGTGCGAGGTGCCGTAAGGCGTTTGCTGTGGGAGTCACGCCGTACGACGGTATGCGCGGGCCCTCGAACCGCGATTTCGCCGCCGTAAGGGGGCGGTTGCGCTCCGCTCACGATCGAGGCTTCGAACGGGATGCGGCCCGGGTCATCCCCTCGTAACCCGCTGTGCGGCGAGCGCGTTGGTGCGGGCATGAAGAAGATCCTCACCGCGGCCCTGACCGGACTCGCCCTGGCCGGAAGCATCGGCGCCGCCGGTTCCGCCGTCGCCGACACCGCCGACCTCGGCAACGCCCACCTTCCCTCCGTCGTCCCGCTGAGCGGCCTCCTGAACCCCCAGGAGAAGCCGGCCTCCGCGGCCGACAGGCCGGCCGCCACCGCGGCCGTCGAAGGGCTCCTGCCCGGACACTGAGGCGGCCGGGAAAGCGCCGAGGTGGCGGGACCGTCTTCCGGTCCCGCCACCTCGGCGTTCATGACTCAGGGGTTACGTCCGCGGATTCAGTCGGCCACCACCAGCGACGGCGTCTCCTTGGTGAGCACCTCGCCGCGGAAGAACGCGGGGCTCCTGCGCTGCATCACCAGCATGATCACCACGCCGACCAGCAGCAGTCCGACACCGATCACGAAGACCGAGCCGACGCCGAAGACCGAGGAGCCGCTGCCGTAGGCCGGGTCCCACATGTCGTACAGCGTCTTGCCGAAGACCGCGGTCAGCAGGATGCCGCCGAGGATCGGGCACAGGCCCTTGTAGACGAAGTCCCGGCCGGAGCGGAACAGCTCCTTGCGGAAGTACCAGGCGCAGGCGAAGGCGGTCAGCGAGTAGTAGAAGCAGATCATCAGGCCGAGCGCGTAGATCGTGTCGACCAGGACGTTCTCGCTGACCAGGGTCATCACCGTGTAGAAGACGCCGGTGGCGACGCCCGCGATGATCGTGGCCTTGCCGGGCACCTTGAAGCGCGGGTGGACCTTGGCGAAGGACGCGGGGAGCGCCTCGTAGGTCGACATCGCCAGCACGGTGCGGGCCACGGGGATGAACGTCGTCTGGAGGCTGGCCGCCGCCGAGGCGAGGACGGCGACGAAGAGCAGGATGCCGAGGGCGGGGCCCATGACCGGGCCTGCGAGAGCGGCGAAGACGTTGTCGGAGGTCTCCGGGTTTGCGAGGCCGAGGCCGCTGTCGCCGGAGCCGACGGCCATCTGCGCGGCGATGCCCGTGGCGAGGTAGGAGCCGACCAGGACGACCATCGCGATGAGCGCGGCGCGGCCGGGGGTCTTGGTGCTGCCCGTGGTCTCCTCGTTGGTCGCCATGCAGGCGTCCCAGCCCCAGTACATGAAGATCGAGAGGGACAGGCCGGCCGTGAAGGCGGCGAAGGACTGGACGGCGAACGGGTTCATCCACGACCAGGAGAAGGAGAGCCCGGTGTCGAAGGCGCCGCTGCCGGCCTTCTGGAAGGCCATCGCGACGAAGAGCGCGAGGACGACGAGCTGGAGACCGACGAGGGCGTACTGCACGCCCTTGGTGGCGGTCATGCCGCGGTAGCTGATCGCGGTGGCGACGGCGATGAGCGCGAGGCAGGTGAGGATGTGGACGGCCTTGTTGTCGTCCAGGGCGGCGATGGACTCAGCTCCGGTGATCTCACCGGCGAGCAGCCAGAAGTAGGAGGTCGCGACGCCGGCCAGGTTGGAGAGCACGATGATCGTCGCGATGACGAGGCCCCAGCCGCACATCCAGCCGATCTTGGGGCCGAAGGCCTTCACGGTCCAGGTGAAGGAGGTGCCGCAGTCGGGCATGACCCGGTTCAGCTCGCGGTACGCGAAGGCGACGAGCAGCATCGGGAGGAAGCCGGCGAGGAAGATCGCGGGCATCTGGAGTCCGACCTCGCCGGCCGTGGAGCCGAGCGTGGAGGTCAGACAGTAGACGGGGGCGACGGTCGAGATGCCGATGACGGCACTGCCCATCAGCCCGACGGAGTTCCCGCCGAGACCCTTCTTGCGTACGCCGTTGTTGTCGCCCGAGGCGGTGACGCCCCTTACCGTGTCTCCGGCCTGGGGCCGTGCATCCACCTGAGTCATGAACAGGACGTTAAGTGCTGCGGTTTCCACATCCGGAGGAGCTGACTCCAGGACGCGAGGCGATCTTCACCTTGCATTAAGAGGGCGACAAGACCCTCTCGACATTGATTGGAAGATCGACCACGCGCCCACACCGACCGATTGGTAGGCGCCTCAGGGACCGTCCGATATGCGGGAACCGCAGCACTGCCCCAAATGTCCGGTTTCAAATTTTCCCGAAGTATTTTCCCGAGCCGCGCGGGGCGGGGGTCAGCCGGGCCAGACCACCGCCTGCGTCTCGCTGTACGCATGGAGCGCGTAGGACCCCACGTCCCGCCCCACACCGCTCTTCTTGAACCCGCCGAACGGCGCCTCCATGTTCCGTCCGATGGTGTTCACCCCGACGCCGCCCGCCCGCAGCCGGGCCGCGATACGGAATGCGCGGGCCCCGTCCCCGGACCACACGTAGTCGATCAGCCCGTAGTCGCTGTCGTTCGCCAGAGCGACGCCCTCGTCCTCGTCGTCGAAGGGGACGACCACGACGACCGGCCCGAAGATCTCCTCCCGGACCACGCGCATGTCGTTCGTGCACTCCGCGAGCAGGGTCGGAGCCACATAGAAACCCTTGGCCAGGTCCGGCCGCTCACCGCCCACGACGACCCGGGCCCCTTCCTTCCGCCCCAGGGCGATGTACGACTCCACCCGGTCGCGGTGGGCCGCCGAGATCACCGGCCCGACCACCGTGCCCGGCACCCTCGGGTCCCCCACCTTCATGAAGGCCAGATAGCCGGTGAGCTTCTCGATCAGCTGCTCGTAGATCCCGCGCTGGGCGAGGACCCGGGTCGGGGCCGTACAGATCTGTCCGCTGTAGAAGGAGAAGGTGGTGCCGATCCCCATCACGGCGGAGTCCAGGTCGGCGTCGTCGAAGACCAGCGCCGCGCCCTTGCCGCCCAGCTCCATCAGCTGCCGCTTCAGCTCCCGCCCGCAGACCTCGCCGATCCGCTGCCCGACGGCCGTGGAGCCGGTGAAGGAGACCATGTCGACGTCCGGGGAGTCGACGGCCGCCTCGCCGACGGCGGTGCTCGTACCGGTGACGACGTTGACGACACCCGCCGGGACCCCCGCCTCCTCCAGCGCCCGGGTCATCGCGTAGACGGAGAGCGGATCCTGCGGGGCGGGCTTCACCACCACCGTGTTGCCCATGGCGAGCGCCGGGGCGATCTTGCCCGCCGGGTTGGCCCAGGGGTTGTTGTACGAGGTGATGCAGGTGACCACGCCGACCGGGCGTCGTACCGCCACCGCGCCGAAGACCCCGGCCTTGCCCATCGGCCCGGCCTCGTTGATCTGCGGGGGCAGTGCCTGCTCGACCGGTTCCAGGGCGCCGCGCGCATACCTGCGGAAGCGGGAGGAGCCGACGGCGACCTGCATTCCGCGCGCGGTGCCGGTCGTCGCCCCCGTCTCGGCCTGGGCGAGGACCGTGTTCGCCTCGGCGTCGCGGGCCATCAGGTCCGCGGCCCGGTCGAGGATCGCGGCCCGCTCCTCCGGTTTCGTACGGGACCAGGAGTCGAACGCCGCGCGGGCGGCGGCTGCCGCCTCGTACACCTGGGCGCGGGAGGCCTCGGGCGCGAGGCCGACGATCTCCTCGGTGGCCGGGTCGACCACCTCGTAGTGCCCGCCGTCGGGCTCGACCCACTCGCCGCCGATGAAGAGTCGCTGAGTCACCTGGTGGACACCGTCCTCGTGTCGCGGCCGGAGCGCAGCACCTTGCCCGGTATCGCGCCGGTCACCTCGTCGTCGCGGATGGTCTCCACGCCGTTGACGCGGACCGACACGATGCCGATCGCCCGCGAGTCGAGCCGGGGGCTGTCGCCGGGCAGGTCGTGCACCAGGGTCGCCGGGCCCGCGTCGATCCGTTCGGGGTCGAGGAGGACCAGATCGGCGTGGAAGCCCTCCGCGATCCGTCCCCGCTCGCGCAGTCCGAACAGCCGGGCCGGATCGTCGGTGAGCATCTTCACCGCCTGTTCGAGGGGGAGCAGCTTCCGGCCGCGCAGACAGTCGCCGAGGAAGCGGGTGGTGTACGGGGCGCCGCACATGCGGTCCAGGTGCGCGCCGGCGTCGGAGCCGCCCAGCATCACGTCCTCGTGGTCCCAGGTCTCCCGGCGGAGCGCCCAGGAGGCGGGGTCGTTGTCGGTGGGCATGGGCCACAGCACGGTCCGCAGCTCGTCGTTGGCACAGATCTCGACGAGGCACTGGAAGGCGTCCTGGCCGCGTTCGGCGGCGATGTCGCGGACGACCCGTCCGGTGAGCCCCCGGTTCTCGTCGGAGTACGTGTCCCCGATGACGTACCGGCCGAAGTTCGCCAGGCGGCGGAAGACGCCGGCCTCCTTGGAGTCGGCGCGGCGCAGCATCTCGGCGCGTACGTCCGGGTCGCGCAGCTTCGCGATCCGCTCGGGGACGGAAAGGGCCAGGATCTCGCCCCAGCCCGGGATGAGGTTGAGGGCGCAGAAGGTGCCGAGCGACATGTTCATGGGCGTGAGGATCGGCATGGTGAGGGCGACGATCCGGCCGCCGGACTTGCGGGCGCGTTCGGAGGCGACGAGCTGGCGCGGGACGCGCTCGGGGACACCGGCGTCGATGGTGAGGACGTTCCAGTTCAGGGGCCTTCCGGCGGCCGCCGTCATGTCGACGAAGAGGTCGATCTCGTCGTCGGAGAACTGGTCGAGGCAGCCGGCGAGGATCGCCTCGAGCTGGGTGCCCTCGTGTTCGCCGACGGCCTTGGAGAGGGCGATCAGCTCGGCGGGCGTGGCGTGCCGGGAGGCGACGGGGGCGCCGTCGCCGTCGGAGTGGGTGGAGGACTGGGTGGTGGACAGGCCCCAGGCGCCGGCGTCCATGGCCTCCTTGAGCAGCCCGACCATCGTCTCCAGCTGCTCGGGCGTGGGCTGCCCGCCGACGGCCTCGGCGCCCATCACGTACCGGCGCAGGGCGCAGTGCCCCACCATGAAGCCGGCGTTGACGGCGATGCGTCCTTCGAGGGCGTCGAGGTACTCGGCGAAGGACGACCAGCTCCAGTCGACGCCCTCCTCCAGGGCCTTGAGGGCCATGCCCTCGACCTTGGACATCATCCGGCGGGTGTAGTCGGCGTCCTCGGGCCGCTCGGGGTGGAGGGGCGCGAGGGTGAAGCCGCAGTTGCCGCCGGCGACGGTGGTGACGCCGTGGTTCATGGAGGGGGTGGCGAAGGGGTCCCAGAAGAGCTGGGCGTCGTAGTGGGTGTGGGGGTCGACGAAGCCGGGGGTGAGGACGAGGCCGGTGGCGTCTTCGGTGGTGCGGGCGGTGTCCGTGACGGTGCCGGGTTCGGCGATGACGGCGATGCGGCCGTCGCGTATGCCGACGTCGGCGACGTGGCCGGGGGCGCCGGTCCCGTCGACGACGGTGGCGCCCTTGATCAGGTGGTCGAGCATGGGTGTCCCTTCCTTCGTACGGGAGCTCGGTGCGGGGCCCGGGGCGCAGGCCCACGGAGCGCTGCGCGGCCTTGTGGGTTGTGCCCACCCGTTCCGCCCTGCGGAACGATTGCCCACAACGGGCCGGACATGCCCCGGTCGGGGACGCGGTAGCCGGCCGCGGCTACGACGTCCCCGACCGGGGCCGGTCGGGACGGTGGTCCGGGAAGACACCGCCCCGGTACGGGGCCCTACTCTCCGGCCTGCTGCCGGAAGCGGGTCGTGCGGTGGACCGGGTCCGTGTCGATCTTGGGGATCACGTGCTCACCGATCAGCTTGATCGAGTTCATCGTGTCCTCGTACGAGATCCCGATCGGCAGCCCGAACGACAGCTGGTCCGCGCCCGCCTGGTCCCAGCGCTTGCACTGGCGCAGGACCTCCTCCGGGTCGCCGCAGATCATCAGCTCCTCGGCGATGAGGAGTTCGATGATCTCGGCGCTGTACTCCGGCAGCAGCTCCGGCCACTCCGGGATGCCCTCGGGCCGCGGGAAGGTGTCGTGGTAGCGGAAGAGCAGCGACTGCAGGTAGTTGAGCCCGCCGCTCACCGCGATCTCGACGGCCTTGTCGTGCGTCTCGGCGCAGATCGCGGTCGAGGTGACCATCACGTTGTCGTTGACGAAGTCGCCGACGGCCTTGGCCTCCTTGATCGCCGTCTTGTACGACTCGACGACCCACTCCATGTCGGAGACCTTCTGCACGCTGAAGCCGAGGACGCCCAGCCCCTTCTTGCCCGCCATGGCGTACGAGGAGGGCGAGCCGGCCGCGTACCACATGGCCGGGTGGGACTTTCCGTACGGCTTGGGCAGGACCTTGCGCGGCGGCAGGGACCAGTGCTTGCCCTGGAAGCCGACGTACTCGTCCTGGAGCCACATCTTGGGGAACTCGGCGATCGTCTCTTCCCAGATCTCCTTGGTGTGGTTCATGTCGGTGATGCCCGGCATGAACCCGAGGATCTCGTGGGAGCCTGCCCCGCGCCCCGTACCGAACTCGAAGCGGCCCTGGGAGAGATGGTCGAGCATGGCGACCTTCTCGGCGACCTTGACCGGGTGGTTCACCGGGGCGAGGGGGTTGAAGATGCCGGAGCCGAGGTGGATCCGGTCGGTGGCGTGGGCGAGGTAGCCCAGGTAGACGTCGTTCGCCGAGAGGTGCGAGTACTCCTCCAGGAAGTGGTGCTCGGACGCCCAGGCGTACTTGAACCCGGACCTGTCCGCCTGGATGACGTACTCGGTCTCCTCCATCAGCGCCTTGTGCTCGGCCTCGGGATCGGTCTCGGCCCGCTTGCCGACGTATCCCTGTACGAAGATCCCGAATTCCAAGGGGGTTCACCGTCCTCATCGTTTCTGACGTACCGTCAGATTCTCTGTGCCCGACTTTCGCACCGCACGGCGGGTGCGTCAATACCTGATGGATCGTCAGAACTCTTCAGAAGAGACTCACTCCGGCCAGCCAGCCGCCGTCGATGACGAAGGGCTGGCCCGTGATGTACGCGGAGTCCTCCGAGGTCAGGAAGAGCGCGAGCGCCGCGACCTCCTCCGGCCGCCCGATCCGCCCCAGCGGCACCAGCTTCTGGTAGAGCTCGGCCGTCGCCGCCGGATCCACGCCCTCCGGGTTGCTCATGGGGGTGTCGATCGCGCCCGGGCAGACCGCGTTGACCCGGATCCTCTTGGCCGCCAGCTCCAAGGCCGCCACCCGGGTGAGCCCGAGCACGGCGTGCTTGGTGGCGGCATACGCACCGACGCCCGCCATACCGGTCACGCCCGTGTACGAGGCGGTGTTGACGATCGTCCCGCCGCCGGCCGCCTCGATCTCGGGCGCGACGGTACGGATCCCCAGGAAGCAGCCGACCTGATTGACCTGCACGATCGCCTGGAACTCGTCCAGCGGGGTCGCCACCAGCTCGTTGAAGCGGAGGATGCCGGCGTTGTTCACAAGTCCGTCGATCCGGCCGAAGCGCTCCTTGGCGACGGCGACCGCACCCGCCCAGTCCTCCTCCTTCGTCACGTCGAGGTGGACGTACGCGGCCCGCTCCTCCCCCAGCTCCTTGGCGAGCGCCTCGCCCTGATCGTCGAGCACGTCGGCGAGGACGACCCGCGCCCCCTCGGCGGCGAAGAGCCGCGCCTCCTGCTCGCCCTGCCCGCGCGCCGCGCCCGTCACGACGACGACGCGCCCGTCCAGCTTGCCCATGTCCGTCCACTCCTCAGCTCAGGTGGGGGGCGACCTCGGCGGCGAACGCCGCCATCTGATCGGTGAGTTCGGTACGGCTCCGGGAGCGGAACCGGACCTGGATCTGATGCACGCCCATCGCGCCGTACGCGCGCAGCGACTCGGCGAGGGCCTCCGGCTTCCCGGTCAGCGTCCGCCGGCCGACCTCCCAGCCGGCCTCGCCGACGTACAGGGGCTCGACGATCGCCCCGACGGTGATCGGGTCCTCGATCCCGGCCTCGGCGCGCAGGTGCTCGAGCCGGGCGATCCGGGCGGGGAGCTTCTCCCGCGGATCGCCCTGCGGCAGCCAGCCGTCACCCCGGAGCGCGGCCCTGCGCACGGCCGCGGGAGAGGACCCGCCGACCCAGACCGGCACCCGCTCCTGGGCGGGCCGGGGCATCTGGCCGAGGTCCTTGAAGGAGAACCGCTCGCCCGAGTGCTCCGGGTACTCCTCCTGCCCCAGCGCCGCCTTGAGTGCGTCGATGGTCTCGTCGAGAACCCCTCCGCGGCCCTCGAAGTCGGCCCCCACGGCCTCGAACTCCTCCTGGACGTGCCCCGCCCCGACCCCGAGGACCAGCCGGCCGCCGGAGAGGTGGTCGAGGGTCGCGTACGCCTTGGCGCTCACCAGCGGGTGGCGCAGGCCGACGACGGCGACATGGGACAGCAGCCGGACGCGCTCGGTGGCGGCGGCGAGGAAGGAGAGGGTGGCGACCGGGTCGTACCAGACGGTGCTCATCGGCCCGGCGAGACGGCGCGGGATGGCGACATGGTCGCAGCTCGCGATGTAGTCGAAGCCGGTCCGGTCGGCGGTGCGGGCGATCTCGACGAGATCGGCGGGTCCGGCGGCGGCCTCCCAGGGCTCGGCGTAGATCGTGCTCTGCGACTGGACGGGGAGCTGCATCCCGTAGACCACCATGGCGACCCCTCCGGATCTGACGATTCGTCATATCGATCGGCGGCTCTCATGCTTGCGTCTGACGACCCATCAGACAAGGGGTGTGCGGCGACCGGGATACGCGAGCGGCCGCACCCCACGACGGGGTGCGGCCGCTCGCCGCGCGTCACGGCACCCAGAGCCCGTCCGCCGTGAGACCGAGCAGCTCGATCGCGTTGCCGCGCACGATCCGCTCCACCACGTCCGGCGCCAGGTGGCCCATCTGCGCCTCGCCGACCTCCCGGGACTTGGGCCAGGTGGAGTCGGAGTGCGGGTAGTCGGTCTCGTACAGGACGTTCCCGACGCCGATCGAGTCGAGGTTCTTCAGGCCGAAGGCGTCGTCGAAGAAGCAGCCGTAGACGTGCTCGGCGAAGAGCTCCGACGGCGGGCGCAGCACCTTCTCGGCGACTCCGCCCCAGCCGCGGTTCTCCTCCCAGACCACGTCGGCACGTTCCAGGATGTACGGGATCCAGCCGATCTGGCCCTCCGCGTACATGATCTTCACGTTGGGGAAGCGCTCGAACTTCCCGCTCATCAGCCAGTCCACCATCGAGAAGCAGCAGTTGGCGAAGGTGATGGTGGAGCCGACGGCGGGCGGGGCGTCGGCGGAGGTGGAGGGCATCCGGCTGGAGGAGCCGATGTGCATGGCGACGACGGTGCCGGTCTCGTCGCAGGCCCGCAGGAACGGGTCCCAGTAGTCGGTGTGGATCGACGGGAGTCCGAGGTGGGGCGGGATCTCGGAGAAGGCGACGGCGCGCACCCCGCGGGCGGCGTTGCGCCGCACCTCCTCCGCGGCGAGCTCGGCGTCCCAGAGGGGTATGAGCGTGAGCGGGATCAGCCGACCCCCTGCCTCCGGACCGCACCATTCCTCCACCATCCAGTCGTTGTACGCCCGGATGCCGAGGAGGCCGAGCTCGCGGTCGCCCGCCTCGGTGAAGGTCTGCCCGCAGAAGCGCGGGAAGGTGGGGAAGCAGAGCGCGGACTGGACGTGGTTGACGTCCATGTCGGCCAGCCGGTCGGGCACGCTGTAGGAGCCGGGGCGCATCTGCTCGTAGGTGATGACCTCGAGCTTGATCTCGTCCCTGTCGTAGCCGACGGCGGTGTCGAGGCGGGTGAGCGGCCGGTGCAGGTCCTCGTACACCCACCAGTCACCGATGGGCCCGTCGTCACCCTTGGCACCCATGACGGGCGCGAACCTGCCGCCGAGGAAGGTCATTTCCTTCAGGGGCGCCCGGACGATCCGGGGTCCGGTGTCGCGATACCTGGACGGGAGCCGGTCCCGCCAGACGTGAGGCGGCTCCACGGTGTGGTCGTCCACCGAGATGATCTTCGGGAAGGTCTCCATGCGTTTCACGGTAGCGCTGATCTGACGACCCGTCAGCTAGTCGGGAGGCCCGGAGCGGCCGGATCCTGCCGGATGCGGTCGGAGATCCGGTCGGATCCTGTGGCAGGACTTGTGCAGACAGTCACCCGATGCTGACGTGCCCCCTCCGGACAAGGCAGACTGTCTTGGGCGAAACCAGCGGTGCGGGCAGGGGGAGCTATGGACCGTGAGAACGGGCCGCGAGTACCGGAGCAGCGGGCTCCGGGGGCGGGTCTCCACAACGGCGGAGACCCGCGCTTCGGCGTGCTCGGACCGGTACGCGCCTGGCGGGACGGTGAAGCCCTGCCGTCCGGATCCCCGCAGCAGCGGGCCCTGCTCGCCGCGCTCCTGATGCGCGAGGGCCGCACGGCCACGGCCGCGGAGCTGATCGACGCCATCTGGGGCGACGAGTCGCCCTCGCAGGCGCTGGCGGCGGTACGGACGTACGCCTCACGGCTGCGCAAGATCCTCGCCCCCGGGGTCCTGGTCAGCGATGCCGGCGGCTACGCGATCCGCGTGCCGGCCGGTGCGGTCGACCTGAACGTCGCCCAGGAGCTGGCGGCCGAGGCCGAGAAGCTGCGGGCGGCCGGGGACCGGAGCGCGGCGCGGAGCCGGCTGGGCAAGGCGCTGGGGCTGTGGGACGGCGAGGCGCTGGCCTCCGTGCCGGGGCCGTACGCCGAGACGCAGCGGGTACGCCTCGAGGAGTGGCGGCTGCAACTCCTCGAGACCCGGCTCGACATGGACCTGGAGGCCGGCGCGCACGCGGAGGCCGTCTCCGAGCTGACCGCGCTGACGGCGGCGCACCCGCTGCGGGAGCGCCTGCGCGAACTGCTCATGCTGGCCCTCTACCGCAGCGGCCGGCAGGCCGAGGCGCTGGCCGTGTACGCGGACACCCGTCGGCTCCTCGCCGACGAGCTGGGTGTCGACCCGCGCCCGGAGCTCTCCCGGCTCCAGCAGCGGATCCTCCAGGCGGACGCCGAACTGGCCCGTCCTGTGGAGGAGTCGGCCCCGGCTCCGGTCGTGGCCCGGCCCGCGCAGCTCCCGGCCACGGTCCCGGACTTCACCGGCCGCAGCTCCGTCGTACGGGACCTGGGCAAGCGGCTGTCCACGGCCGAGGGTTCCGTGATGGCCGTATCGGCGCTCGCGGGCATCGGCGGCGTCGGCAAGACGACGCTCGCCGTGCACGTGGCGCACGAGGCGCGGCCGCACTTCCCCGACGGCCAGCTGTACGTGGACCTCCAGGGCGCGGGCGCGAGGGCGGCGGCTCCCGAAACCGTCCTCGGGGCCTTCCTTCGCGCCCTCGGCACCCCCGACTCCGCGATCCCGGACTCGCTGGACGAGCGGGCGGCGTTGTACCGCTCGACGCTGGACGGCCGCCAGGTGCTCGTCCTGCTCGACAACGCGCGGGACGCGGCCCAGATCCGCCCCCTCCTGCCGGGCACGGCGGGCTGCGCGGCGCTGGTGACGAGCCGGATCCGGATGGTGGACCTGGCGGGGGCGCATCTGGTGGACCTGGACGTCATGTCGCCGGAGGAGGCGCTCCAGCTCTTCACGCGGATCGTGGGCGTGGAGCGGGTCTCGGCGGAGCGGGAAGCGGCCCTCGACGTGGTCGCCGCGTGCGGCTTCCTTCCTCTGGCGATCCGTATCGCCGCCTCGCGGCTGGCCGCGCGCCGCACCTGGACGGTGGCGGTCCTGGCGGCCAAGCTCGCCGACGAGCGCCGCCGCCTGGACGAGCTCCAGGCGGGCGACCTCGCGGTCAAGGCCACCTTCGAACTCGGCTACGGCCAGCTGGAACCGGCCCAGGCACGCGCCTTCCGCCTGCTGGGCCTGGCGGACGGCCCTGACATCTCCCTCGCGGCCGCCGCTGCCGTCCTCGACCTGGAACTCCACGCCACGGAGGACCTCCTGGAGGCCCTGGTCGACACCTCCCTCCTCGAATCCGCGGCCCCGGGCCGCTACCGCTACCACGACCTGGTCCGCCTCTACGCGCGTGCATGCGCGGAAAGGGACGAACAACCGCCGGTGGAACGGGAGCTGGCGCTCTCCCGGCTGCTGGACTTCTACTTGTCGACGGCGGCGCGGGTGTACGCGATCGAGCGGCCCGGGGACCGGACCGTCGCGCATCTGGAGGCCACCCACCACGCCGGGCTGGAGTTCTCGGACCACGCCCAGGCCCTCGACTGGCTGCACGCCGAGGCGGACTGCGTGCTGGCCTGCGCCCAGCAGTCCCTCGCTCCCGCGTCGCTGCGCCGGGCCGTCGATCTCCTGATGGCGACGAAGGACCTGGCCGAGTCGGGTATCAACGCCCTCCGGTACGAGATGGCGGCGGTGGCCGCGCGGGACGCGGCGCGCGCGGCCTGCGACGCCCGCTCGGAGGGCCGGGCCCGCACCACGCTCGGCCAGGTGTACAGCACGGCAGGCAGGTTCGACGAGGCCGACGAGCAGGCCCGTCTCGCCATGGACCTCGGCCGTTCCTCGGGCGATCCCTGGACGCGGGGCAACGCTCCCAACGAGCGCGGAATCCTCGCCCTGTACGAGAACCGTCACTTGGACGCCGAGACCCACCTCTCGCAGGCGCGGGACGCCTTCCGCCACGACGCGAACAAGCCCGGGGAGGCGAGCGCGCTGTGCAATCTGTCGCGCGTGCACCTCGCCACGGGCAGGGTCGCCAGCGCCGTCGAACTCGCCAAGCAGGGCATCGCCATCTACGCGGAGGCGGACACGGGGCTCGCGCTGCGCCTCGCCAACGGCAAGTACGCCCTCGGGCTCGCCCTCACGGCAGGGGGCCAGACCGTCGAGGCCCGCTCCGTGCTCACCGAGGCGCTCGGGGTCTTCCAGGAAAGCCGGCAGCAACTGTGGCACGGGATGACGCTGTTCCGGCTCGCCGAGGTCCACCTCGCCGATCGCAGGTACGCGGCGGCGGCCGCCAACGCCGAACAGGCCCTCTCCGTACTCCACGGCATCGGCGGGGAATGGCGTCGCGCCAACGTCCTCACGGTCCTCGGTCGCGGACTCAGCGCGCTGGGTCAGACGGACCGGGCACGGGTGTGCTGGAGCGAGGCGCTCACGGTCTTCGAGAGCCTCGGTTCACCCGAGGCCGCCGAGGTGCACGGCCTGCTCCATCCGGCGGCGGTTGCCTGACCCGGACTGGGCGTTCATCAATCGTTTATCGCCGTACGGCACTCTCATGCGTGTCGATCCGCCGCGTCGGGGGGGCAGACGGATCGCTACGAGGCCCCACCGTTAAGGTGTTCGGCCCTGGACGTCCGCCCGGCGGTCCACGGGGGAATTGCCGGGCGGACATTTCAGTCCCACCAAGCACAACGACTTCAGGAGCTGACTCCATGGCCGACAACCTCAAGCCCACGGATTCGCACGCGACGGGCGAGGACATCACCACCCTGGACTCTCACGCCACGAGCGAGCCGATCAAGCCGCTCGACTCCCACGCCACGGGCGGGGACATCACCACCCTGGACTCGCACGCCACGAGCGAGCCCATCAAGCCGCTCGACTCCCACGCCACGGGTGAGCCGCTCAAGTAACGACCCGAGCCGGCCCACGGGGGAAACGGGGGGCCGGCTCGCAACGGGGGACGGCATCGGCGACGCCATCGGGGGAGCCGCCGAGGCCGTGACTGTCCGGGTTGCCGAAGCACCAGGCTCGGGGGACGTCCGACGGCCGGGGGGACCGGTCGGGCAGGGCTCGGGGCGCAGTGACTGGACAGCGAAGAGGGGCCGGGCAGATGCCCGGCCCCTCTTGCATGGTCGCCACCGGCCTCGGCATCGTCCGGCTGACGGCCGCGTTCACCCTCGCCGGCCGGCACTGGGCCACGGTGTTCGACCGCCCTCCCGCGCCACGCCCTCGGTCACACCGCCCGGACCATGACCTCCGGGCATGACCCGGATCACACCGTCAGCCGCGCGCGAACGACCCCAGGCCCACCAGGCAGTACACGTATTCGTTGATCGTCGCCCCGTTGATCGTGTAGCGGTGGGAGAACGCGTACTGCGTCTTCGGGTTGTCGTTGCAGCGGTTCAGGTCCGAGGTCAGGGGGATCGTCTCGATCACGCGGTAGTGCGCGTCCGAGGCCGAGCAGGAGACCTCCTCCACGTTGCTCACGCTCTGCGCGGTCGTCGAGTCCGGCAGCCGTCCGTTGAGGCAGGTGCCCTTGGCGTACGGGTCCGGCGGCGCCTCCGTCGTCGGGGCGGTGGTGGGGGTCGTGGTCGTCGGGAACGCGGACGTGGTGACCGGGACCGTCGGCGAACCGGCCGTCGGAGCCTCGTCGTCGCTGTCGTCGGTGAGGACGAGCGCCGCGATCACCGCGCCGATCACGCCGAGCGTCACCAGGCAGCCCAGCGGACTCGACTTGCGTGGAGGCTGAGCCGGGCCGGCGACCTGGATGCGAAGGAGCACCGTGCTGTTGCCGACCTGGGTCGGGATCACGTCGCCGTTCCGGCACGGAGGGATGCGGATGTGGGCGGGGCCCGTCGGCAGCGTGAGGGTGAGGGTCACACCCGTCGCCGCCTGCTGCGGGGTCAGGGTTATCGGGAGTTCGGGAGTCGACACCGGCTGCTCCAGGGGGAGACGAGGGCAAGGGGACGCAGTGCGTTGCGGATTGTGCCGGTGGTGCCCACGCTGAAGCCGACGTTCCGCCGGTCAGCGACGATGTTGTGACCTCAGCACCCCCTTCACCACCTTCCCGCTCGCGTTCCTCGGCAGCTCCCCCACGAACTCCACCTCCCTCGGGACCTTGTAGTTCGCCATCTCCCGCCGCGCCCACGCGATCAGATCGTCCGCCGTGACCGTCGCCCCGGCCCGCCGGACCGCGAACGCCTTCCCGACCTCTCCCAGGCGCGGGTCCGGGACGCCGATGACCGCGACGTCGGCGACGTCCGGGTGCAGGCCGAGGAGTTGCTCGATCTCCGCCGGATAGGCGTTGAAGCCGCCGACGATGAACATGTCCTTGATGCGGTCCGTGATCCGCAGGTTTCCCGCCTCGTCCAGGACCCCGACGTCGCCGGTGTGCAGCCAGCCGTCCGCGTCGACGGCCTCCGCGGTTGCCGTCTCGTCCTCGAAGTAGCCGCTCATGACGTTGTGGCCGCGCACCAGGACCTCGCCCGCCGTCGAGAGCCGGACCTCCGTGTCGGGGATCGGGCGGCCCGAGGTGGTCGCGATGACGTCCGCCGGGTCGCCCCTGCGGCACATGGTGACGATGCCGCTCGCCTCGGAGAGGCCGTACGCCGTGAGGACCGTGCCGACCCCCAGCTCGCCGCGCAGCCGCTCGACCAGCCGCAGCGGCACGACGGCCGCGCCCGTGACCACGAGCCGCAGGGCGGAGAGGTCGTACGAGGATCGGGCGGGGTGGTCCAGGAGCGACTGGTGCAGGGTCGGCGGCCCCGGCAGGACCGAGATGCGTTCGGCGGCGATGTTCGCGAGCGCGGTGTCCACGTTGAAGACGGGCTGCGGGACCATCACCGCCCCGCGCATCAGACAGGCGATGATCCCGGCCTTGTAGCCGAAGGTGTGGAAGAACGGGTTCACGATCAGATAGCGGTCGCCCTCCCGCAGTCCCGCGAGTTCCGACCAGATGCCGTAGCAGCGCAGGGTCTGGGCGTGTGTGATCACCGCCCCCTTGGGGGCGCCCGTCGTCCCCGAGGTGTAGATGATGTCCGAGGGGGCGGCGGAGTCGATCGCGTCGGCCCGGGCCCGTACCTCCGCCGTCGAGACGGACTCGCCCTCCGCCAGGAAGTCCTTCCAGGTCGTGTAGTCCTCGGGCGCCGCGTCCGCGAGCACCACCACCCGTTCCAGGTCCGGGAGTTCGACCCCGGCGCGGCGCAGGGACGCGACGTACGAGGTCCCCAGGAACGTTCCGGTGATGAAGAGCAGCTTCGCCCGGGACCGCGCCAGCACGTACGCCGCCTCCGTGCCCTTGAAGCGGGTGTTCAGTGGGACGAGCACCGCTCCCGCCGTCACCGCGCCGAGCGCCGAGACGATCCAGTCCAGGGTGTTCGGCGCCCAGATCCCGACCCGGTCGCCGGGCTCCACGCCCGCCGCGAGACAGGCCGCCGCCGCCCGTTCGACACGCTCGCCCAGCTCCTCGTACGAGACGCGGGTACGGCCGTCGACCACCGCCTCCGCCGTCCCGTACCGTTCGGCCGCCGAGCGCACCAGCCCCGCTATCGAGCCCCATTCCAGGTCACCGCGCATTGCAGTCCCTTCCGCCGCACCCGTAGCTGACTATCCGTCAGATTAGCTGTACCCTGACGCGCTGTCAGCAGCTCGCGATCGGGGAGGTTGCAGTGCTCAAGGACGCCACGGCCATCGTCGGGATCGGACAGACACCGTTCGCGAAACGGCTCCCCGAGTCCGAGAAGACGCTCGCCTGCCGGGCGATCCTCGCCGCCCTCGACGACGCCGGCATCGCACCCTCCGAGGTCGACGCCTTCGCCTCGTACACGATGGAGGAGACCGACGAGGTCGAGGTCGCCAAGGCCATCGGCGCCGGAGACGTCACGTTCTTCTCCAAGGTCGGATACGGCGGCGGGGGCTCGTGCGCCACCGTCGGCCATCTCGCCGCCGCCGTCGCCACCGGGCAGGCGAGCGTCGGGGTCGCCTGGCGGTCACGCAAGCGCGGCAGCGGCCCCCGGCCCTGGACGAACACGAAGGCCCAGCTCGCCACCCCCGGCCAGTGGACCCGGCCCTTCGGGCTCCTGCGCCCCACCGACGAGATCGGGATGCTCGCCCGCCGCTACATGCACGAGTACGGCGCCACCCGAGACCACCTCTTCAACGTCGCCCTCGCCTGCCGCAACCGCGCCAACCAGAACCCGGCCGCGATCATGTACGAGCGGCCGCTGACCCGCGAGATGTACATGACCGCCCGCTGGATCAGCGAACCCCTCTGCCTCTTCGACAACTGCCTGGAGACCGACGGGGCGTTGGCGTGCGTCATCGTGAGCGCCGAGCGGGCCCGCGACTGCCGCCGGAAGCCGGTGTACGTCCACTCCGTCGCCCAGGGACTGCCCTCCCAGCACCACGGGATGGTCAACTACTGGAACGACGACCCGCTCTCCGGCCCCGCCTGGACCGCCGCCCGACACCTCTGGAAGCAGGCCGACTTCGGGCCCCAGGACGTCGATGTGGCCCAGATCTACGACGCGTTCACCCCGCTCATCCCGCTCTCCCTGGAGGGGTACGGATTCTGCGACCGCGGCGAGGGCGCCTCGTTCACCGAGGGCGGCGCCCTGGAGATCGGCGGAAGGCTGCCGATCAACACCGGCGGCGGCGGACTCTCCGAGGCGTACGTCCATGGCTTCAACCTCATCAACGAGGGCGTGAAGCAGCTCCGCGGCACCTCCACCGCCCAGGTCCCGAACGCCGCCACCTGCCTGGTCACCGCCGGTGAGGGCGTCCCCACGTCGGCGATCCTTCTGAGGAGTTGAGACACGATGCTGACACCTGTCGTCGACGAGGACGGCGCCCCGTTCTGGGAGTACGCCGCCCGGGGCGAGCTGAGGATCCAGGGCTGCACCGACTGCGGCGAGCTGCGCTTCCCGCCCCGGCCCTGCTGCCCGCACTGCCAGTCCTTCGGCAGCGAGTGGCGCCTCATGTCCGGGCGGGGCCGGATCTGGTCGTACGTCCTGCCCCATCCGCCGCTCCTGCCCGACTACGCCGCCCAGGCCCCGTACAACGCCGTTCTCGTCGAGCTCGCCGACGCGCCCCGCATCCGGCTCGTCGGCAACGTCGTCGCGACCCCGGACGCGGCGCTCGACTCGGTCGATCCGGCGCGGCTGCGGATCGGGGCCGGCGTGCGGGTGGCCTTCACCGAGATCGACGGTGTGACCGTGCCGCGCTGGCTCCTGGAGCGCGGATGACCGTCACCGTCGTACGCGACAAGGAGACCGGAGTCGCGGTCGTCACCCTCGACCGGGCCGAGAAGCACAACGCGATCACGCTGGACATGGCCCGGCAACTGGCCGACACCTGGCGGGAGTTCCGGTACGAGGACGAGGTGCGGGCCGTCGTGGTCACCGGCGCGGGCACCCGGGCCTTCTGCACCGGCATCGACCGCTCGGCCGAGGTCCCGCAGCCCTCGTCCCCGTACACGATCGACGATCCGCTGATCGCGATCGGCCCCAAGGCGAACGACCTGTGGAAACCGATGGTCGCCGCAGTGGAGGGGATGGCCTGCGGCGGGGCGTTCTATCTGCTCGGGGAGGCGGAGTTCCTCGTCGCCGGCGAGGGAGCCTCCTTCTTCGACCCGCACACCACCTACGGGATGGTCAGCGCCTTCGAGACCATCCACATGGCGCAGAAGATGCCGTTCGGGGAGGTGGCCCGCATGGCGCTGATGGGGACCGCCGAGCGGATCTCGGCCCGCCGGGCGTACGAGACGGGGCTCGTCTCCGAGCTGACGGAGCCCGGCGGCGCCCTGGACGCCGCCCGCCGGGCCGCCGCCGTCATCGCCTCGTACCCGACCGAGGCCGTCCAGGGCACGGTCCGCGCCCTGTGGTCGGCAAAGGAGGCCGCCCGGGCGCAGGCCCTGGCCCACGCCCCGCACCTGATCGCGCTCGGGAACCTGGCGCCGGAACGGCAGGCGGAGCTGTTCACCCGCAGGGGCGGCGGCCACCGCCTCCGGTAAGGCGTCCGGCCTCTGTTTCATCCGATGGAACCGCCGCCGCGCTGCACGGGCGCCGCTAGTGCTTGCGCACGTCCCACACCGAGCAGCTCTTCACCTTGTCGACGGACTTCGGGGTCTTCATCGCGACCTCGAAGTCCTTCGACTCGCCCGGCTCGACCGTGATCAGCCGCTCGGCCGAGTCGACCCGCGTGCCCACGGAGCCCTGGAACTCCAGGGTGACCTTGAAGGTCTCCGTGAAGGTCTCGCGGGAGGTGATCCGCAGCGAGGCGGTCGTGTCCGCCCTGCGGGCGGGCTTGCCCTTGCGCTTCTTCTGCGCGGGCTTGACGCAGTCGACGACCACGACGTCCACCTTCGAGGTGGGGGAGGACGACACGGTCGGGGTCGGCGAGGACGTGTAGTCGCTGCCGCCCGAGCTTCCGGAGAGGTCGTCGCTGTCGTAGTCGTCGTTCTTCTTCTTGGAGCTGGAGCAGCCACCACCGCTGGAGCTGCTGCTCTTGCTCTTGCCGCTCTTTCCCTTGCCGTGGCTCGTCGTCTGGAAACCCGTCAGCGCGAGCACCACCATCGTGAGCGTCGCCGTGAGCCTGATGCCCCGACGGCGCTTCGTCCCCGTTGCCATCCCTGGCCCTTCCTGTCGTGTCCGCGCCACCCTAGCGCCGCGTGGCGGGGCCCCCGCACCCGGCGTAGCGTCGACAGCGAGAGCCGGACCGCAAGGAGGCCGATCGATGATCCGCAACGTCATCGGCTCGGTCCTGGCCCTCGCCGGAGCGACGGCCGCCGTCTGGAGCCCCTTCCGTGCCTGGTACGACGGCCGTCACGGCAGCGATTACCGCGTCGAGGACCTGTTCGGGGGCATCACCGACGTCAAGGCCGAGGTGATCGGCTCGATCCTGCTGCCCTTCGCCTTCGCGGCCCTGGTCACCCTCGCCGGCGTGGTGTTCCGCTCCCGCCTGCTCGTGGCCCTCGCCGGGGTGATCGTGCTCGGCTTCACCGTCCTGTGGATGGTCCGCGTCGGCCAGGCCGAGGGCAGCCTGACGGTCGCCGGCGACGGTACGGGGCTCGGCGACGGCGTCGCCAACGCCTTCGGCGGCGGAGTGCTGCTCCTCCTGGCGTCGGTGGTCATGTCGGGCCGCGCCCGCGCGCACCACGTCTCTCTCGAACCGGAGGCCGGCCGGCCCGCGGAGCCCACACAGCCCCTGTACCCGACCCAGCCCACGTACCCGACGCCGGACGCCCCGTACGAGACCCCCACTCGGACCATGGACGTCCCGTCCTGGCCCACGGACGCGACGTCCGAGCCGCCGAATCCGAACCACCGCGCGTGACCCAGGGCGCGCCCGACCTCGGCGCACCCGACTGGACGCGCCCGACGGCCTCGGCGCGCCCGATCCGGCTCACGCCCTGGGCGCGGCCGCTCCCCGGCCCGTCGCCGTGCCCTTCACCGCGTCGAGCGCGTACACACAGCGGTCCTTGCTGCACGCGTACACGACCCCGCCCCGCGCCACCGGCGAGCCGGTGATCTCGCCGCCGGTCGCGAGCTTCCAGCGCAGCTGGCCGCCCATCGCGTCCAGCGTGTAGAGGACGTGGTCCGCCGAGCCGAAGTGCACCCGGCCGTCGGCGACGACCGGGGCTCCGATCAGCTCGCCGCCCGCCGCGAACCGCCACTTCGGGGTGCCGGTCACCGCGTCGAGCGTGTACAGGGCGCTGCCGCTGCCCACATGCACGTTGCCGTCGACGACCAGGACCGGCTCGATCGACTGGCGGGATTCGGTGGCGATCCGCCATCGGTCCTGGCCGGTGGTCGCGTCGAGCGCGTACACCGTGCCGAGGTAGTCGGCGAGATAGACCCCGCCGCCCGTGACGGCGGGCCCCGGGGCGAACGTCGGCGGGGAGAGGAAGACGGCGGGCGCCTCGAAGTGCCAGCGGACGTGCCCGCCGGCGATGTCGATCGACAGCACCCGCGTACCGGCCGCGACGTACACACAGCCGTCCTCCGCCGGAGTCACCCGTACGGGGACGTTGCCGCAGGAGGCGGCGTCGCCGACCGGGTACGACCAGCGCTCCACACCCGTACGGGCGTCCAGGGCCTGAAGCCGGGCGTCGCGCCACACGTACACCGTGTCGCCGTGGACGGCGGGCCCGGCCTCCGGGGTCTCGAAGTCCGTCTGCGCGCCGGTGACCTCCCACAGCTTGGCGCCGTTGGATGCCTCCCAGCCCTGGACCCCGCCGCCCCGGGTGCCGGTGACGACCGTGCCCCGGTCGACCTTGAGGGAGTACACCCAGGCGTCCGTCTGGAGCCGCCAGCGCTCGCTGCCGTCGGTGGCGTCGAGCGCGTACAGCGTGGGTCCGTCGGAGGCGTGGACACGGCCCTGGGCCACGGCCATGGACCAGGCCACGTCCCGGGTCTTGAACTGGCGGCGGCCACTGGCCACGTCCAGGGCGTGCACCTCGAAGGAGGTGACGTAGAGGAGGTCGCCGGCGACGACCGGGGTGCCCCAGACGTCGTTCGACATCCGGAAGCGCCAGGGCCGCCAGTGCCCGGGCTCCTGCGCGGCCTCCGGTGCGGGCGACGGGGAGGGCAGCGGGCGGGAGCCGGGCGGCGGGCCGGGCTCGGCGCCGTTCGGGCCCCCGCCGGGCGGGCGGATCCAGCCGGTGGCGGGGCCCGCGTCGACGACCGGGCCGACGGCGGCGCGGGTGTCGGCGACCCGGAGGCCGGGACCGATCGGGACGGCGGCACCGGCGAGCCGTACGGGACCGGCGGCTTCGGCCGGCGCGGCGTGACGACCGCCGCCCGGCTGCCCGGAGTGCGCGTCGCCGCCCCACTCGGGCGTGGACCGGGGCGGACGCGGCGGTGTGGGCGGGGCGGCCGGGGGCGGCGGGGCGCTCGGACGGCCGCCCCGGCGCGTCTCGATCATGGCCGTGGCGCGCTGCGGCAGCCAGGCCGAGGCCGTACCGCTGTCGTCGCTGCCGGAGCCGAAGAGATGGGGCGCGAGCTGCGCCTGGAGGTCGGCCGGGGTGGGCCGGCGCGATACGTCCATCTGCATACAGGACTCGATGAGCGGGCGCAGCTCGTCCGGCAGACCCTCCAGGTCCGGACCCTCCCTGAGCAGCATGAAGACCGTCTCGACGGGGTTCGCGCCGTGGAAGGGGGCATGACCGGTGGCGGCGAAGACCAGCATCGAGCCGAGCGAGAAGACGTCGCTGGCGCCGGTGACGCTGCGCGAGTCGCGCGCCTGCTCGGGCGACATGTACGCGGGCGTGCCGACGGCGACGTTGGTCATGGTCAGGCGGGTGTTCGAGACCCCGGAGGCGATACCGAAGTCGATCACCCGGGGGCCGTCCTCGACGACGAGGACGTTGGACGGCTTGAGGTCGCGGTGGACCAGGCCCGCGCCGTGGATGGACTGCAGGGCCTCGGCGACGCCGGCGGCCAGCCACCGCACGGCCTGGGCCGGCAGCGGCCCGCACTCGTTCACTATCTCTTCGAGGGAGGGCGCGGGCACGTACGCGGTGGCGAGCCAGGGCACGGCGGCCCGGGGATCGGCGTCGACGACGGCGGCCGTGTAGAAGCCGGAGACGGCACGCGCGGCCTCGACCTCACGGGTGAAGCGGACACGGAACAGCTGGTCCTCGGCGAGCTCGGTCCGCACGGTCTTGATCGCCACGCGCCGCCCGGACGCCGAGCGCGCGAGATAGACCAGGCCCATGCCCCCTGCACCGAGCCGGCCCAGCACCTCGAAGGGCCCGATCCGTCTCGGGTCGTGCTGCGTCAGCTGCTCCACTTGCCTGCCACCTCCCCGTACGGGCCATGAGAATACGGCCCCGTGGCCCTGATTCTTCCTGTCCGGGGCGACGGTTGCGAACCCGGGGGCGGATCGGGGTGTCCTATCTCATTTCGCCGGGCGGGGCGGAGGGCTTTTCGGATGATTCGGCGGATTCGTCCGGCGTCTCGTCCGAGGGGGCGCCGGAAGCGTCTCGTACGGGCTCCCCGACGGGCTCGTCGGCGGGCTGGGCGGCGGCCTCTTCGGCGGGTTCCGCGAGGACGGCGAAGCGGGCGCCCTGGTTGTCGCGGAGGACGGCGATGCGGCCGTGCGGGGTGTCGAAGGGAGGGTTCGTGACACGGCCGCCGAGGGCGGTGGCGGTCGCGCAGGTCTCGTCGCAGTCGTCGACGGCGAAGTAGACGAGGATGTGCCCCGGCAGCTCGGCCGGGAAGGCCTCGGTGAGGACGGCGCGGCCGCCGAAGGACGTGTCGTCGCCCGGGCGGGAGCCCGGCGGGGACCAGACGCGGTAGTCGAAGTCGCCCTCCCTGCCCTCCTCGTCCGGCTCCACCTGGGTGCCGAGGTAGCCGAAGACGGAGGCGTAGAAGGTGTCGACCGCGTCCCGTTCCCTCGTATAGACCTCCATCCAGCAGAAGGAGCCGGGGAGCATCGTCCGCTCGAAGCCGTCGTCGTCACCGGCCTGGCGCAGGCCGAAGACGGCGCCGCCGGGGTCGGCGGCCAGTGCCAGGATCCCGAAGGGGCCGACGGGGTACGGCTCCATGATCATCTGACCGCCGGCGGCCTTGATCCGGGCGGCGAGGGTGCCGGCGTTCCGGGTGGCGAGGTAGACGGTCCAGGTGGTGGGCATCCGGCCGTCCCGCTTCGGGATGAGGCCGGCCACCCGCTTGCCGCCCTTGCGGGCCTCGTCGCGGTCGGGGTCGAAGGTCCAGCCGAAGAGCTCGCCGTAGAACCGCTTGCCCGCCTCGAGGTCGGGGAGCTGCGCTTCCACCCAGCAGGGGGTGCCCTCTGTGAATGCGGCCATGGCTCCACGCTAGGTCCGGGTGACCCGCCCCGCACGCCCCGTAATCGAACATACCGCCATATAGGGACCCGGCGGGCACCCGATTCCGTGAGTTGTCCACCGAAGTTTTCCACAGGCTGTTAATAAGCTTTTTCGAGTGCGAGCCCGCTCCGCGGTCCCGGGGGACGGCCGTCGACCGCCCGGGAGGGGGTGCACCCCATTTGCAGTCGGTCGAATCGCGCGCCGATCACCCCTCGGTAAGCTGACGGCATGACAGGACAAGTACGCACCGTCGACGGCCGCGTGGCCGGACGACGCGGTCAGGCGACGCGGCAGAAGCTGCTCGACTGCCTCAGCGAGATGCTCAGCTCCTCGCCGTACCGGGACGTCAAGGTCATCGACGTGGCCCGGAAGGCGGGCACTTCACCCGCGACGTTCTATCAGTACTTCCCCGACGTCGAGGGCGCCGTTCTCGAGATCGCGGAGGAAATGGCCAAGGAGGGCGCGGGGTTGACCGAACTGGTCTCCGGCCGTTCCTGGGTCGGCAAGGCCGGCTGGCAGACCTCCGAGGAACTGGTCGAGGGCTTCCTGGACTTCTGGCGCCGGCACGACGCGATCCTGCGGGTCGTGGACCTCGGGGCCGCGGAGGGCGACAAGCGGTTCTACAAGATCCGCATGAAGATCCTGAACTCCGTCACCAACTCCCTCACGGACACGGTGAAGGAGCTCCAGGCCAAGGGCAAGGTCGACAAGGATGTCAGCCCCGCGGCGATGGCGGGCTCCCTGGTGGCGATGCTGGCCTCGGTGGCCGGCCATCAGAAGGGCTTCCAGACCTGGGGTGTGAAGCAGGCCGAACTGAAGCCCAATCTGGCGCTGTTGGTGCATCTGGGGATCACGGGCAAGAAGCCGACGAAGTAGGAGCGCCTTCCGAAGCGCCCCGCCGCACCTCACTCCCCCATTCGTCCTGTCGCGCCGACGACGGTCCGCACCGCAGACCGTCGTCGGCGTTCCCGTGTCGGGCCCCCGCGCACCCCCGGGCCCCGCACCGACGAGCCCGCTACCGCCGCGTCAGGCGGAAGAGTCTGATCTCCCGCTCCACCCTGGCCTGGTACGTCGCGTACGGCGGCCAGAACCCGAGCGCCGTCCTCCACGCGGCCGCCCGCTCCTCCCCGCCCAGCAGCTCAGCCCGTACGAGGATCGTCTCGCCGCGCCAACTGACCTCCGCCTCCGGGCACTTCAGCAGGTTCCCGGTCCACGCCGGATGCCCTTCCCGCCCGAAGTTCGACCCGATCAGCAGCCAGGTCCCGTCGGGCTCGGGGATGCACGCCAGCGGCGTCACCCGCGGGAGCCCCGACCTCGCGCCCCGTACCGTGAGGATGAGGCCCGGCAGCATCTGGGCGCTGAGCATCACCTTCCCCCGCGTCAGCCGGTGCACCGCCCGGTCCATCGCCGGTATGAAGTGCGGTGCGACCTTCGCGAACGTCCGCGTGGACGACACCTTCTGCATCAGACGCACTCCGACGGCCACTACGCCGCCACCTCCCCGAAGAGTCCGGTCTCCTGCGCCACCCGCGCCCGCAGCCGCCGCACGGGCCCGAAGAGCAGCTCGTCGGCGGTCGCCCGTTTGAAGTACAGATGGGCCTCGTGCTCCCAGGTGAAGCCGATGCCGCCGTGCAGCTGGATCGTCTCCCCGGCCACCGCCCGCAGCGCCTCCAGGGCCGCCGCGAGCGCGAGCGTTCCGGTGGCCGGTTCGCGGGCCGCGCCGTACGCCAGCGAGCGCGCCGCCTCCACCTGCACGTACAGGTCGGCGAGGCGGTGCTTGACGGCCTGGAAGGAGCCGACGGGCCGGCCGAACTGTTCGCGGGAGCCGACGTACTCGACCGTGCGGTCCAGGGCCGCCTGGGCCGCGCCGACCGACTCGGCCGCCAGGGCCGCCGCCGCCGTCCGTCCGGTCGCGGCGAGCACCCCGAGCACGTCGACCGGCTCCTCGCCGAGCAACTCCGCTTCCACATCCCGTAGTTGCACGGTGGCCTGGGAGCGGGTGGCGTCCAGGGCGGGCTGCCGTATGCGGAGGAGTCCGGCGGCTTCGCCGCGTACCAGGAAGAGCAGGGTCCGGCTCCGCGCGAAGCCGCCGGTGTGCGCCGCGACGACGAGCAGCCCGGCGCTGTGTCCGTCGAGGACCTGGGCGGCCTCGCCGTAGAGCCGCCACCGTCCCTCCACGGAGCGCGCCTGGATTCCGCCCGCCCGTCCGCCGCCGGCCCAGGAGCCGTCGGCGTTGTCGCCGGTCAGTCCGAGCGCGAGGGCGAGCGAGGTGCCGGCCACGGCGAGGGCGCAGGTCAGCGAGGAGTCGGCGATGCGCGGCAGGAGGTCGGCGCGCTGCTCTTCGCTGCCGAGGGCGAGGATCAGCGGGGCGGCGAGGACGGCGGTGGCGAGGAGCGGGGAGGGGGCGAGGGCCCGGCCGGTCTCCTCACAGGCAAGGGCGAGTTCGGCGGGGCCGCAGCCGACACCGCCGTACTCCTCGGGCAGGGCGAGTCCGGCGAGTCCGAGGGTGCCGGACATCCGGTGCCACAGGTCGGTGTCGTACCCCTCGGGGGTCGCGACGGCGGTGCGGACCTCGGCGGGTCCGGAGCGTTTGGCGAGCAGTTCGCGCAGGGTGCGGCGGATCTCGTCCTGCTCCGCGGTGAAGGCGGCGTCCATGGAGCTCCCCTCCGTATCTGACGGCCCGTCATGTTAGGCCGGGGAGGGGCAGAAACACAGAGCCGGGATCAGCAGATCTCACCGGGGTCGCGCGCGGTCGCCCTCAGGAGGTCCCGTACGAGGTCGAAGTCGACGTTCTCCGTACGCCGGAAGCGCAGGCAGCCCTTGCCCATGTCCTGGTCGGCCAGCCGGTCCTCGAAGCCCTCCCGGATGTCCGGCCGCATCAGATAGAAGGAGATGTACTGCTTCTGCGCGGCGAAGGCAATCTCCGGCTCACTGCCGGGGCGGTGATAGGCGGGCATCCCGTAGGCCATGACCTCCTCGAAGCCGTGGAGCTCCGTGCGGCACAGCTCGCGCAGCCGGACCAGGACCGTGAGCCGGTCCGTCTCCGGGATCTCGGCGAGGTAGCCGTCCACATCTTCGGCCGCACTTCTCGGCATCCGTGCCTCCCAGTCCAAAGTATCTGATGTACCGTCAGATTCATGCCCACCACTTCACGGAACCGCGCCGGGCGCCGCGTCGCCGTCGTCGGCATATCCCTCTCCGACTGCGGCCGGGTCGACGAGGCCACTCCCTACACTCTGCACGCCCAGGCCGCTCGCCGCGCCCTCGCGGACAGTGGACTCGACCGCTCGGTGATCGACGGCCTCGCCTCGGCGGGCCTCGGTACGCTCGCGCCCGTCGAGGTCGCCGAGTATCTGGGGCTGCGCCCCCGCTGGGTCGACTCCACCGCCGTCGGCGGCGCCACCTGGGAGGTCATGGCCGCGCACGCGGCCGACGCCATCGCCGCCGGGCACGCCAACGCCGTCCTGTTGGTCTACGGATCGACCGCCCGCGCCGACATCAAGGCCCGGCGCCGCACCGCGAACCTCTCCTTCGGGGCACGCGGCCCGCTGCAGTTCGAGGCCCCCCACGGGCACACGCTGATCGCGAAGTACGCGATGGCCGCCCGGCGCCATATGCACGAGTACGGCACCACCCTGGAGCAGCTCGCCGAGGTCGCCGTCCAGGCGCGGGCGAACGCCGCGCTCAACCCGGAGGCGATGTTCCGCGAGCCGATCACCGTCGACGAGGTGCTCGACGGGCCGATGATCGCGGACCCCTTCACCAAGCTGCACTGCTGCATCCGCAGCGACGGGGGCTGCGCGGTGCTGCTCGCCGCCGAGGAGTACGTGCCGCACACGGCGAAGGCACCCGTCTGGATCCTCGGCACGGGCGAGCACGTCTCGCACACCTCGATGTCGCAGTGGGAGGACTTCACGGTCTCCCCCGCGGCGGTCAGCGGCCGGCTCGCCTTCGAACGGGCGGGGGTGCGGCCGGAGGAGATCGATCTCGCGGAGATCTACGACGCCTTCACCTATATGACGCTGGTGACGCTGGAGGACCTGGGCTTCTGCGCGAAGGGCGAGGGCGGTCCGTTCATCGAGGAGAAGGGCCGACTGCCGGTCAACACCGACGGCGGCGGGCTCTCGGCCTGCCACCCGGGGATGCGGGGCCTGTTCCTGCTGGTGGAGGCCGTGCGACAGCTGCGCGGGGAGGCTTCGGGGCTCCAGGTGCGGCGGGCGGACGGGAGCCTTCCGGAGCTTGCGGTGGCGTCGGGGACGGGCGGCTGGTTCTGCTCCTCGGGGACGGTGGTACTCGGTCGCGGGTGACCCGGGGGCCGGCAACGGCCACCCCCTGGGGCCGGGCGTGGTCGACCCCAGGGAAAGATCTATACAAGCGTCATAGACAAGCGTGTAGGACATCCGTATAGTCATCTGTGCGGGGCCGGAGAGGCCCCGCACACCCGACAAGGAGTCCCGCCATGGCGCACACGAACCCGCTCGTGAACAAGACCGTCCTGATCTCCGGCGCCTCCGTAGCCGGCCCCGCCCTCGCCCTCTGGCTCCACCGCTACGGCTTCACCGCCACCGTCGTCGAGCGCGCCCCCGAACTCCGCACCGGCGGCTACAAGGTCGACATCCGCGGCACCGCCGTCGAGGTCTGCCGCCGGATGGGCGTTTTCGACGAGATCCGCGCCAACTCCACCGACATGGACGGCGGTTCGTACGTCGACGCCCAGGGCCGCACGGTCGGTCAGATGCCCGCCGAGATCTTCGGCGGCAGGGTCGAGCAGGACGACGAGATCATGCGCGGCGACCTCGCCCGGATCCTGTACGAGCGGACCCGCGACGACGTCGAGTACCTCTTCGGCGACTCCGTCGCCGCCCTGCACGACGACGGCGACGGCGTCGACGTCACCTTCGAGAGCGGGACCCGCCGCCGCTTCGACCTGGTGGTCGGCGCCGACGGACTGCACTCCCACACCCGCCGGCTCGTCTTCGGCGACGAACGGCGCTTCAAGCGGCACCTCGGGGCGTACATCTCGATCTTCACCGCCCCCAACCGGCTGGGCCTCACCCGCTGGGAGACCTACCACGCCCGCCCGGACAAGCTGATCTCCGTCTACAGCGCCGCGGGCGAGCAGGCGCACACCGCGAAGAACTGCTTCGTCTTCTCCTCCCCCGAGGAGCTCTCCTACGACCACCGCGACACCGAGCGGCAGAAGCGGCTGCTCGCCGAGGCCTTCGCCGGCGACGACTGGGAGATCCCGCGGCTGATCGCGGACTCGGCCGACGCCGAGGACTTCTACTTCGACTCGATCGCCCTCATCGAGATGGACCGCTGGTCCAGCGGCCGCGTCGTCCTCCTCGGCGACGCCGCCCACTGCACCTCCCCCGCCTCGGGCCAGGGCACGGGCCTCGCCCTGACCGGCGCGTACGTCCTGGCGGGCGAGCTCGCGGCGGCGCACGGGGACCACCGGGTCGCCTTCGAGGCGTACGAGCGTGAGATGCGGCCGGGCGTGGAGCTCAACCAGAAGTTCGCCGCCGGCTTCGTGAAGGAGATGACAGTCTCCTCCCGCTGGAAGATCGCCCTGCGCATGGCCATGGTCCGCACACTCCCCCGCACGCCGTGGAAGAACCTCATCGCGAAGAAGATCCGCGACGACGTCCAGCGCGCCGCCAACGCCGTACCGGTGAAGGAGTACGGACAGACGTACGGGCCTAGTGTTGCCGCATGACCGACTTCGACAGCACGCTCCGCTCCCTCCGGGTCTGGGACACGGACCTCCCGGGCTTCGCCCCCGAGACCGCCCCCGCCGAGCCGCTGCCGCTCTTCCACGACTGGTTCGTGGCGGCGGCGCGGGCGGGGCAGACCGAGCCGCACACGATGTCCCTCGCGACCGTCGACGAGGACGGACGGCCCGACGTCCGCACGGTCATGCTGCACGGCGCCGACGAGCGCGGCTGGCACTTCGCCACCCACGCGACCAGCGCGAAGGGCCGCCAGCTCGCCGCCCGCCCCGAGGCCGCGCTCGGCTTCTACTGGCCGGTCCAGGGCCGCCAGGTCCGGCTGCGCGGCCGGGTCGTCACGGGCACGGCGGGCGAGGCGTACGACGATCTGCACGCCCGCTCGACGGGCGCCGTCGCTTCGGCGCTGGTCGGCCGCCAGAGCGAGGTGCTCGACTCGGTCGAGGACCTGAATCGGGCGAGCCGGGCGGCCTGGGAGCGGGCGCAGGCGGAGCCGGGGGCCCACTCGCCCACCTGGACCCTGTACGTCCTCCAGCCGTCCGAGGTCGAGTTCTTCCAGGGCGACGAGCAGCGCCGGCACCTCCGGCTGCGGTACCGCCTCGACGAGGCGTCGGGCTGGGTACGGGAGCTGCTCTGGCCCTGACCCGGGGGCAGGGCGCACCATGAGAGGAGGAGGTGGAACGAGATGGGTACGTACATGGACGTCCACCGCGACATGGTGGGGATCACGGGCGATCAGCTCCGGGAGGCGCACGCCGCCGATCTCGCCATCGAGAAGGACGAGGGCGTGCACTTCAAGCAGGCCTGGGCGGACCCCGCATCCGGCACGGTCTACTGCCTCTCCACCGGCCCCTCGGCCGACGCGGTCCAGCGGATCCACGAGCGCACCGGCCACAAGGCCGACGAGATCCACGAGGTGCCCCTCAGCGTCTGAGCGAGCCGCCGACGGTACCGGCCCGAGGTCGGGCGGCCGCCCTCCGCCCGACCCGTTCCGGGAGGGTCCGCATCGTGGGGTGCGAACGCCGTTCGGACGTACGGGGGTTGGGTGCGGATCGCACATCACGCCAGGTGGGACCGGGACTTCCCGGTGAAGTGCCTCCTGGCCCGGGAGGACGACGGTGTGGAACAGCTCCGACCGGCGTCATCGGGGAGACCAGCGCTCGCTCTTCATGAGGTTGCCGAGCCCCGCCCAGGCGAAGTTCATCAGCGTCGCCGCCGCCTCCCAGGCCGTCATCCCCGGCGTCTCGTTGGCCCAGCCGGCCAGCGACTCAGCAGCCCCGACCAGGGCCTGGGCGAGTCCGGCGACATCCCGCTCGGCCAGCTCCGGATCCCGCTCCGTCTCACGGTGGGTCTGCTTGGCGGCGGCGCCGATCAGCGTCCCCACGTACGCCACGATCTCGTCGCGCATCAGCGCGGCCTCACTGGCGAACGGCTCCCCGTGCGTCCGCGCCTGCCGGTTCAACACCGCCCAGCCGTCGGGGTGCTCGGCGGTGTGCGTGAAGAAGGCCAGCAGCCCGGCCCACAGCTGCTCGTCGGCCGGCAGCCGCGGATTGACCGCGGCGGCCACGGCAGCGAGCAGCGCCTTCGCCTCCCGCCGGATGCAGGCGGTGAAGAGCTCTTCCTTGGAGTTCAGATACAGATAGACCAGAGGCTTGGACACACCCGCCAGCTCGGCGATCTCGTCCATGGAAGCGGCCTGGTACCCCAGCTGCCCGAAGGTCTGCACGGCGGCGTCCATCATCTGCTGCTCGCGCACCGCCCGCGGCATCCGCCGGACCTTCGCGCCACCGACCTCGGCCATCCCTCTACCCCCAACTCGCCTGCATCGGGGGAGAGCCTACGTGCCCGCACAAACACCTGTGCCCCTGTCCGGACGGGGACAGGGGCACGGGCACCGCGCGGGGCGACGGATCAGGCGGCGACCGTCAGCGGCTCGCGCTCGTCGACCGGGGACGAGGAGGCGGCGTTGTACGCGTCGACGTCCAGGATCTTCTCGCGGGCGGCGACGACGACCGGAACCAGGGCCTGACCTGCGACGTTCGTGGCCGTGCGCATCATGTCCAGGATCGGGTCGATCGCCATCAGCAGGCCCACGCCCTCCAGCGGGAGGCCCAGGGTGGAGAGGGTCAGGGTCAGCATGACCGTCGCGCCGGTGAGACCCGCGGTGGCCGCGGAGCCGACGACCGAGACGAAGGCGATCAGCAGGTAGTCCTGGATGCCCAGCTGCACGTCGAAGATCTGCGCGATGAAGATCGCGGCGAGCGCCGGGTAGATCGCGGCGCAGCCGTCCATCTTGGTCGTGGCGCCGAACGGGACGGCGAAGGAGGCGTACTCCTTCGGGACGCCGAGGCGCTCGGTGACCTTCTGGGTGACCGGCATGGTGCCGACCGAGGAGCGGGAGACGAAGGCCAGCTGGATGGCCGGCCAGGCGCCCTTGAAGAACTGGATCGGGTTGACCTTGGCGACCGTCGCGAGCAGCAGCGGGTAGACGCCGAACATGACCAGCGCGGAGCCGATGTAGACGTCGGCGGTGAAGGTCGCGTACTTGCCGATCAGCTCCCAGCCGTAGTCGGCGATGGCGAAGCCGATGAGGCCGACGGTGCCGATGGGGGCGAGGCGGATGACCCACCACAGGGCCTTCTGCAGCAGCTCCAGGACAGACTCGGAGAGCGCGAGGATCGGCTTGGCGCGGTCGCCGAGCTTCAGTGCGGCGACGCCGGCGACGGCGGCCATGAAGACGATCTGGAGGACGTTCAGCTCGGTGAAGGGCGTGATGACGTCCGAGGGGATGATCCCGGTCAGGAAGTCGATCCAGGTGCCCTCGCGCTTCGGCAGCTTGCCGTCCTGCGGGGTGAGGCCGGTGCCGGCGCCCGGGTTGGTGATCAGGCCGATCGCGAGGCCGATGGCGACCGCGATCAGCGACGTGATCATGAACCAGACCAGCGTCTGGGCGGCCAGGCGGGCAGCGTTGTTGACCTTGCGGAGGTTGGTGATGGATACCAGGATCGCGAAGAAGACGAGCGGGGCGACGGCCAGCTTCAGGAGCTGGACGAAGATGTCGCCGACCTGACCGAGGGTCTCCTTGAGCCAGCTGACGTCCTGGCTGCGGGCGAGCCAGCCGAGCAGGACGCCGAGCACGAGACCGGCGACTATCTGGGCCCAGAAGGGAATCTTCGGTATGCGGGAGGAAGTCGGGGACTTCGTCTCGGGCGTGGACGCGGACGCGGACACAGACACACTCCACAGGTGCGTATCGGGGAATACGGGGACGGGGGTGCGGTACACCGCGCTCAGGCGGTACCGCTGCATGATGCCGGGGTCAGAGCTCGCGGCAACAGACCGCGGACATACAGCGGCACAGATCGACATGCAGGCGCGCCACGAGCGGAGTGCTCACGGCATCGGGGAGGCGCACAGCTGTCTTCATGGCGAACACGTTAACACTTGAACTTTGAGAACCTCAAAGCCCTTCTTTGAGGTAGTCGAAGCCGGGAAGCGCCTCCGAAACGCAGAACACCCCGGTCAGGAGCCTTCGAAGCTCCCGTTCCGGGGTGTACGTCTGTGATGAACCTTACGCAGTCCTTACGCGCCGATCACGCGTCCTTCACGCGTCCTCGCGCGCCCGGTTCTCGGCCAGGCGGCCCTTCGCCCGGTCGACCTTGGCCACGATCTGCTCGGACATCGCGTCCCGCTGCCCACGCAGCAGCACGAAGCTGAGCGGCGCGGAGATCACGATGGAGAGCAGGAGCACCCAGAGCAGGTTGGAGTCGCCGAGGCCGCGCGGCAGCACGCCGACGTAGACAAGGCCCCAGAGCGCGAAGAAGCAGCCGGCGAAGACGCCGAGGCGCATGAGGGTGTAGCGAAGGGTCGCAGTGCCCGTTCCGTTCTCGGCCACGACGGCCCCTTTCTCTGTCTGTACGGATTCGCCCCACCAGTGAAGCACGACGAACGAATGGGGCGGCCCGCAGGGCCTCGACGAGGGGTGGCGGTCGGGCGACGGGTGGGCGATCAGTTCAGCGGGAGCAGCATGAAGATGTCGTCGCGGTCGTCGCCCTCGGCCACCCGGATCGCGCCGGGCACCCGCCCGACCTCCTTGTAGCCGCAGGAGCCGTAGAAGCGGTCGACGCCCGTGCCGCCCCGGCAGGTGAGACGTATCGCCTCGATCCCGTCGAAGCCGCGGACCGCGTCCTCGACGGCGGCCATGAGGTCGCGCCCGTACCCCTTGCCCTGGTGGGAGGGGTGGACCATCACCGTGTACAGCCACACCCAGTGCTTCATGAGCCGGTGCGTGTTGTACGCGACGAAGGTGGTGGCGGCGACGGTGCCGTCCTCCTCGTACCCGACGACGAGTCGCATCCGGCCCTGGGCCATCGCGGCGAAGTGGGAGACGAGTTCGGGCCGTACCTCGTCGACGGTCACCGGCGGCACGAAGCCGACGGCGCCGCCGGCGTTGGAGACGTCCGCCCACAGCCGCAGGATGCCGTCGCGCAGCTCGGGGGTGGTCGGGGGATCGAGTGCGAAGCTCAGGGGCATCGAGCCGTGACCGCCTCAGACCCGCATCGGCTGGGGCGACTCGCGGCGGTCCGCGTCCGGTCCCGGGTACTCGCGGATGATCTCGTAGCGGGTGTTGCGCTCCACCGGGCGGAAGCCGGCGTCACGGATCAGCTCCAGCAGGTCCTCGCGGCCCAGCTTGTTCGGCGTGCCGTAGTTGTCGGCGTCGTGCGTGATCTTGTACTCGACGACCGAGCCGTCCATGTCGTCCGCGCCGTGCTGGAGCGCCAGCTGGGCGGTCTGGACGCCGTGCATGACCCAGAAGACCTTGACGTGCGGCACGTTGTCGAAGAGGAGCCGGGAGACCGCGAAGGTCTTCAGGGCCTCGGCGCCGGTCGCCATGGTGGTGCGCGCCTGGAGCTTGTTGCGGACCTTGCCGTCCTGCATGTCGACGAAGTCGTGCTGGTAGCGCAGCGGGATGAAGACCTGGAAGCCGCCGGTCTCGTCCTGGAGTTCACGCAGCCGCAGCACGTGGTCGACGCGGTGCCGGGGCTCCTCGATGTGCCCGTACAGCATCGTGCTCGGGGTCTTCAGACCCTTCTCGTGCGCGAGGCGGTGGATCCGGGACCAGTCCTCCCAGTGCGTGCGGTGGTCCACGATGTGCTGGCGGACCTCCCAGTCGAAGATCTCCGCGCCGCCGCCGGTGAGGGACTCCAGGCCGGCCTCGATGAGCTCGTCGAGGATGTCGGAGGCCGACATGCCGGAGATCGTCTCGAAGTGGTGGATCTCGGTGGCGGTGAACGCCTTGAGCGAGACGTTCGGCAGGGCCTTCTTGAGCTCGGAGAGCGAGCGCGGGTAGTAGCGCCAGGGCAGGTTGGGGTGGAGCCCGTTGACGATGTGCAGCTCGGTGAGGTTCTCGTTCTCCATCGCCTTGGCGAGGCGGACGGCCTCCTCGATGCGCATCGTGTACGCGTCCTTCTCGCCCGGCTTGCGCTGGAACGAGCAGTACGCGCACGACGCGGTGCACACGTTCGTCATGTTGAGGTGACGGTTGACGTTGAAGTGGACGACGTCACCGTTCTTGCGGGTCCGGACCTCGTGGGCCAGGCCGCCGAGCCAGGCCAGGTCGTCGGACTCGTACAGAGCGATGCCGTCCTCGCGGCTCAGCCGCTCTCCGGAACGGACCTTCTGCTCCAGCTCGCGCTTGAGTCCCGCGTCCATGCGGCCGCCTCCCATGTCTGACGATTTCAGGCTCCACCCACCGTACTCTCAGCTCTCCTCGGGCAGATCTCCGACCCGGTTCTCCCACTTGGTGGAGAGCACGATCGTCGTACGGGTGCGGGAGACACCCTTGGTGCCGGAGAGCCGGCGGATGGTCTTCTCCAGTCCGTCGACGTCGCTGACCCGGACCTTGAGCATGTAGGAGTCGTCGCCGGCGATGAACCAGCAGTCCTCGATCTCGGCGAGGTCCTTCAGGCGGCGGGCCACGTCCTCGTGGTCGGCGGCGTCGGAGAGGGAGATGCCGATGAGCGCGGTGACGCCCAGGCCGAGCGAGGCGGCGTCGACCGTCGCGCGGTAGCCGGTGATGACCCCGGCCGACTCCAGACGGTTGATGCGGTCGGTGACGGAGGGGCCGGAGAGCCCGACGAGCCGGCCGAGTTCGGCGTACGAAGCCCTGCCGTTCTCGCGCAGTGCCTGGATGAGCTGCCTGTCCACGGCGTCCATAGGTATGAAGCCTTCCATTGTCCAGCGATACCGCGAGTATAGGTATAGAATCTAAGGCACACAGGGCCGACACCCTGTGAATCTTTCAGTCGATCAAAGACGATCTTTCAGGAGTGGTGTTCACCGTGTACACGATCGAGATGGCCTACGCCCGTATGCGCGAGCTGCAGGACCTGGCCGACCGCTCGCGTGCCCACCAGCCGTCCGCTTCGAAGCGCGCCGAGAAGAAGCGCGCCACCAAGAAGCGCTAATCACCACGGGAGGCCCCACCGAGCTCTCCCTCCCAACGGCGGTACAGCCGGTGCGGCACCCCTGCCGCGTCGAGCACCCGCCCGGCGACGAAGTCCACCAGATCCTGGATGTGCGTCGCCCCCGCGTAGAACGCCGGAGAGGCGGGCAGCACCACGGCGCCCGCCTCGTCCAGCGCCACCAGGTGTTTCAGCGTCTGCCCGCTCAGCGGGGTCTCCCGCACCGCGACCACCAGCGGCCGCCGCTCCTTGAGCATCACGCTCGCCGCCCGCTGCAGCAGGTCCTTCGAAAGCCCCAGAGCCACACCCGCCACCGAGGCGGTCGACGCGGGCACGATCAGCATCCCCTTCACCGGGTACGAGCCACTGCTCGGCCCCGCGGCCAGGTCCCCCGCGTTCCAGTACCGCACGTCGTCGATGTCGGGAGCGAACGTCCCCGGCTTCCCGTCGGCGCCCCGTGCCAGCCACTCCGTCAGGTCCTCGCGCCAGCGCGCGTCCCGGAAGGCGATCCCCGTCTCGTCGAGCAGCGTCAGCCGCGACGCGCGCGAGACGACCAGATCGACGCTCTCCCCTGCTGCGAGCAGCCCCCTCAGGACGGCGGCCGCGTACGGGGTCCCCGACGCCCCGGACACCCCGACAACCCAGGGGCGACGCTGCTGTTTCTCTACCGGCTCCACGCCGACGAGCCTATCCGGCCACCCGGAACGAGAACTGTCCTAGGGGTCCCGTACGTTCACCCGAGGCAGAGGACGAAGCGCTTCAGGGGGTTGTCATGACGGATCTCGACACCAGGCAGTGGGGTACGGCCGACCGGGCGAAGGCGGCGGTGTGGCTCATGGCGGGCTGGGTCGCCCTGCTGTGGGTCCTCGAAGCGATCGACTACGCGACCGGGCACGCCCTCGACACCTATGGCATCACCCCGCGCGACCCGGACGAGCTGGCCGACATCGTGCCGGCCTCCTTCCTCCACTTCGGCTTCGACCACGTCGCCTCCAACAGCGTCCCGCTGCTGGTCCTCGGCTTCCTGGCGGCCCTCGGCGGCATCCGCCGCTTCCTCGCCGTCGTGGCGCTGATCATCGTCGCCGACGGCCTGGGCGTCTGGCTGATCTCCCCGTCGTACACCAACACGGCCGGCGCCTCCGGCCTGGTCTTCGGCCTCTTCGGCTATCTGCTGGTCCGGGGTTTTGTGGACCGCAGACTGCTGGACGTCGGCGTGGGGCTGCTGGTGGGGGCGGTCTGGGGCAGCTCGATCCTGCTGGGCATATCCCCCACCAACACGACGGTGAGCTGGCAGGGTCACCTGGTGGGCCTGCTCGCGGGTGTGGCGGCGGCGTTCCTCTTCCGCCGCCGGCGCGGGACCGCCATCACCGCGGCGTGAGCCGGGGCCGGCCTGTGAGCCGGGGCCGACTGCGTGAGCCTGGGTCGGCCCGTGGGCCGGTGGCCCGGCTCAGACGGTCAGGCCCCGCACCAGCAGATCGAGCAGCGTGCACACGAACAGGGCCATCCCGATGAACCCGTTGACGGTGAAGAACGCCCGGTTCAGCCGGGACAGGTCGTGCGGCCGCACGATCGAGTGCTCGTAGCAGAACGCCGCCACCACGATCACCAGGCCGACCCAGAAGAACAGCCCCGCGTCCGTCGCCAGCGCGTACCCGACCAGCAGACCCGTCGTCACCACCGCCGAGCCCCGCGCGCCCCACAGCGCCGCCGGGACGCCGAAGCGGGCCGGGACCGACATCACGCCGTGGGCACGGTCCGCCTGGACGTCCTGGCAGGCGAAGATCAGGTCGAAGCCGCCGATCCAGACGCCGACCGCGAGCCCGAGGATCACCGCGTCCCAGGACCACGCCCCCGTGACCGCGATCCAGGCCCCGACGGGCCCTATGGCCTGGGCGAGGCCCAGGATCGCGTGCGGGTAGTTCGTGAACCTCTTCCCGTACGGGTAGACCACCATCGGCACCACGGCGAGCGGCGCGAGGGCCAGGCACAGCGGGTTCAGCAGGGCCGCGGCGCCGAGGAAGACGACGACCGCGATCCCGGCGCCCGTCCACGCCGACCGCACCGACACGGCGCCGGTCACCAGCTCGCGCTGGGCGGTCCGTGGGTTACGGGCGTCGATCTCGCGGTCGATGATCCGGTTGCAGGCCATGGCGAACGTCCGCAGCCCCACCATGCAGATGGTGACGAGGAGCAGCTTCCCCCAGTGGATGTTCCGGTCCAGCTGGAACATCGCGGTCAGCGAGGCGATGTACGCGAACGGCAGCGCGAACACCGAGTGCTCGATCATCACAAGCCGCAGGAAGGCCTTCGTACGGCCCGGCTGCGCGCCGGGTACGGCCGCGGTGGTCACAGGCCGTACTCCTTCCAGCGGCGGTCCACCAGGGCGGCCGTCGCCGGGTCCGACTCCACCATGTCCGGCCAGCCGCCGTCCCGGGTGTAGCCCTCCTCGGGGAGCTTCTTGGTGGCGTCGATGCCCGCCTTGCCGCCCCAGAACTGCTGGTACGAGGCGTGGTCGAGATGGTCCACCGGGCCCTCGACGACCGTGAGGTCGCGGGCGTAGTCCGTGTTGCCGAGCGCGCGCCAGGACACCTCGTGCAGGTCGTGCACGTCGCAGTCCTTGTCCACGATGACGATCAGCTTGGTCAGCGACATCATGTGGGCGCCCCAGATGGCGTGCATGACCTTCTGCGCGTGCTTCGGGTACTTCTTGTCGATCGAGATGATCGCGCAGTTGTGGAAGCCGCCCGACTCGGGCAGGTGGTAGTCCACGATGTCCGGCACGATGATCTTGAGGAGCGGCAGGAAGAAACGCTCCGTCGCACGCCCGAGCGGCCCGTCCTCCGTCGGCGGCCGGCCGACCACGATCGACTGGAGCAGCGGACGCTTCCGCATCGTCACGCAGTCGATCTTCAGCGCGGGGAACGGCTCCTGCGGCGTGTAGAAGCCGGTGTGGTCGCCGAAGGGGCCCTCCGGGAGCATCTCGCCCGGCTCCAGCCAGCCCTCGATGACGACCTCGGCCTGCGCCGGCACCTGGAGCGGCACCGTCTTGCAGTCGACCATCTCGATCCGCTTGCCCTGCACGAAGCCGGCGAACAGGTACTCGTCGATGTCGCCGGGCAGCGGCGCCGTCGAGGCGTACGTCACCGCGGGCGGGCAGCCGAAGGCGATCGCGACGGGCAGCCGCTCGCCGCGCGCCGCGGCCACCGCGTAGTGGTTGCGGCTGTCCTTGTGGATCTGCCAGTGCATGCCGATGGTGCGCTTGTCGTGACGCTGCAGCCGGTAGAGCCCGAGGTTCCGGATACCCGTCTCCGGGTGCTTGGTGTGCGTCAGACCCAGGTTGAAGAAGGACCCGCCGTCCTTGGGCCAGGTGAAGAGCGCGGGCAGCTTGTCCAGGTCGACGTCGTCGCCGGTGAGGACGACCTCCTGGACGGGAGCGTCCTTCACCTTCTTCGGTGGCACGTGGACCATCGAGCCGAGCTTGCCGAAGGCCTCACGGACCCCGACGAAGCCGTGCGGAAGCTCGGGCTTGAGCAGCCCGCCGATCTTCTCGCTGATCTCGCCGTACGACTTCAGGCCCAGGGCCTTGAGCAGTCGGCGGTCCGTCCCGAAGACGTTCATCGCGAGCGGCATGGCGGAGCCCTTGACGTTCTCGAAGAGGAGCGCCGGGCCTCCCGCCTTGTTCACCCGGTCGACGATCTCCCCGACCTCCAGGTACGGATCGACTTCGGCCTTGATGCGCTTGAGGTCGCCTTCGCGCTCCAGCGCCCTGAGCAGCGAGCGGAGATCGTCGTAAGCCATAGGGGTCAGTATCCGCCACGGGCTACGCTTGGCCTGTCACCGGGGCCGTCGAAACGAGCCCTGCCGTTGCTTCCAGGGGGCTGTCCCACATGCTCAGGGCGCTGATGTACATCCTGCCGCTGGCGCTGACGATCTACGCCTTCATCGACTGCCTCAACACCCCCGAGGACGAGGCCAAGCATCTGCCCAAGGTCGTCTGGGTCATCATCATCCTGCTCTTCTGGATCGTCGGCCCGATCGTCTGGTTCGCCGCGGGCAAGATGCGCAAGGCCCCCGCCGGCGGCCGTACGCCCTCCGAATGGCACCGCAGCCACCGCCACGAGTGGGTCGCCCCCGACGACAACCCCGACTTCCTCAAGTCCCTGAAGGACGAGAACAAGAAGGACGAGGCCGTCCTCAAGGACTGGGAGGCGGACCTGCGCCGTCGCGAGGAGGAGCTGAAGAAGCGCGAGCAGGGCGACGACGCCAAGGACAGCGACAGCTGATGGAGCTCCGGCTCCTGGTCACCTTCGAGAAGGTCGCCGGTGTCCTCTCCTTCACCCGCGCCGCCGCCGATCTGCGGTACGCCCAGTCCAGCGTGACCAGCCAGATCCGCACCCTGGAGTCCTCGCTCGGCGTGGAGTTGTTCGAACGGCTCGGCAGCCGCATCCGGCTCACCGAGCCCGGTGAGCGGCTGCTGCCGTACGCCCGCCGGATCATCGAACTGTCCGAGGAGGCGCGGGCCGCGGTCGTGGAGACCGAGGAGCCGGCCGGGACGATCGCGGTGGGCACGATGGAGTCGCTGACCTCCTACCGGCTGCCGCCGCTCCTGGAGCTCTTCCACCACCGCTATCCGAAGGTCCGGTTGGCGCTGCGCCCGACCCTCGGCGACGAGACCCGGCAGGCGCTGCGCCAGGGGACGTACGACATCGGCTTCCTGATGGAGCCGGAGACGGAGCACGCGGGCCTGGAGAGCGAGGTCCTCGCCGAGGAGCCGCTGGTGCTGGTGGCCTCGCCGCGCCATCCGCTGGCGGGGCGTACGGATCTGACGTCGGCGGACCTGGCGGCAGCGCAACTGGTGGGGACCGAGCCGGGCTGCCCGTACCGCGACCTGTTCGAGCGAGAACTTCGGGACTGGGCGCCGCCGTTCATGGAGTTCGGCACGATCGAGGCGACCAAGCGGGGTGTGGCGGGCGGGCTCGGCATCGCCCTGGTGCCCCGGGTCACCGTCTCCGAGGAGCTGGCGTCCGGGGCACTGGTGGAGCTGAACTGGCGTCCGCCGTTCACGCTCTTCACGCAGATCGCGTGGCGGCGGGGGAAGCGGCTGCCGGCGCATGTGCGGCTGTTCGTGGAGCAGGCGCGGCGGCTGGTGTCCGAGCAGCGAGGGTGACCTTCAGGCTGGCCAGGACGATCAGCGGGACGCCGAGCGCCTGGACGAGGCCGATGTGGTGCCCGTACACCGCCCAGTCGGCGAACATCGCGACGGCGGGGTAGGTGAAGGCGAGCACGGCGATCTTCGCGGTGGGCAGCTTCTGGTACGCCGCGTACATCAGGACGTACATGAGCCCCGTGTGGATGAGTCCGAGCCCGGCGAGCCAGCCCCACCCGGCGCCGAGCCGGGAGGCCGCGCCGAAGTCGGCGAAGGGCAGCAGCAGCGGAAGGCCGACCAGGACCTGCACGAGGGCGATCAGGTGGGGCCGGACGCCGGTGATCCGCTTGGTGACGATCGTCGACAGCGCGTAGAGCACGGCCGCGGCGAGCGCGAGGCCGAGCCCCTTGAGGGAGGCGGTGTCCCCGGGCCGTATGCCGGAGACCAGCACGAGCCCGACGAAGGCCACCCCGAGCCAGCCGAACTTCGCCGCCGTGATCCGCTCCCGGAAGAGCACGGCGCCGAAGACCACCAGGAAGAACGGCTGCGTGTGGTAGACGACGGTGGCGAAGGAGATCGAGGTGGCTTCGTACGCCTCGAAGAGGAAGACCCAGTTGAAGACGATGAACACCCCGCCGAGCACGGCGAGTCCGAGCTTCTTCGGCGTGAAGCCGTGCCCGGTGAAGTAGCCCCGGGCGAGGCTGTACGCGCCGAGGGCGGCGGCCCCGAAGAGGCACCGGAAGAACACCACGTCGAAGGGCGACGCCCCGGACTCGACGACGAAGATGCCGAGGGTGCCGGAGAGCACCATGGCGAGGGTCAGTTCGAGGGTTCCCCTGGTCTCGTTTCTCATGGCCCAGACGCTACGGAGAGCGGCGGGAACCGGTCCACGAGCCAGTGGGGCGTCCTGTCGATGGGCCCATCGGCTCAGCCGATCGGCCCGCGGAATACCGCCCGGAGGAGGCGGGTTGGAAGCAGGGCACTCACGAGACCGGAGCAGACATGAATCTCGACACCTCCCGTGGCGCGGACCGCTCGTTCCTCTTCGTCCTCGGCAGCTCCCGCTCGGACGGCAACACCGAGATGCTCGCCCGTGAGGCTGCCGCCCAGCTGCCCTCCGACCTCCCGCAACGCTGGGTGGACCTGAACCGGCTGCCCCTGCCCGACTTCCAGGACGGACGGCACGAGACCGCCGCCGGGCCGGCCGGGGAGAACGAGGAGCTGCTGCGGCAGGCCACGGTGGAGGCCACCGACATCGTCATCGTCTCGCCCCTGTACTGGTACAGCTTCTCCGCGCAGACCAAGCGCTACCTGGACTACTGGTCGGGCTGGCTCAACATGCCCGGCTCGGACTTCAAGGAGCGCATGGCGGGCGGCACGCTGTGGGGAGTGACCGCCATGGCGGACGACGACCACGTCGTCGCGGACGGCCTGGTCACCGGCCTGAGCCATTCGGCGGCCTACCTGCGGATGCGGTTCGGCGGAGTCCTGACCGGAACGGGCTCCCGGCCCGGCCGTGTGCGGGCCGACGAACGGGCGATGACCCACGCCAGGACCTTCTTCCAGGGCGAGCCCCCGCTCGCCCGCTTCCCCTACGAGACGAAGGCCGGCGCCGCCGCGTAAGGAACCCCGGCCGGCCGACGGGACTCGATGCCGCCTCCCTGCCGGTGTCACCCGGCATCGCCCCCGGATCTCCCACTCCGTGTTCAGACACTTGCCCCATCAGGTATCTTGCATGGCATGGAACCAGGTGATTCGACCAAGCAGGCCCGGGCAGCCGCCCAGCTGCGCAAGGGCGTCCTGGAGTACTGCGTACTCGCCCTGATGCGGGACCGCCCCCGCTACGGCGTGGAACTCCTCCGCGCCCTGGAGGACTCCGGCGCCCTGGCCACCAGTCAAGGCACGGTCTACCCGCTGCTCTCCCGGCTCCGCCGCGACGACCTGGTCACCACCACTTGGCAGGAGTCCGCCTCCGGACCGCCCCGTCGCTACTACGCGCTCACCGACAGCGGCCGGGCCGCACTCGACGAGTTCACCCGCGTGTGGCCCGGCTTCCGCAACGCCGTCGACGCCTTCCTCACCACACCGCACCCCTCCACGGGAGACCTCGCATGAAGACCTCTGCCGACCCCGTACGCGACTACCTCTCCACCGTCGAGCGCGAGGCCTCCGCACTCCCCGCCGACCGTCGTCAGGAACTCCTCGCCGACCTCGCCGAACACATCGTGGTGACGCGCGCCGAGCGCCCCGACGCCGCGATCGGCGAGGTTCTGGCGGAGTTGGGGGACCCTCGCACGATCGCGGCGACGGCGCTGGCCGAAGCGGGGAACGGGGCCGCCGGGACCTCGGGCCTGGGCGGTGTCCGTGCGCCCGCCCGGCGCGGCAGGGTTCACCCCCTGGTCCCGCTCCTGATGCTCACCCTCTCGCTGCCCTTCATGATGCTCTTCCCCGACCACCCCGGCCCGCTGTTCGGCGTCCTGTTCCGCGTCGTCGGAGCGGTACTTCTCATCACCTCAGGGCACTGGATCGCCGTCCAGAAGACCACCGGAGTACTGCTTGCCGCCGTCCTGCCGAGTGTCGCCGTCGCCACCTGGAACCTGTCCAGCGGCGGCCCGGCGGGCGACGGCCCGGCCCTCCTGGCCAACCTGGTGATGCTCGCCCTGCTGGCCGGTACGGCAGCATGGCTCTGGCGCGTCCGCCGCGCCTGAGCGGGGCCGCACGGGGCGTCAGGGCAGGGCAGGGGGTGCCGGGTGGCACAGGCACCCGCACACGAGATGGCGGACCCCCGGCACACCACCGCCACCGGGAGGGTGGTCCCGGCAGCGGTCGTGGCGGCCGACGATGCAGCGTGGTGACCGGAACTCCGGCTCGGGATCGGCCGTAAGGGCACGGACCAGGAGGGACACGCTCACCGCGTCGGCGATCTCGGGTGTCACCCACCAGGCGTTGCCCGCGCGATCGCGATGCGGGCCGTCGTGCCCCACGGCGAGCACGCAGACCGAGCCCGCGCACACCGGCCGCATCACTTCCACGACGGCGATCACGGGCCGCCGCGCCCCACAGCGGCTCATCGGGCACTCCCGGCGTGGATGTTCCGGTGGTCGACGTCCACTCCGACCGTCGCCAGCCACAGCGCCCGCCGACGCCTGCGCTGTACCGCCCGAGCGGAGAGCGCCGTCACGTAGGGGCGCTCCAGGGGCGACCGGGCACCGTCGAGGAGCGTCGCCTGCTCCCGGGCGTAGGGAGACCGCCGACTCGGGGCGCGGCGCCGCCGGGGCGGGAACGCTGGTGACGCCGGGCGGGGGCGCCGGTGGGCCGCCGGGCGGGGGCGGTGCCTGCCGGTGGGCGGCAGGGCCAGCATGAGCAGCCCCAGCAGTACGGGGATCAGTGCCCTGCCCAACAAGCGCGCGATAGGGTTCCGCACGTCATCAACTCCGGTAGTAGTTGGTGGCCATGCCCCGGGAGGTCTTTCGTGTCACACGAGCCTATAAGGCATGTATAGCTCTGCATAGCTCACTAATGGTTCGCACAGGTCTTCGATGCTTACGTTGGTCGTGTGACCGACCGCAGTCAGATTCCGGAGTTCGACCCGCAGGGCCCCCAACTGGTGTACGTCGCGGTGGCCGACCACATCACCGCCCGTATCGCGGCCGGGGAGCTGGCCCCGGGCGCCCGTCTGCCCGCCGAGCGGGACCTTGCCGAGGAGTACGGCGTCGCCTATCTGACGGTGCGCCGCGCGGCCCGGGTCCTGCGCGAGCGGGGCCTGATCCTGACCGTTCACGGCAAGGGCACCTTCGTCGTCGATCCACTGCCGACGGACGAGGGCCACCAGCAGGTGTGATGGCCCGGGTCCGACGGGGAAGGCTCCCCGCATGGACCCGGAGCAGGCCCGCCAGTGGCTCCGCACCGCCCTCGACGAGGCCCGCGCCGGGCTCGGCGAGGGCGGTATCCCGATCGGGGCCGCGCTGTACGGGGCGGACGGGACGCTGCTCGGGCGCGGGCGCAACCGGCGCGTGCAGGACGGGGACCCGTCGACGCACGCGGAGACCGCCGCGTTCCGGGCGGCCGGGCGGCAGCGCTCGTACCGGGGCACGACGATGGTGACGACCCTGTCGCCGTGCTGGTACTGCTCCGGTCTGGTGCGGCAGTTCGGGATCTCGCGGGTGGTCGTCGGGGAGGCGGAGACCTTCCACGGCGGGCACGACTGGCTGGCCGAGCACGGCGTCGAGGTCGTGGTGCTCGACGACCCCGAATGCGTCGCGCTGATGCGGGAGTTCATCGAGAGGCATCCGGCTCTGTGGAACGAGGACATCGGCGATGAGCGAGATGAGTGAAGCGAGCCTTCCTACGATCGATCTGACCCGCGATCCGGCCGGGCAGCTGCCCGCCGTCGACCGGGCCCTGCTGGAGGCCGGCTTCCTGCTGGTCACCGGGCACGGGGTCGACCCCGGTCTGCGGGCGGAGATCCGGGCGGTCGCCCGGCGCTTCTTCCACCTCCCGCCCGCCGTGAAGGAGCCGTACGCGGTGCGGGTCGGCGGGCGGGGCTGGCTCGGTCCTGGCGCGGAGGCCAACGGGTACGCGGAGGGCACGGCGACCCCGCCCGATCTGAAGGAGTCGCTCTCCTTCGCGGCGGACGAGCCGACCGGGGATCCGGCAGTGGACGCCGAGTGGTTCCTGCCGAACACCTGGCCGGCCGAGGTGCCCGAGCTGAAACCGCTGGTGGAGAGGTATCTGGCGCAGATGCAGGCGCTGTCGGACCACATCCTCGACCTGCTCGGCGAGGCGCTCGGCGAGGAGCGGGACTTCTTCACCCGGCACACCGGGCACCCCACCTTCGGCTTCAACATCAACTGGTACCCCGGGCGGGAGCGGACCGGCGAGCCGGAGCCGGGCCAGTTCCGGATCGGCCCGCACACCGACTTCGGCACGGTCACCGTCCTGGACCGGGAGGCGGGCAAGGGCGGTCTGCAGGTCTTCACCGACGCCGGCGGCTGGCAGGACGCACCCTTCGATCCCGCTGCGTTCACCGTCAACATCGGTGATGTGATGGCGGGTTGGACCGGCGGGCGGTGGCGTTCGGGACGCCACCGGGTGCTGCCGCCGCCGGCCGACGCGCCCGCCGAGGAGCTGATGTCGCTGGTCTACTTCTACGAGTGCGATCCGGGGACCACGATCCACGGCATCGAGTCGCACAGCTATCTGCGGGCCCAGCTCGACGCCATCGCCACGGACTGACAACGCCTGCACAACAGACTCGAAAAGCCTGCCGCTTTCCCAACACTCCGTCGATATCCTGTAGTTGTCTGTGACGGGGGTGACGGGGCGTGGACAGAGAGCTGTACGGCCGCGAGGCGGTCTTCCAGGATTCCGGACTCGCCGCGCGGCTCATCGGGCTGACCCCGTACCGCTTCGCCCGCACCGCGTACGAGCACGGCGACGACCCGCCGGTCACCGTCTTCACCGGCGGCCGCGGCATGGGCAAGACGGCCCTGCTCAAGCAGGTGCGCAACGCCTACAAGGGGGCCACCCCGCTCGCCCTCCTCGACTGCGCGCACATCGAGCCGCCCGCCGACCACGGGCCCGGCTGGAACGAGCTCACCGGCGCGCTCGCCGAGCTCGCCGGGCAGTTCGCCCCGCGCGGGTTCGCCAGCGCGCCGGTGGAGTTCCCGCGGCTGTCGCTCGGTCTGGTCGCCGTCGCCTCCACCAGCTGGTCGAGGGAGGACGAGGAGCGGGCCCGGCACGATCTGCAGCGCCTCGGGCCGGTCCTCGCGACCGTGGACGCGGCGAAGGGCGCCGGAGCCACCTGGGTCACCAAGGTCCTCAGCAAGCTGGCCGCCAACTTCGCCGAGGCGACCGCGCCGATGGCCGGGCTCCTCGCCGAGGCGACCGTGGAGACTGTCCTGGAGGAGGTCTTCGGCCGCAGCCAGCGCAGGTCGGAGAGCTGGTACGGGAACTACCGCAACGCCGGCGGTCGCGGCAAGATCGGCCTCCAGTACCTCGCCAACGACTTCGAGCAGGGCGGCCGGCGCCGCCAGGAGGCCGAGAGCTTCCTCGTCGGCGCGCTCGTCGAGGACCTGAACCGGGCCTTCACCGGGCTGCTGCGGGCCGGTGCCCGCAGCGGCCGGCCCGTCCTCCTCCTCGACAACGCCCATGAACCGCTGGGCCGTCAGCTGATCGAACCGATCCTGCGGGACCGCACCGCCGGACGTCGCGACCGGGTCGTCGTCCTCGCCTCCTCCCGGGTCCGTGACCACGAGGGAATGCGGCGCGCGACCCGGCTGAGGCTGCCCGAGACGACCCGCCTGGCCCCCTGCCCGCGCGGCACGGACATCACCTCCGGCATCCTCGCCGTCGAACTCACCCCGCTCTCCCCCGCGCACGCCCAGTCGGCGTTCGACCGGCACGACCCGGCCGGCCGGACCCCCGCCGACCTGGCCCGGGGCGTCCACCGGCTCACCGGCGGGCGCCCGCTGGGAGTGACCCTGCTCGGCCGCACCGCGGGCGAGACGCCCGTGGAGCTCCGCCCGGCCCTCACTCCGGGCGCGCTGCTCGATCTGAGGGTGGAGCTGCGCGAGGACACCCCGCCGGTGCCGGTCGCGCCGACGCTCCTCGGGGAGCTGCTGCCCGGGGAGCACCACGGCCGGCTCGCGGTGCTGGCCGCGGCCCACGACGAGACGTCCGCGCGGCTCCTCGCCCACACCCGGCTGCCCGGGGAGTCCCCGGACGGGGACATGGCCCTGGAGGTCCGCGACCGGCTGCGCGCCGAGGGCTGGCCCGAGAGCCGGGAGCACTTCGTCGCCGATCCGCTGCTGCGCGCCCTGCTGCTGCACCGGCTGCGGTTCGAGGACGGCGAGGGGTACGCGACCTGGCGGGCCGTCCACGAGACCCTGCACCGGCACTACGACCTGGAGGCCGGGCTCGCGTACCGGCTGCACCACGAACTCGCCCTCGGACGCACCCAGCAGGCCGTGACCCATCTGCGGGTCACGTTCCCCCGCCCGGACATCGAGCACTGGCTGGGGCGGCTGCGGTTCATCGCCTCCGCCCCCTACCCGCGCACCCGCGACCGGACGGGCCCCGATCCGCGCCGCGCCGTCGCGCTCGGGCAGCGACCGCCCGATCTGATGCCGGCCGGACTCGACGCCGACACCACCGAACTCCATCTGCGGCTGCGGCGGTTGCTGCACGCGGTCTGGCTGCTGACCGACCCTCTCGCCCTGCCCGACGGCGAGGTGATCGAGAAGCTGGCGTTCGAGCTGCGCCAGCTGTCCGGTCGCCATCTGACGGGCAACAGACCGCTGTGGGACGCGGCCACCCACTGGCCGACGGACATCCGCGCCTGGCGGGAGCTCTCGCTGCCCCCGGCGCGCGAGGACGGAGTCTGAGGACATGCTCGCCTGGCTGCGCTTCCACCTCCTGCACACCACCCGTCAGAGGATCACCACGGCTGTGGTGGTCCTGGCCGTGCTCGGCGGACTGACCGGATACGTGGTCAACCGCGCCACCACCCCGGAGGACCGTTCCTGCGCCGTCGGCGTGGAGCGGCCCGAGGGCAGTACGGAATGCATCGGCGTCAACGGCGACGGATACGACTTCGGCGTCTCGTCCCTGACCGAGGTGGCCGGGCTGATCCGCGAGGAGAACCGCGCCCTGAAGCCGGGCGAGTACGCGACGGTCGCGCTGCTGCTGCCGCTGACCTCGCCGGACACCGGGATGCAGGTCAAGGTCCTGCACGAGGTGCAGGGCGCCTACGCCCGGCAGTACCGCGCCAACCACGAGTCCAACAGCGAGACCCCGAAGATCCGGCTCGTCCTCGCCAACACCGGCAAGAGCAACGCCCATTGGCGTACGACGGTGGATCAGCTGAAGACGCTGACGGGCGGCGAGGACCGGCTGCGGGCGGTCTCCGGGGTGGCCACCTCCTCGACCGAGATACGGCAGGCGGTGGCGGCGCTGACCGGTGCGGGCGTCGCCGTCGTCGGCACCACCATCACCGCCGACGACATCGCCAACGGCCCCGGCGCCGGCAACAACCGCTTCCCCGGCCTCGCCCGCGTCTCCCCCACCAACGGCGACGAGGCCAAGGCGCTGGCGCACTTCGGGAAGGTCGAGGCGTCGAAGGCGCTGCTGGTGCAGGACACCCGGACCGGCGACCACTACACGGACACGCTGAAGTCCGCGTTCGCGGCCTCACTGAAGGGCGCGCCGTACGAGCCGCAGCTGTTCACCTCGCCCGCCGACCCGACGGAGGAGGGCACGACGGCGAACACCTTCCGTCAGATCACGCATCTGATCTGCGACACGAACGCGGAGACGGTCTTCTTCGCGGGCCGGCACACCCAGCTGCGGCAGTTCATCAACGCGCTCGGCTCGCGCGGCTGCGCGGAGCGGGCGTTCACGATCCTGACGGGTGACGAGGGCTCGTACCTGGGAGCGGACCGCAAGCTCAACCGGGCCGCGCTGAAGGCGAAGCTGACCGTCCGCTACGCCTCGCTGGCGCACCCGGACGCCTGGAAGCCGGCGCCGGGCCGGCCGGTGCCGGGGACGGGCGGTTCGACGGCCGCGTACGACACGTTCCTGACGGACATCGCCCGCGCCTCGAAGGAGCCGGTCGCGCTCGCCGACGGGCAGGCGATCGTCGCGTACGACGCGATGGCGACGGCGGTGCACGCGATCCGCCAGGCGACCCCGCAGGGCGCGCAGTACCCGGAACTGGCGGACGTGGTCACCCAGTGGCCCCAGGTCAAGGGCTCGCTCCGGGTCGAGGGCGCGAGCGGCTGGATCTGCCTGGACAACTACGGCAACCCCTTCAACAAGGCGGTCCCGATCGTGGAGCTGGCCCAGGACGGCTCGCAGAGGTTCGTCCAGATGGCCTGGCCGGAGGGCAGACCGCCCACGAAGAACTGCCTGCCTCCGCAAGGGGGTTGAGCCCTCCGGACGGATACCGATCAGCCGCCGGGTACCGCCTGGTACCCGGCGGCCGTCTCCGGCCAGAAGCCGCCGGGGTAGTTGAAGTAGCCGTCGAACCTCGGGGTCCACAGGGACGGCGAGGGCTCGCCGACCCCGCCGCAGGCACCGAGCACCAGTACCAGCGCGCGGGCCGCCCCGCCCACACCAAGATCGACCTGGCGGTACGGGTCCGCGAGGACGGCCTCGACGCCCGGCCATGACCCCGCGGGTCACGTGGGTCCCACGGGGCGGTCACGGCTCCCACTTCGGCCACGGCGCCTCGTCCCGCTCGTACAGGTCCCGGAGGTGCTGCCAGCGCTCGGCGGTCCACTCCCGCCAGTCCGTCGGGCGACCGTCCAACGCCGCCGCCAGCCGCTCGAAGTGGTCGTGCCACCCCGCCAGGAGGTCCAGCTTCTCCTCCTGCGTCCCACGCATCTCGTTGGTGAAACGCAGCACGGTCGACCCGCCGCGGTCGGCCGGTTCCAGATGGAACCGGATCCGACCGTGCGGCGCATCGACCGTGTACTCGGCCACAAGCTCCGGGTCCCAGGCCGTCACCCGCCCCGAGACCACCGTGTCCCCGTTCAGCCAGCGCAGCGTCACCGCTCCGCCGAGCCTCGGCTCCAGGGGATCCGCCGCGCAGAGCCACTGCGGCAGACCCTCGGGCGACGCGACGGCCGCCCAGACCCGCACCGCCTGGTGCGGGAGCTCCACCACGAACCGCAGCAGATGAGCGTCGCCGTCATGGGTCTCGTACCTGCCCCGAGGTATCTCGCTCATACCTCAAGCGTCGCGCCGGGACCGGGGAAGCGCTAGCTCACACGCCCGCGCCTGCTCACACGCCCGCGTACGAGTGCTTGCTGGTCACGAAGATGTTGACGCCGTAGTAGTTGAAGAGGAAGCAACCGAAGGCGATGAGCGCGATGTACGCGGCCTTGCGGCCCTTCCAGCCGGCGGTCGCGCGGGCGTGCAGATACGCCGCGTAACCGACCCACGTGATGAAGGACCAGACCTCCTTGGCGTCCCAGCCCCAGTAGCGGCCCCACGCGTCGCCGGCCCAGATCGCGCCGGCGATGATCGTGAAGGTCCACAGCGGGAAGATCGCCGCGTTGACCCGGTAGGAGAACTTGTCCAGCGAGGCCGCGGACGGCAGCCGCTCGAGCACGGAGCGGGCGAAGGTACCCGGGTTGCCGCCGGTCGCGAGCTTGTTCTCGTACGAGTCGCGGAAGAGGTACAGCACGGTGGCGACCGCGCCCAGGTAGAAGACCGCGCCGCAGAAGATCGCGGTGGAGACGTGGATCCACAGCCAGTACGAGTCGAGCGCGGGCACCAGCTGGTCGCTGGGGGTCTTCAACCAGGTGATGGCCACACCGAGGTCGAGCAGGACCGTGGTGACCAGCGGCAGGCCGATCCAGCGGACGTTCTTCTTGGCGAAGAGGAAGCCGAGGTACGCGCCGACCGCCACGGTGGAGAAGGTGGTGGAGAACTCGTACATGTTGCCCCAGGGGGCCCGCTGCACGGAGAGCGCGCGGGTGACGACGCCCGCCGCCTCGATGAGGAAGGCGAGCGCGGTCAGCGAGACGGCGATACGGCCGTACAGATCGCCCTTGACCGTGCCGCCGGCCGCGCCGGGACCGTCCGGCACGTCACGGACACCGGCGCCGGACCGGGTGACGACCTTGGGCTTGTCGAGGACGGTGGTGCCGCCGGCCGTCTTGACCTGGACGGTGACAGCCGGGGCGGAGGCCTCCCCGGCCGGCCGGGTGAGCGCGGCGGCCGTACGGCCGACCTTGCTCCGGCTTCCGAGCACCCACTCGGCGATGTGCGCGAAGAAGGCCAAGGTGTAGACGGCCATCGACGAGTAGATGAGCATGTCGCTCATCCGCGCCAGGCTCTCGTTGGTCTCGGCTGCGAGACTCACGGCGGCGAGATTCACTTCTCAGCCCCTTCGGCTTCTGCTGTGGCAGGTTCGGGCGCGGTCGGCGCCTGTGCGTTGAGCGTGACCGCGAGTTCGGCCAGCTCCTCCGGGAGCTTGGCGGACTCGCTCCGGCCAAGACCCGCCATCTCGACGACGGTCACGCCGTCCTTCCCCCGAACGGCCCGGACCCAGACCCGGCGCCGCTGGATGAACAGCGAGCCGGTCAGGCCGGCGATCGCGGCGATCGCGCCCGTGAGGGCGAGGCCGTTGCCGGGCTGCTGGGAGACCTGGAAGCTCGCCCACTCCTTGATGTCCTTCTCGAAGGTGATCGAGCCGGCACCGTCGGGCAGCTTCATCGTCTCGCCGGGCAGCAGCCGGTTGGCCGTGCCCGTGCCGCCCTCGACCTCGAACTGGGTCATCTTGGACTTGTCCAGCTGGTACACGTTCTGCGGCAGTCCGGAGTCCACCCGCAGATCGCCGTGGAAGCCGGTGAGCGCCATGACGGGGAAGTCGAGCGCCGGGAACTGCGAGAACATGTCGCCCTTGCCGGCGCCCGCGAAGGTCGGCACGAAGAAGGCCTGGAAGCCCAGCTGCTCCTTCTTGCCGTTCTTGTCGCGGTAGCCGTCCATCACCTTGATCGCGCCGGTGGAGGTGATGTTGTTGTCGAACGGCAGCAGCGGTACGGCGCCGTGGAAGACGACCTTGCCCCGGCCGTCCTTGACGGTGACCACGGGCGCGTACCCGTGGGAGATCAGGTACACCTTGGAGCCGCCGACCTCCAGCGGCTCGTTGACGCGGATGACCGCCTTCTTCTCCGCGCCGCCCGCCTCGGAGTACGTGACGGCGGCCTCGAAGGTGCGCGGGGTGCCGCGCTGCGGGCCGCTCTTCTCGTACGTACCGGTGAAGCTGTCCAGCTGGAAGCCGAACGGTGCGAGGTCCTCGGTGCTGTAGAGCGAGCCGGACCGGAAGTCGTCGTACTGGGTGAGGGTGTTGGAGAAGCCGTCGCCCTCGACGATCAGCTTGCCGCCCTCGGACTTGAAAAGCTGCCCCCACGCGAAGGCGACCAGCATCACGATCAGGGCGATGTGGAAGACCAGGTTTCCGGCCTCGCGCAGATAGCCCTTCTCGGCGGCGACGGCGTCCTTGACGGTGTGCGCGCGGAACCGGCGGCCCTTGAACAGGGCGAGCGCGGCCTCCCGGACCTGCTCGGGCTCGGCATCGGTGCGCCAGGTCGTGTACGCGGGCAGCCGGGTGAGGCGGCCGGGGGCGCCGGGCGGCAGGCCGCGGAGCTGGCCGACGAACTGCCAGCTGCGCGGCACGATGCAGCCGATGAGGGAGACGAACAGCAGTATGTAGATCGCGGAGAACCACACCGAGCTGTAGACGTCGAAGAGCTGGAGCTTCTCGTAGATCGGCGTGAGCGTCTCGTGGGCTTCCTTGAAGGTCTGCACCTTCAGCTCGTCCGCGCTGGTCTGCGGGATGAGCGAGCCGGGGATCGCGCCGAGGGAGAGCAGGAAGAGCAGGATCAGCGCGACCCGCATCGAGGTCAGCTGCCGCCAGAACCAGCGGATCCAGCCGACGACGCCGAGGGCGGGTCCGCCGACGGCGGACTCCTCCTTGGGAGCGGTGGAGAGCTGGGAGCCCGCGGCGCCCAGCTCATCGCGCACGTCGGTCTCGTTCGGGCTGGTGTTGCTCATCGGTCAGATCCCCGGAGTGAAGTCGGTAGCCCAGGACTGCATCTCGGACACGATGCCATCCCAGGCCCCGGTGACGAGCAGCAGGCCGGTGACGATCAGCATGATGCCGCCGATACGCATGACCCAGACATAGTGCCGCTTCACCCAGCCGAAGGTGCCGAGCGCCCGCCGGAAGGCGATCGCGGTGAGGATGAAGGGCAGGCCCAGGCCCACACAGTAGGCGACCGTGAGCAGGGCACCGCGGCCCGCGCTCGCCTCGTTGGAGGCCAGCGCCAGTACGGCGGCAAGGGTCGGGCCGATGCAGGGAACCCAGCCGAGGCCGAACAGCACGCCCAGCATGGGGGCGCCGAGCAGTCCCGTCACGGGGCGCTTGTGGAAGCGGAACTCGCGTCGGGTGAGCCAGGGCATCGCGCCCATGAAGAAGGCGCCGAGCACGATCGTCAGGGCTCCGAGCACCTTGGAGATGATGTCGCGGTGGGTCTGCAGGGCGCTGCCGAAGCCGCCGAAGAGGGCGCCTCCGGAGACGAACACCACCGTGAAGCCAAGCACGAACAGCGCGGCCCCGCCCGCCATCCGGCCGCGCTTGGCCTCGGCCAGGTCGGTGCCGGTGACGCCGGTCACGTAGCTCAGGTAGCCGGGGACGAGCGGCAGGACGCACGGGGAGAAGAAGGAGACCAGGCCGCCGAGGACGGCGATGGGCAGGGCGAGCAGGAGGGCCCCGCTGAAGACCGTCTCGTTCACCGGATCACTTCTCCGCGAGAAGCGGCTCGATCATCGAGCGGAGCTTCTTCTCGTCGAGGGCCATGAGGGAGCGGGCGGCGATCTTCCCGTCCTTGTCGAGGACGACGGTGGAGGGGATGGCCTGCGGGTTGAGCGTGCCCTTGGGGAAGCCGTTGACGATCAGCTTGCCGGCCGGGTCGTAGAGGCTCGGGTACGGGACCTCGTAGTCCTCTTCGAAGGCGAGCGCGGGCTGCTTGTTGAAGTCGCGGGTGTTGATCCCGACGAACTCCACGCCCTTGGCCTTGAGGTCGTTCGCGACCTTGGTGAAGTGCGGGGCCTCGGCGCGGCAGGGCGGGCACCAGGAGCCCCAGACGTTCAGCACGACGACCTTGCCCTTGAGGTCGGCGAGGTCGAGCTTCCCGCCCTCCAGCGTCTCGCCCGCGATCGTGTTGGTCGCCTTGCGCTCGCCCTTGGCGACCGTGGAGACACCCCCCGTGTTGGTCACGAAGTTGGTCCCACCGCCGCCGCCGGACTTGCCGTTGTTGTCCGATGTGCAGGCGGACAGCGCGAGGGCGGCCGACAGCGTTCCAACGGCGAGCAGGGTGCGTCGAGGGGCACGGCTAAGGCTCATGTGAAAAGTTTCGCATGGGCGTTTGGGGGATCTTGGGCGCCCCCCTGGGTGCCCGTAAAGCCCCTTGTCAAGGGGGCTTAAGGGGCTGAAGCGGGCTTAACGCCCCCGTGCGGGCTAGGCGGCCTTCAGGAAGGTGTTCCAGCCGCCGGCGGGCGACTGTCCGACCTCGAGGGTACGGAGCTTGGCGAGGATCTTGGGGTCCTGTACGTCCAGCCAGTCCACGAACTGCCGGAACGAGACCAGCCGGACGTCCTTCTTGCCGGCCATGCCCTTGAGGGCGTCCTCGACGGCGTCCATGTAGATGCCGCCGTTCCACTGCTCGAAGTGGTTGCCGATGAAGAAGGGCGCACGGTTGGACTCGTAGGCGCGCCGGAAGCCCTTGAGGTACGCCTCGGTGGCCTGCTTGCGCCAGCCCGGGTAGCGCGAGGGCATCCCCTTGGTCGTGTTCTTCGACTGGTTGGCGAGGATGTTGTAGTCCATGGAGAGGACCTCGAAGGAGTGGCCGGGGAAGGGCACGGCCTGCAGCGGGAGGTCCCAGATCCCCTGGCGCTTGTCCGGCCACATCTGACGGCCGCCGGGGGAGCTGGCGTCGTAGCGCCAGCCGAGCCGCTTCGCGGTGGGCAGCAGGTTGTCCTGGCCGAGGAGGCAGGGGGTGCGGCCGCCGACGAGTTCCTTGCGGTAGTCGAAGGGCAGCGGGTCGAGGTCGGTCCAGCCGCTGTTGGTCTTCCACTCGGTGACGAACTTCGTCGCCTGGTCGATCTCGCTCTGCCACTGGGCGGGGGTCCAGTTGCCGACGGAGCCCGAGCCGGCGCAGAAGTGGCCGTTGAAGTGCGTGCCTATCTCGTGTCCGTCGAGCCAGGCCTGGCGGACGTTCTTGAGGGTGTCCTTGACGTGGTCGTCGGTGAGGTAGCCGATGTCGGAGGCGCCGACGCGGTTGTTCGGCGGGCGGTAGAGGTCCTTCTTCGACTCCGGCAGGACGTAGATCCCGGAGAGGAAGAAGGTCATCGCGGCGTCGTGGCTCTTGGCGAGTTCGAGGAAGCGCGGGAAGAGGCCGTTGCCGACCTCGCCGGCGCCGTCCCAGGAGAAGATCACGAACTGCGGCGGGGCCTGGCCCGGTTCGAGCGGCACGGGGGCCTCGGGCTGGTTCGGCTGCTTTCCGGTGTCGGCGGTGGAACCGTCACCGATGAGCTTGGCCTCCTTCTCGGTGGGTGCGGACGCACTCGGGGGTCCCGAGGCGTCACCACCCTTGCCGGGTATCGAATTGCCCGACTTGCCCTTGTTGTTGGTGCTGCATCCGGCCACCCCCAGCGCCGCCGCGGCCCCAACGCCCGCCCCCAGCAGTCCCCTTCGACTGATCCCGCGCATGACGTCCCCATTCGCACTCACGTATGACCGAATGGTCATCCAACCGACAATGAGTGAGATGCAGGGAGGAACAAGGAGGTTCCGGGAATTAGCACAAACATTTCAGGGCGACCAGATGACTACACGTCATCCGATCGCCCTGACGGTGTACCCGGATAGGCACGGATCGAACAGACTTCGGAGCGGCTGGGCCCCGAAGGGGCGCGGGGAACTGCGCGACCAGCCACGACCGGCCCGCACCCTTCGTACGGCCTCGCGCCCGCCCTCCGCGGGGCGCTACGCGCCGAAGGCCTTCGCCCCACCCTTGACCGGCTTCGCACCCGCGAGCAGATGCGCCGGTACGAGATCACGGGCCGGCTCGCTGTAGCCGACGGAGACGATCCTGTCGCCCTGGTACGTGAACGAGGTCAGCGAGGCCAGCGTGCACTGGCGCCGCCGCGGGTCGTGCCACAGCTTCCGCTTCTCGACGAAGCTGCGCACGATCCAGATCGGCAGCTGATGACTGACGCAGACCGCCTCATGACCACGAGCCGCGTCCTTCGCCGCGTCCAGCGCCCCCATCATCCGTACGACCTGCTCGACGTACGGCTCGCCCCAGGACGGCTTGAACGGGTTGGTGAGGTGCTTCCAGTTGCCCGGCTTCCGCAGGGCCCCGTCGCCGACGCCGAAGGTCTTGCCCTCGAAGACGTTGGCGGCCTCGATGAGCCGCTCGTCCGTGGCCAGGTCCAGACCGTGGCCCTTGGCGACCGGCTGCGCCGTCTCCTGGGCACGCTCCAGCGGGGACGACACGACGTACGTGATGTCCCGGGCGGCCAGATGCTCGGCGACCCGGTCGGCCATCTGCCGGCCGAGCTCGGACAGGTGGTAGCCCGAGCGGCGGCCGTAGAGCACGCCGTCGGGGTTCTCGACCTCGCCGTGGCGCACCAGGTGGACGACGGTGATGTCGTCGCCGCTCGGGCGGCTCGTGCCGGTGGCGCTCATGCGGTGGCCTCCGCGGCGGCGCGCGCGGCGGCCGGCAGCGCGGCGGCGATCCGCTCGATCGCGCGCTCGTCGTGGGCCGTGGAGACGAACCAGGACTCGAAGGCGGACGGCGGCAGGTAGACCCCGTCGGCCAGCATCGAGTGGAAGAAGGCGTTGAAGCGGAACGCCTCCTGCTTCTTCGCGTCGTCGTAGTTCCGGACCTCGTCGGCCGTGAAGAAGACCGAGAACATGTTGGAGGCGGTCTGCAGCCGGTGCGCGACGCCCTCCTTCGTGAGCGCGCCGGTGACCAGCCCCTGGATCTGCTTCGAGACCGCGTCGATCGTGTCGTACGCGGCGTCGTCGAGCAGGCGCAGCTGCGCGAGACCGGCGGCGGTCGCGACCGGGTTACCGGAGAGCGTGCCGGCCTGGTAGACCGGGCCCGCCGGGGCGAGGTGCCCCATGACGTCGGCGCGTCCGCCGAAGGCCGCGGCAGGGAAGCCGCCGCCCATGACCTTGCCGAAGGTCATCAGGTCCGGCTTCACACCGTCGACGCCGTACCAGCCGGCGCGGGAGGTACGGAAGCCGGTCATGACCTCGTCGGAGATGTACAGCGCGCCGTTCGCGGAGCAGAGCTCCTTCAGGCCGGCGTTGAAGCCGTCCCGCGGCGGGACGACGCCCATGTTGCCCGGCGATGCCTCCGTGATCACACAGGCGATCTCGCCCGGGTGCGCGGCGAACGCGGCCCGGACCGCCTCCAGGTCGTTGTACGGCAGGACGATCGTGTCGCCGGCCTGCGCGCCGGTCACGCCGGGCGTGTCGGGCAGACCGAAGGTGGCCACACCGGAGCCGGCCGCGGCCAGCAGCGCGTCCACGTGCCCGTGGTAGCAACCGGCGAACTTCACGACCTTCGCCCGGCCGGTGAAGCCTCGGGCGAGCCGGATCGCCGACATCGTGGCTTCCGTACCGGAAGAAACCAGCCGAACCTGCTCGACGGGCTCGATCCGGGAGACGATCTCCTCCGCGAGGGCGACCTCGCCCTCGCCGGGCGTGCCGAAGGAGGTGCCACGGGCGACGGCGGCCTGCACCGCGGCGATCACCTCGGGGTGGGAATGGCCGAGGATCATCGGCCCCCACGAGCAGACGAGGTCGACGTACTCACGACCGTCCGCGTCGGTGAGGTACGGGCCGGTACCGGACACCATGAACCGGGGCGTTCCGCCCACGGCTCGGAAGGCGCGCACCGGTGAGTTCACGCCGCCGGGCGTCACGAGGGACGCGCGGTCGAAAAGCGTCTGTGAGACTGGGGCTTCGTATGAATACGGCACTGTGGTCCTGACCTGCGAGTAAGTCTGCGAGTACGGAGAGACGGCGTGGGCACCCTGTGAATTACGCCAAGGCGTGGGTCCTCCGCGTCTGCGAAACTGGGGCGTCAAAGGGATGGCTCACGGAATCCATGGTGTCAGAGGGCCGGACGTTCTTGCGGACAGGTGTTTCACCGCGAGAGCGTGGGGGAGGTCACTGTCACGATGATCGGGTTGCGCGGCGGGGGTCGTGTTGCCTAAAAAGCAGTCGGGTGGAGATATGCATCGCGGTGGCGGACTGGGTGAGGGGACGGACGATCTGGGTCCCGAGCCTGCCCGGCGGGGGCGGCACCGGCGACGGCGTACGGAAGAGCCCATACAGTCCTCGGAAACCACGGGACCCACGACGGGGGGCGGGAGTGGCCGGTTGGGGGTGACGTACAAGTACTTCGGCGCACCCGATGGCGCCACGGCGGCCCGCGTCCCGATCTCGATGCGCCCGGAGGAGCTGGGCGGCGACGAGCTCGGCATGGGCGGCATGTTCACCAAGATCAAGCCCGAGACCATAGCCGCGATGGTCCTCACGGGCATCCAAGGGATGCCCCTGCACAAGGTGCCCCCGCTGGAACTGGTGGTCCTCCACCCCGACTACGCCGTGGTGAAGCTGCCCATGACCGTGGTCGACCCGCTTCGCGGCATCGGCGAGGAATCGGTCGGCGCGGCGGCCTTCATCTGGTCCACGGTCCCGGACCGCGGCGGCCCACGCGACGCGTTCAACGTCTACCAGCTGCTCCACGAGTGGCAGGACTTCTCGGTCCGCCTCCACGAGGCGGGGCACCAGCCCTACTGCCTGGTCTGGCCGTAGAGCCCCCGGGCTCAGCTTCCCTGGTCGTGCGCGTCCGCGGCGGCCTTCGCGCGCTCGGCCGCGAGTTCGCGGGCCGAGGCGAGCCGGTACGGGACGTCGATGACCACGACGTTCTTCATGAACAGCAGCCGGGTCTTGAGCCGTAGTGCGCTCTGGTTGTGCAGCGGCTGCTCCCACCAGTGGCCCACCACGTACTCGGGGATGACGACCGACACGACCGAGTCCCCCGTCCTCTCGGGCGCCTCCCGGATGTGCCGCAGGATCGGCTGGACGATCGAGCGGTACGGGGAGCTGAGCACCCGAAGCGGTACGTCGATGCCATGGGCCTCCCAGGTCGCCCTGAGCACCTCCACCTCCGCCGGGTCCTCGCCGACCGTGACCGCGGTCAGTGAGGCGGGCCGCAGGGTCTTCGCGTACGACAGGGCCCGCAGGCTCGGAGCGTTCACCGAGGCCACCAGGACCATGACGTGGTTCTCCGCGAGGGTGCGCGGGTGGGCGCCCGGCTCGACGGCGACCTCGGCGGCCACGGTCTCGTAATGCCGGCGTACGCCCTTCATCCCGGCGAAGAGCACCGGCATCGCGATCACGACGAGCCAGGCGCCGTGCGTGAACTTGGTGATCAGCACGATGACGAGGACGACCGCCGTCAGGCAGGCACCGAAGGCGTTGATGGCCAGGCGGGGCAGGATCCGGCGCCGGTCGGCCGCGCCTGCCGGCGTGGCGAGTTCTCGCCGCCAGTGCTTGACCATGCCGGCCTGGGACAGAGTGAAGGAGACGAAGACGCCGATGATGTAGAGCTGGATGAGGCGGGTAAGGCTGGCATCGAAGGCGACGATCAGCGCGATGGCGGCCAGCGCGAGCAGGACGACGCCGTTGGAGTAGACGAGCCGGTCGCCGCGGTGGAAGAGCTGGCGGGGCGCGTAGCGGTCGCGTGCGAGGACGGAGGCGAGCATCGGAAAGCCGTTGAAGGCGGTGTTGGCCGCCATGATCAGGACCGCGGCGGTGACGGCCTGGAGCAGATAGAAGAGGAAGTGCCAGCTGCCGAAGGTGGCGCGGCCGATCTGGGCGAGCGCGGTGGGCATCGCGGTGCCGGGGGCGAGGCCGAGCTCGGTGGGGTCCTCGGCGACATGCACCTCGTAGACCATGGCGAGGGTGGTGATCCCGAAGAACATGGTCACCGCCACCGCACCCATGATCGCGAGTGTCGTGGCGGCGTTGCGGCTCTTGGGCTTCTCGAACGCCGGCACGCCGTTGCTGACGGCCTCGACACCCGTCAGCGCCGTACAGCCCGAGGCGAAGGCGCGCATGGCGAGCAGCACGAGCGCGAGGCCGGTGTAGCTGGAGACCTCGTGGATCGGCAGGTCGGCCGATTCGGCGCGGATCGTCGCCCCGGTCGCCATCCGGACCGCCGCCACGGCGAACATCAGATAGATCGTGGTGATGAAGGCGTACGTCGGCATGGCGAAGTACCGCCCCGACTCGCGGACACCGCGCAGATTGAGCCAGGCCAGGACCGCCACGAAGGTGACCGACATGGCCACCGCGTGTCCGTCGAGCGCGGGCACGGCGGAGGTGATCGCCGCGACGCCGGAGACGACCGAGACGGCGACGGTCATCACGTAATCGATGAGCAGCGCGCTCGCGGCGGTGAGCGCGGCGGTCTGCCCGAGGTTCTCGGCGGAGACGACATAGGCCCCGCCGCCGCCCGGGTAGGCGTAGCAGGTCTGCCGGTAGGAGGCGACGACGACCACCAGCAGGATGACGATCGCCACCGCCGCGTACCAGGCCAGATGCAGCACGGCGAGCCCGCCGAGGGCGAGGATCAGAAGGATCTCCTCGGTGGCGTACGCGACGGACGAGAGCGGGTCGCTGCAGAAGATCGGCAGGGCGAGCCGTTTGGGCAGAAGCGTGTCGCCGAGCCTGCCACTGTCCAAAGGCCGCCCCACCAGCAGGCGTTTCGCCGCACTTCCAGCTCTCATAAGTGCTGAAGTTAGGACAAACGGAATGAACGGGGCGGGAGCCGCGCCCGTTGGTGCCAGCACAAGGAAGGACCGACGACGTGAGAAGACTGCGCCTGGCCGGCGAACCCATGCAGATCGGCGAGGTCGCCGCACGGACGGAGCTGTCCCTGCGGTCCATCCGCCAGTACGAGGACACCGGTCTGGTCGTCCCCTCCGCATCCTCCCCGGGCGGATTCCCCCTCTACACAGACGCCGATGTGGACCGGCTGATGGTGATCGGCCGGATGAAGCCGCTCGGCTTCACGATCGACGAGACCCGCGAGCTGCTCACGGCGATGGACCGCCTCGCCGCGGACCACCCCGGCACGGACGGGGAACTCCCCCCCGACGAGCGGTCCGCCCTGGTCGCACGCGTACGACGCCACGAGCGGGCCGCCACCGAGCGGGTCGCCGAACTGCGCGCCGAGCTGGCCCGCGCCGAGGAGTTCGCCGGCTCCCTGCGGGCCCGCCTGGCCGGGCGCGCCGAAACCCCCGTCTACTCCTGAAGCAAGGCGGCCAGCTCCGCGAAGAAGCGGGCGTACGCCGCCGGGCTCGGCGGAGTCTCCGGATTCCACGGCGCCACACGCGCGTACCCCACGGGCGGGAACGCGTCGGGCCCGACGGCGTTGGCGCGGCTGTCGTAGAGCACCAGGCCCGGGTTCAGCCGGGCCGCGTGCTCCCAGTCGGCGGTGAGCCAGTTCGCGCCCGCCCCCGGACCGGGATCGAGCAGACGGACGCCGAGCTCCTGGAGCCGGGCCAGCTCGGGCCAGGCATGGGGCCGGGCCAGATGGACCTGATCGGGCCCGGCACCGGAGAGAGCGAGGACGGTGACATCCGAACGCGCGGCGACGGAACGAAGGACGGCCTCGGGACCCTGATGCGCGGCGGGGGCCGTCGAGCCCCCGAGCGCCGCCCCCAGCTCGCCGAAACGCCCGATGATCGCCGACAGCGTGAGCTCGTTGCCCACGGAGAACACCATCAACGGCACGCCGAGCCGCTCGGCGACGGCCTCGTCCAGCGCGTACGCGCTCTTCCCGTCGTACGTGACATCCACGATCAGGTCGGGGCGCAGCCCCCGCACGGCCTCCTCGTCCAGGGTCCGCCCCGGCCCCAGATAAGGGACCCCGGCGGCCGCGAGCTCCCCCGCCTTGACCGGATCGAGCGCCCCGCCGTCGTGCCCGGAGCCGTACACCCCCACGGGCGTCACCCCCAGATCCCGGAGCGCCGCCCCGGCCCGCACATAGGCCACGACCCGCTCGGGCGGCTGTACGGCGGTCAGCTCCGTACCCCTGTCGTCGGTGAACCCCCACACCCCTGCGTCCGACATGCGGCTGCTCCCTCCCGGCCGGATTCTCCCTGTCCCGGCCACCTTGAAGCGCTTCCCCTACCCGCACAAGAGGGCCTCGCACCCCTCGCGGCCGGGCGGGACTTCGGTCCCGGCCCCCTGCCGAAAGCCCCCCACGTTGGTGTTTACTGAACAGGTCGGGAGGAAGCAGTAGGAATCGTCAGCGCCGTGCGCAGGCTCCGTCCCCCGCAGGACGCGCCCCCTGTACCGGCCCTCGCGCCTGGAGTCAGCCATGTCGTCCTTGCCCGGCCAGTTCTCGGACCCCCGTGTGATCGCCCTCTTCGGGCTGCTCGCCGTCTCCGCCGCCGCGTGGGTGGCGCTGGGGCTGCGCTCCCGTGCCCGCCGTGCGCAGGCGGACGCGCCGCTGGAGCGGGTCTGGCACCCCCAGGAGACCGTGCCGCTCACCCCGGCCGAGGAGCACGCCTTCGGCCAGGTCGTCTCACGCCTCTGGGTGGGTTCCGCGGGCCGCCTGCGGTAGGCGGGCGGATCCGACCGAACGCAGGTCGGGCGCGTCACGGGGCGCCCGGGTCGGGCGTCACCGGCCCACCGCAGGTCGGGCGTCACCGACCCCGCAGGTCGGGCGTCACCGACCCCGCAGGTCGGGCGTCACCGACCCACCGCAGGTCGGGCGTCACCGACCCACCGCAGGTCGGGGCGATCCGGCCCCGGGTCGGGTGGATCCGGCCGCACGGCCAGGGGCTCCACTGCGGCGTCAGTCCACCGCGGCCGCCCAGTCGCGCGGGTTCCGTCCGGTCGCCGCGAGAAGCCGCTCGAACGCGGAGGCGCCCTCCGGCGGCTCCACCTCCTCGCCGAAGACGTTCATCTTCCGGGCCGTCGGAGCCATCTGCTCCACCAATTCCGCCAGGTTCTCCACAACGGCAGGGTCCGGCTCGAAGGACCGGCCGGTGGCCTGGGTGAGGTCCCAGATGTGCACGGTCAGGTCGAGCAGGACCATCGATCCGACGGTGCGGGCCGGCAGCCCCATCCCCGCTGAGACGCCCTCCTCCGCACCGGGTGCCGCCCAGGCCGCGACGAGCTTCGCCGTCTCGGCATCGAAGCGGGTGCGCCAATCGGCATCGGCCAGGTAGTCGGGGTTCGAGGCGAAGTCGGCGGGCTGCTTGGCGGCCAGGGCCTGGAAGTTCACGACGATCTGGAAGAGGTGGTTGAGCAGCGCGCGAACGTCGTACTCGGAGCACGGCGTAGGCGCGGCGAAACTGTCGTCGGCGATACCGCGCACCACGGGGGCGGCCTGGGCGGCAGCGGTACCGAGCAGCTCACTGATGGGTTGCGTACGGCTCGTCATGAATCGACGCTAGGTGATCCTGCCCAGGGCGTCTTGAAGAAACACGCCAACGGCAGGTCGGCGCCTAGGCTGGGCGGCATGGCTCCCTCCGGTCCGCGCCGCGACACCCGGGGAATCGTCGACCCCGACGAACTCCTCGCCCGCGTCCGCTTCCGCCGTCACGAGCCGGCGCCGGAACTGCGCCCGTATCTGGAGCACTACTGGTTCATCGACTGGGCGCTCTCCGAGCCGTACGCCAGTCATGTCGTCCCGCATCCGTCCGTGAACATCGTCTTCCAGCGGTACGAGGGCGACGGCCAGGAGGTCGTCTTCGGGGAGGTCGCCGGGATCGGGCTCGAACTGTTCACGAAGAAGCTCACGGGCGTCGGCCGGGTCTGCGGGGTGCAGTTCCGGCCGGGCGGCTTCCGGCCGTTCGCCCCCGCGTGGCCCGTGTCGGAGTGGACGGGCCGCCGCGTCCCGCTCGACGAGGTGTACACGGATGCCGACGACGCTTCCGTGGAGGCCGTGCTCGCCCCGGAGGCCGACCACGCGCGCGTGGCGGCGCTCGACACCTTCCTGCTGGCCCGTGGCCCCGCGCCCGATCCGCAGGCGGCGCAGGCCATGGCGCTGGTGGACCTGGTCCGTACGGACCGTACGATCCGGCGGGTGTCCGAACTGGCCCGCGCGGAGGGCCTGTCGAGCCGCTCGCTGCAGCGGCTCTTCTCCAACTGCGTCGGCGTCGGCCCGAAATGGGTCATCCTGCGCTACCGCATCCACGAGGCTCTGGAGCGCGCCGAGGCCGCGGGGGCCGAGGAGCCCCTGGACTGGGCCGGGCTCGCCGCCGAACTCGGATACAGCGATCAGGCCCATCTCGTACGGGACTTCACGGCGACGGTCGGGGTGCCGCCGACCGCGTACGCCCGCCAGGTGTCCGACCCCTGACCTACAGTGCGGGCATGGATGCCGACACCACAGCCGCCTCGCCATCTTCACCCCCCCTCGCCCGCCTCGCCCGCCTCGCCCGTGCGCCTGGAGCCTTGGTCCGAGGACGACTTCGGGCTGCTGCGCGCCATGAACGCACCCGAGTTGATGGAGCACCTCGGCGGCCCCGAGACCGAGGAGGCGCTGGTCAAGCGGCATCGGCGCTATGTGGATCTGAGTGCCGCGGGTACGAGCGCGGGCCGGATGTTCCGGATCGTGCTGCTCCCCGAGGAGGTCGCGGTCGGCGGCATCGGCTTCTGGGGGCAGACCGTGGACGAGGGGCCGGTCTACGAAACGGGCTGGACGGTGCTTCCCGGGTTCCAGGGGTGGGGCGTCGCGACCGCGGCCACGCGCGCCGTCGCCGAGCTGGCGCGCGCCGAGCGTTCGCACCGCTTCCTGCACGCCTTCCCCTCGACGGACAACGGCCCGTCGAACGCGGTGTGCCGCAAGGCCGGCTTCGAGCTGCTCGGCACGCGTGACTTCGAGTACCCGCCCGGCCATCCGCTGCGCTGCAACGACTGGCGCCTTGACCTGGAGGCCTTCCAGCCCTCGGCCGGCCCTCCGCCGGCCTCGCCTAGGCCCTGATCCGCCGGACAGACCCTAGCCCTCCCTCAGCCCTCCGCGCCGCCCGTGGGCAGTGACTTGGCGAAGTTGAAGGCCGCGATGTCGAGGCGCTCGCGCAGGTAGAAGCGGTGGGCTCGGGTGCGGTGGGTGCCGGAGTCCAGGTTGAGCTCGCGGCAGCCGGTGGCGCGCGCGTGCTGCTCCAGGTGGGCCAGGAGCGCGTGACCGACGCCGGTGGAACGCGCGGCGGCGGCGGTGACCAGGTCGTCGACGTAGAGCTTGCGGACCGAGCTGGTGTTGTCGATGATCCGCCAGCCGGCGGCGCCCACGCAGGTGCCGTCATCGCCGTAGGCCGCGCTGAAGCGCAGACCCTGCGGCCGGCCGTTGCGGTGGATCTCGTGGAAGAGCTCGGGCGTGAGGTGCGGGCGCAGCTCGCGCAGGACGGGGAGCATGTCGGCTTCCAGGCGCGGGTCACCGGGCTCGAGGTCGATGATCTTCATGACGGGACCGTATCCCAGGCGTCGCCCCCTGATCGGGGCCGTCGGGGTTTTATCAGGGTTGACGAGCGGGGCACGCTCGCGAATAGTTATCTGCGTGACACAGATTCTTCCTTGCGCAACAGTCTGCGTGAGGGCCGCCTCAGCGAAGGGACCCCTGCCATGACCGTCCTCGTCACCGGAAGCCGCGGCCGCGTGGGCTCCGCCCTCCTCGAACTGCTCCACGGCTCCGGTATCAAGGCCAGAGCCGCGTCCAAGAACCCCGCGGACCTCTCCCCACCCGACGGCATCGACACCGTCCGCTGCGATCTCTCCGATCCGGCGGACTTCGACGCCGCTCTCGATGGCGTCGACTCCGTCTTCCTGTACGCCGAGCCCTCGCACATCGGCACCTTCGTCTCGCGAGCCCGGGCGGCCGGCGTCCAGCACATCGCCCTGCTCTCCTCCAGCTCCGTCCTCGCCCCCGACGCCGCCGAGAACCCGATCGCCACCTCCCACCTGGCCGTCGAACGGGCCCTCGCGGCCGCGGCGGCCGACGGCGCCTTCGAGGCGACCCATCTCCAGCCGGGCGCCTTCGCGACGAACGCACTGCAGTGGTCGTGGGCGATCAGGTCCGCACGCGCGGTGGAGCTTCCGTACCCCGGGTCGCACGGTGATCCGATCCATGAGAAGGACGTCGCCGAGGCCGCGTTCGCGGTCCTGACCGAGCCCGCACTGCGCGGCTCCTCGTATCTGCTGACCGGCCCCGAGTCACTCGACTTCACCGAGCAACTGGCGATACTCGCCGAGGTGACGGGCCAGGCGACGACCACCGCCGCCATCACTCCCGAGCGGTGGAAGGAGTCGGTCGCCGACTACATACCGGAGACCTTCGCCGACGCCCTGCTCTCCTACTGGGCCTCGCACGACGGCCGACCGGTCACGCTGACGCGGACGGTCGAGGAGCTCACCGGACACCCGGCCCGCACCTTCGCCGAATGGGCCACCGACCACGCGGACGCCTTCCGCCCGTAGGAACGGGAGCCGCGGCCGAATTCCCTGGCCGCCCGGCGGTTCGCGGTGACATCCTGTCCCCGTGAACGGACCGGAGATCCAGATCAGCTTCGCCCCCGACCTGCGGCTCTTCGTCTCGGTGGATCGCCGCCCGGGACGCACCGCCGTCGCGACGGACGGCGCCTCGACGCTCGGCCATGTCGTGGAGTCGTTGGGCGTTCCGCTGACCGAGGTCGGACGGCTGTCGGTGGACGGGCGCCCGGTGGAGGCCTCCCACATCCCCGCGGCCGGCGAGACGGTCGAGGTCGAGGGCGTGGAGCGCCCCCAGCAGGTCCCTGGGGCTCCGCTCCGGTTCCTCCTCGACGTGCACCTGGGCACGCTGGCGCGGCGGTTGCGACTGCTCGGGGTGGACGCGGCGTACGAGAGCGAGGACATCGGCGACCCCGCCCTGGCCGCGCTCTCCGCGAAGGAGCAGCGCGTGATGCTCTCCCGGGATCGCGGGCTGCTGCGCCGCCGGGAGCTGTGGGCCGGTGCCTATGTGTACAGCGACCGCCCCGACGACCAACTCCGTGACGTGCTGGAGCGGTTCGCACCCGCCCTGGCTCCCTGGACCCGCTGCACCGCCTGCAACGGGCAGCTCACGGACGCCGACAAGGACTCGGTGCGCGAGCGGCTGGAGCACGGCACGGAGAAGACGTACGACGTCTTCGCGCGATGCACGCAGTGCGAGCGGGTGTACTGGCGGGGCGCCCACCATGCCCGCCTGGAGGCGATCGTCACCGACGCGCTGCGCGAGTTCGGCGGCGCGGCGACGCGCTGAGTCGACCGACCGAGCGGGCCGGCCGGATCGACCACCCGACCACCTGGCCCACCTGCCCCGGCCAGGCCAGGCGATCCGGGTCGGCCTACCGGCCGACCTGACGACTTGGCGATCCGGCGGCCCCGGCGACCCGGCCGGCCACCCCGGCGGGGTCAGCCGATCTCCCCCTTGCGCAGCCGCTCGACCTGCTCCGCGCTGAGCTCGACGGTCCGTCGCATATGGGCGATGAGCAGGGCGACCTCGGCGTCGCTGTAGGCGTCGAACATCGTGCCCCAGGCCCCGTTGAGCCGCCGCCAGAACGCGCCCAGTTCCGCCATCCGCTCCGGCACGGCGGTGACGAGTACGCGCCGCCTGTCCTCGGCGTCCCGCTCGCGCGTGACATAGCCGGCCCGCTCCAACCGGTCGACGAGCCGGGTCGCGGATCCGGTGGTCAGCCCGGTCAGCTCGGCGATCCGGCCGGTGGTGACGGGGCCGCACTCCAGCGAGAGCAGGTTGAGGCACTGCACGTCCGTCGGGTGGAGCTTCAGACGGTCGGCGACGGCCTGGTTGAACAGCGCGTACGCGGCCATGTAGTGGCGGGCCTCGCCGTACAGCTCGGCCATCAGGCCGTCCCGCCGGGCGGAGCTCTTCTGCGTCATGCAGAGATTGTACGAAGCAGCATGCCGCGGCCCTACGGCTCCGGGGCCGTCAGGTAACGCTGGACGGTCGGCCCCAGCCAGGCGACGATCTCGTCCGTGGACATCTCGACCGCGGGCGGCAGCCGCAGCACATAGCGGGTGAGCGCCATACCGAGGATCTGCGAGGCGACCAGCGCGGCACGGCGCGGCGCCTCGGCGGGGTCGGGACAGACACCGCGGGTGATCGGACCGAGCTGCCCCGCGAAGATCGCCTGCATCCGCTCCACACCGGCGGGGTTGGTGACACCGACGCGCAGGAGCGCGGTCAGCACGTCGTCGCGCTCCCAGCGGTCGAGGAAGTGCGTGACCAGGACCGCACCGATGTGCCGGGACGGCAGCGCGGCGAGCTCGGGAAGCTGCAGCTCGAAGTCGGACGCCGCGGTGAACAGCCCCTCCTTGCTGCCGTAGTAGCGCATCACCATCGACGGATCGATTCCCGCGTCGCGGGCGATGGCGCGAATGGTGGCGCGCTCGTAGCCGTCGGAGGCGAAGCGTTCGCGGGCGGCTTCGAGGATCGCGGCGCGGGTGGCGTCGGAGCGGCGGGCGGTCGTCATGCCAACGACTGTAGGCCAACGGGTGTTGACAGTCCATCGGAGGCGGATCTACCGTTGCCAACAAGCGTTGACCAACAGGCGTTGGCCAACGGTCGTGGGCACCACCTTCGGTCAGGAGTGAGCCATGAACCACCTGGACGCGGACGTCCTCGTCGTAGGCGCGGGGCCCACCGGAATGCTGCTCGCCGGCGATCTCGCCGCCGCAGGCCTGCGGGTCACCCTCGTCGAGCGCCGCCCGCACGGCATCAGCAACATGACCCGGGCCTTCGCCGTCCACGCCCGCACCCTGGAGCAGCTCGACGCCCGCGGCCTCGCCGACGAGCTGGTCGCCACCGGCACCCCCATCACCCGGATGCGGCTCTTCGGCCGCCCCTCCCTCGACCTGACCCGGCTGCCCTCCCGCTTCGCGTACCTCCTCGTCACCCCGCAGTACGAGGTCGAGCACGCCCTCGAACGGCGCGCGCTGTCCACAGGTGTGGACTTCCGGTACGGAACGGAACTGCGCGAACTCAACCAGGACACCGACCAGGTCACCGCCGAACTCACCGGCCCCGACGGCACACCCCTCACCCTCCGCGCGCGCTACCTCGTCGGCACCGACGGCGTACGCAGCGCCGTACGGACAGCCCTCGGCCTGCCCTTCCCCGGCAGCTCGGTGATCCGCTCCCTCGTCCTCGCCGACGTCCGACTCGCCCAGGAGCCCGAGGAACTCCTCACGGTCAACGGAGTGGGAGACGCCTTCGCCTTCATCGCCCCCTTCGGCGACGGCTGGTACCGCGTCATGGGCTGGAGCCGCACCCGCCAGGTCCCCGACACCGAGCCCGTCGACCTCGACGAGGTCCGCGCCATCGCCCGCCGCGCACTCGGCAGCGACTTCGGGATGCACGACGCCCGCTGGATCTCCCGCTTCCACAGCGACGAACGCCAGGCCCCCGCCTACCGCGTCGGCCGCGCCTTCCTCGCCGGAGACGCCGCCCACGTCCACTCCCCCGCCGGCGGCCAGGGCATGAACACCGGCCTCCAGGACGCCGCCAACCTCTCCTGGAAGCTCGCCGCCGTCCTGCGCGGCGACGCCCCCGACCCCGAGGCCCTCCTCGACAGCTACCAGGCCGAACGCCACCCCGTCGGGGCCACGGTGCTCCGCAGCAGCGGCGCCATCATCCGGCTCGCCATGGCCCGCGGCCCGCTCCTGCGCACCGCGCGCGCCCTCGCCGCACAGATCCTCGACACCGTCCCCGCCGCCTCCGCCAAGGCCCTCGGCATGATCAGCGGGCTCGGCATCTCCTACGGCCGGGACACCCGACGGGTCCCCGACCTGAAGCTGCGCGAGGGCAGGCTCTACGAACTGCTGCGCAAGGGCGAGTTCGTCCTGATCGCCCCCGAGGGCACGACACCCGACCTGCCGACCTCCCCCACCACCCCCGCGCGGCTCATCCGGGCAACCTGGACCGACCCCACCCGCCGCTCGACACTCCTGGTCCGCCCCGACGGCTACGCCTTCTGAACCGCGCGGCCGAAAGCGGGCGAGCGGTCAGAAGACGTACGGGTCGCCGGTGGCCAGGACCAGGACCCGATGCCGGTCGTTCCTCGGGTTGTCGTCGGTGGCCCCGCCACTCCACAGAGTGCCGATGTCCACCGTCATCTCGTCCGGAGAGCCCGCCATCCGCAGATCGAGAGCCAGCGCGTCGAGCGCCCCGGCCGCCCGCAGCGCACCCGTCCGACAGACCACCACCCGGTCACTCCCCCACAGACAGGCCGGGGGCAGCTCCTGCCCGCCCGCCGGCGGCTCGGAGAAGGACAGCCGCACGGTCGCCTGGGACACGTCCGACGGCCCATGGTTCTCACTCACCAGCCAGACGCCGACCCGGCCCTCCCAGAGGGAGACATGACCATGGTGGGCCAGATCGGCCTCATGCCCCACGGCCCGGGCGCTCTCGCCCGCACCGAGCACCACCGCGGCCGCCAACGCCGCCCCGAGCAGGGCCTTGCGCATCACACTCATGCCCCGAAGATACCGACAACCACCCATATACTCTGACTATCCGTCAGCCCGCGTGTCCCCTGAACCCCCGACGCCCCATGACACCCTGCCCCCATGCTGATCGCCCGCTCCGCCGCCCTCTTCGTCGTCGCCGCACTGTTCGAGATCGGCGGAGCGTGGCTCGTCTGGCAGGGAGTCCGCGAGCACCGCGGCTGGATCTGGATCGGCGCCGGAGTCCTCGCCCTCGGCATCTACGGCTTCGTCGCCACCCTCCAGCCCGACGCCGAATTCGGCCGGATCCTGGCCGCCTACGGCGGAGTGTTCGTCGCCGGATCCCTCGCCTGGGGCATGGTCGCCGACGGCTACCGCCCCGACCGCTGGGACGTCGTCGGCGCCCTGATCTGCCTCGCCGGCATGGCCGTGATCATGTACGCCCCACGCACCCGCTGACCTCCACCCGCCACCTATCCTGACCACGCGATCGACACAATCGACCACACGCGCGAGGAGCACGTCATGACTGCCGCCGGTACCCCCATCGCCGTCGTCACCGGAGCGAGCAGCGGTATCGGCGCCGCGACGGCCAGGCAGCTCGCCGCCGCCGGATACCGCGTGGTCCTCACCGCCCGCCGCAAGGACCGCATCGAGGCACTGGCCGCCGAGATCGTCGAAGCCGGCCACCAGGCGACCGCGTACACCCTCGACGTCACCGACCGCGAGGCCGTCCAGACCTTCGCGACCGCCTTCCGCACGATCGCCGTCCTCGTCAACAACGCGGGCGGCGCCCTCGGCGCGGACCCCGTCGCCACCGGCGACCCGGACGACTGGCGTCAGATGTACGAGGTCAACGTCATCGGCACCCTCAACATCACCCAGGCCCTGCTCCCCGCCCTCACCGCCAGCGGCGACGGCACGGTCGTCGTCCTCTCCTCCACCGCCGGCCACGCCACCTACGAGGGCGGCGCCGGCTACGTCGCCGCCAAGAACGGCGCCCGCGTCCTCGCAGAAACCCTCCGCCTGGAGATCGTCGGCACCCCCGTCCGCGTCATCGAGATCGCCCCCGGCATGGTGAAGACGGACGAGTTCGCGACCACCCGCTTCCGCGGCGACACCGACAAGGCCGCCAAGATCTACGCGGGCGTGGCCGAACCCCTCACCGCCGACGACGTCGCCGACACCATCACCTGGGCCTGCACCCGCCCCCCGCACGTCAACATCGACCTGCTGGTCGTCCGCCCCCGCGCCCAGGCCTCCAACACCAAGGTCCACCGCGAGCTGTAACGACACTCGATCACCCGTCCGAGTGAACCGGTCGGATCACCCACACGACGGTCGAAAACACGCCCTAGGGTCAGCAACAACCACAAACAACACGACGCCCGGCCGGGATTGCAGTCCCGGCCGGGCGTCTGACCACCAAGGAAAGCGACTTCCTCGTGGCTGAACACGACCCTAACGCGCCCGCGCTCTTCGACATCAGCGCCCTCGCCGCAGAATCCCCGACGTCCTTCATGGACCTCGAAGACCCCCGCTACGCCTACATGTTCGGCTTCTTGCAGGCCGACGGGCACCTCGCCCGCAGCACGGGGCAGAAAGGCAGGCTGACCGCCGAGATCAACGCGCGGGACATCCACATCCTCTACGAGTTCCAACGCCTGACCCCGTACTACAGCTCCGTCACCGAACGGGTTCGCACCACCAACTTCGCCGCCCAGCACCACTCGGCCACCTGGTCGTTGTGCGCGCTCGAGGCCAGGACCATCGTCAACGAGCTCGGAATCCCGTACGGCAAGAAATCGCGGGTGATCCGGCCACCCCGCGTCGCATTCTCCCGGCGGGACTACCTACGCGGCTGCATCGACGCCGACGGGTCGCTCGGCTGGACCGCCGAGGGCATCCCGTTCCTCTCGTTCACGTCGGCCAGCACAGCCGTGGCCGCCTATCTGTGCCACTACACGAAGAAGATCACCGGCGCCGAGCGGATCGCCGGCCGCAACACCCGCGACCAGGTCTACGTCATCACGTACTTCAAGGAGCAGGCGCAGCGGCTCGCCGAGCACCTCTACTATCCCGACTGCCTCGCACTGGACCACAAGAAGGCCAATGCGGCCGCGATCCAGACGTGGGTACGTCCACCCGGAATGAAGAAGGCGGCGCCTCGCATCGAATGGTCGCCTGACAAGGATCGCATCCTGCTCGCAGCACCGAACCTGGCACAAGCCGCCGCGACGTTGCGGCTCTCTCAGAGCGCATGCCAGGTGCGTCGATGGAAACTGACTCACGGGCTGGTCCCCCTCCCCGACTGACGAAAAGCGAAAGGGGGCGGCGCGCATGCGCCGCCCCCTTTCGCTTTCCTTCAGCCCTTCACACAGATGACCTGCTTCAGCTTGGCGACAACCTCGACCAGGTCCCGCTGCTGCTCCATGACCTTCTCGATCGGCTTGTACGCACCCGGAATCTCGTCCACGACGCCGGCGTCCTTGCGGCACTCCACACCCCGCGTCTGCTCTTCCAGGTCACGCACCGTGAAGCGACGCTTCGCTTCGCTCCGGCTCATCTTCCGCCCCGCACCGTGCGAGGCGGAGTTGAACGACGCCTCGTTGCCGAGACCCTTCACGATGTACGAACTGGTGCCCATCGAGCCCGGGATGATCCCGTAGTCGCCGGAGCCGGCCCGGATCGCGCCCTTACGCGTCACCAGCAGGTCCATGCCTTCGTACCGCTCCTCCGCCACATAGTTGTGGTGGCAGGAGATGATCGGTTCGAAGGTGACCTTCGCCTTGCGGAACTCCCGGCGGACGACCTCCTGGAAGAGCGCCATCATCACCGCGCGGTTGTACTTCGCGTACTCCTGCGCCCAGAAGAGATCGTTCCGGTACGCCGCCATCTGCGGGGTGTCCGCCACAAAGACCGCCAGGTCACGGTCGACGAGCCCCTGGTTGTGCGGCAGCTTCTGTGCCTCGCCGATGTGGTACTCGGCGAGCTCCTTGCCGATGTTCCGCGACCCCGAGTGCAGCATCAGCCAGACCGACCCTTGGCCATCGATGCAAAGTTCACAGTAGTGATTTCCCGCGCCTAGGGTTCCCATCTGCTTTTGTGCGCGTTCGTGACGGAATTTAACGGATTCCGCGATTCCGTCGAACCGCGACCACAGGTCGTCCCACCCCGACGTGCGGAACTGGTACAGCCGCTTCGGATCCACCATCTCCCGGTGCATCCCCCGCCCCACCGGAATCGCCTGCTCGATCTTCGACCGCAGCCGTGAGAGGTCACCCGGCAGGTCGTTCGCCGTCAGCGACGTCTTGACCGCCGACATCCCGCAGCCGATGTCCACACCGACGGCCGCCGGACAGACCGCCCCATGCATCGCGATCACCGAGCCGACCGTCGCGCCCTTGCCGTAGTGCACGTCCGGCATCACGGCCAGGCCCTTGATCCACGGCAGCGTGGCGGTGTTCCGGAGTTGCTGCATGGCGCCGTCGTCCACCGTGGAAGGATCGGTCCACAGCCTGATGGGTACCTTCGCACCCGGTACCTCTACATACGACATACTTCCTCGATTCCCCCAAAAAGCCTGATAACGCAAAAACCGGCTCCAAGGCCCGTACAGGTGACAACGGACCGGCATCAACGGCAGCGCGTGCGATAGACATTGTGTCCACCCACCGGTCTCCGGCGGCAAACAGTTTTCGGGGAAGTCTTCGGGAGAAGGGAGCCTGGGAGCGTGCAGCGACAGGCGTACGTACCCGGTCTGACAGCGCTCGCGGCGGCGCTCGCCTTGGGTCTCACCGGATGCTCCTCGGGCGGCGGAACCGGCGTGGACGCCGTCGACTCCAAGGCCGGCCCCGCCGCTGCCCCGGCCCCTCCCGGCCGCTACCGCACCCTCTTCGAGCCCTGCGGCTCCGTCCCGCAGGCCACGCTTCGGGATCTGCTCCCCGGCGCCGCCCAGCTTCCCGACAAGGAGCGCGGCCAGGCGTACCGCGGCTCGGCCGCCGTCACCTACGACACCGATCGCCGGGTCGGCTGCAGCTGGAAGGCCGACACCCCCGACGCCTCGCACCGGCTGCGTCTGGACATCGAGCGGGTGGTGTCGTACGACTCCGCCGTCAGCGACGACGACCGCGCGCAGGAGGTGTTCTCGGGCAAGCAGATCGCGGCGGACCTCCCCGAGCCCCCGAAGCCCACGCAGGCACCGCAGAGCCCGCAAACCCCGGCAAGCCCCACGGGCAGCGCCGGCGCCACGGCTCCGGTCACCCCCACCGACGCCCCCTCCGTCTCCGCCGACCCGACGCCTACTCCGACCGTCGCCCCTACCACCGGTCTGGAGCCCCGTGTCCTGGAGGGTCTGGGGCAGGTCGCGTTCCTCGACGACGTGCTCAGCTCCGGCGGTCCGAACGGCCGGCACCGCACCGTGAGCGTGGTGTTCCGCACATCCAACGTGATCGTGACAGTCGAGTACGTGGAGCAGACGAGCGGTGCCGCGGAGCCCCCGGACAGCCAGGAACTGCAGGAAAAGGCCCGGAATCTGGCCCGGCTGCTCGCCGAGCGCCTGGAGGAGTAGCGGCCCGGAGCCGTTGTGTGGGCCCCTCGCGGGCCCATCGCGAGCACGTAACGTGTCGGCGTACCGTGGCCGCCGGCCGGACTGTACGACAAGCGACTGAAGGAACCATGCACCGATCAGCCCCGCGACTCACCCGCATACTCGCCTGCGCAGCCGTCCCGGTGATGCTCGTCGTCGCCGGCTGCTCCTCGGACTCCGACGGCGGTTCGGGCACCCCGGACAAGGGCAAGGGCTCGGCGTCGGCCACTCCCGGCGCCCAGCAGTCGACGAAGACGGTCGAGCCGGCGAAGTTCTCGAAGCTGCCCGACGTGTGCAAGTCGATCTCCGCGAAGACGACCGCGAGCCTGGTGCCGAAGGCGAAGGCTAAGAACGGTACGACTGCGACTTCCAGCGACACCTCGAGTCGCGGTGGTTGTTCGTGGAACGGCCTCGACGACAAGGGCGTGAAGGGCTCGCACTACCGCTGGCTGGATGTGTCGTTCTACCGCTACGAGTCGGACGCCGCGCTCGGCAGTGGCCAGGAGCGGGCCCAGGAGAACTTCACCAAGGAGCTGGCCAAGCTCCAGGCGACCGAGGGCGCGAAGAAGTTGCGTACCACGGACGTGCCGGGTGTTGGTGAGCAGTCGAAGGCCGTCGCGTACGACCTGAAGAAGACGGGCGAGGACTTCAAGTACGCCTCGGTCGTGGCGCGGACCGGCAATGTGCTGGTGCTGCTGACGTACAACGGCGCCGGTTACGCGGGGGCGGCGGCTCCCACCGACAAGGTCGTGATGGACGGCGCCGTGAAGGCCGCGAAGGAGGCTGTCGCGGCGGTTGCCGCCACGGCCAGGTAACAAACATGCGGCAGCCCATGTTGCCGCACGTCGCGAACACCCGTATTTGCGCATGTTTTCGAGGAGTCCGTCCCTCCCCCGGGGGCCGGGCTCCTCGCGCATGTGCCACGCTGTGCCCGCGAGATGTGGAATGACGGGAGGGGATCGCGGGTGGCCGCGGTGCAGCTGACACGCACGCACAAGATACTGATCGGTGTGGTGGTCGCCGGTGCGGTGATCATCGCCGGTATCGGTTTCGCGGGTTCGTACGCCGCTGTGCGTGAGCTCGCTGTCGAGAAGGGCTTCGGCGACTTCTCGTACTTCTTCCCCATCGGCATCGACGCCGGCATCTGTGTGCTGCTTGCACTGGACCTGCTGCTGACCTGGATCCGGATTCCGTTCCCGCTGCTTCGGCAGACGGCGTGGGTGCTGACCGCGGCGACGATCGCGTTCAACGGCGCGGCGGCCTGGCCGGACCCGCTGGGTGTGGGTATGCACGCGGTCATTCCGGTGCTGTTCGTGGTCGCGGTGGAGGCGGCGCGCCATGCGGTGGGCCGGATCGCCGACATCACGGCCGACAAGCACATGGAGGGCGTACGGCTCACGCGTTGGCTGCTGTCGCCGATACCGACGTTTCGGTTGTGGCGGCGGATGAAGCTGTGGGAGCTGCGCTCGTACGAGCAGGTCATCAAGCTTGAGCAGGATCGGCTGATCTATCAGGCTCGGCTCCAGGCGCGCTTCGGGCGGGCGTGGCGGCGGAAGGCGCCGGTGGAGGCGCTGATGCCGCTGCGGTTGGCGAAGTACGGGGTGCCGCTGGCGGAGACGGCGGCGGCGGGGCTCGCGGCGGCGGGTGTGGAGCCGGCGCTGATCCCGGCGCAGCCGACGGCGGCGCAGCCGCAGCCGGTGCAGGCGGTCCAGGCGCCGGTCCAGCTGGCCCCGCAGCCGCAGCCTCAGCTCCCCCAGGGCCAAGGCCAGGGCCAGGCGCCGGGCCAGGGGCCGGTCGGGCCGGAGCTGCCCGCGAACCATGACAGCCCGTGGTTCCACGCGCAGACCCTGCCGCCGGAGGCGTACGAGACGGCCTTCGACCCTCGGTACGTGGAGGGCCTGGAGCCCACCCCTGTGGCGGTGCCGCAGGGTCCGGAGGACGTGATGATCCCGGGCCCGCGCCAGGAGCAGGGTGCGGAGCAGTTCGAGGAGTACCCGGAGTTCGTCGAGCCGGAGCCGCCCGCGGACGAGTTCTCCGAGGCGGCCTACAAGGCGATGTGGGACTACGTCGAGGAGCGGCAGGATTTCCCCAACGCCGAGCAGCTCGACATATGGCTCAGTGACATGTACGGGGTGCAGCACCCGCGCAGTGCGTCGATCCTGCGGGAGTTGACTCCGCAGCTGCGGCACCGTATCGAGCGGGAGATGGCGGAGAACCACATCCCGTGACCGGCGGCGGGTCGGGGCTCAGGCCTTGGCCCGCTTCTTCGCGGTCTCGCCCCAGAGGGCGAGCGCGATTCCGGCCAGGGCCAGGACGATGTAGCCGGCGGTGGGGATGTCCCACCACTTCTGGAGCAGTCCCCAGGCGTTGTCCCCGAAGATCTGCCCGCCGGCGCCGAGTCCGCCCTGGACGAGGGCGATCCATCCGATGACTGCGATGACTTCGTTCTTCATGCCTTCACGGTCTCCCGCGGGATCCCCGTTTTCGTCGTGCCCACGTCGGAATTCGGCCTAGTCCCAAGGATGGAGAAGGGCCGCCACCGGCACGGCCCGCAACCCACGGCGAGCACGGCGAAGGGCCGCCACCGAACCCGGTGGCGGCCCTTACCGATCTCCGTACCGCTACGCACCCAACAGCTTGCGCACGCGGTCCGCGCCGACCGCCAGCAGGAGCGTGGGCAGGCGGGGGCCCGACCCCCCTCTTCACGCCGCCCTCGCACCGCTCGGCCCCGAGGGGGCCTCCCGGGCTTCGGACGGCTGCGCCGGACTCCGTCCGCCGACCGTCCGGCACCGCCCGCAACCCGCGCCGAGCACGGCGAAGGGCCGCCACCGAACCCGGTGGCGGCCCTTACCGATCTCCGTACCGCTACGCACCCAACAGCTTGCGCACGCGGTCCGCGCCGACCGCCAGCAGGAGCGTGGGCAGGCGGGGGCCTGTCTCGCGGCTGACGAGGAGCTTGTAGAGGAGGGCGAAGAACGCGCGCTGGGCGATCTTCAGCTCCGGGGTCGGCTTGGCCTCGGGGTCGAGGCCGGCCATGACCTTCGGGACGCCGTAGACGAGCGTGGTGAGGCCGTCCAGGGACCAGTGTGTGTCCAGGCCTTCGAGGAGGAGGCGCAGGGATTCGCGGCCCTGGTCGTCGAGGGAGCCGAGGAGCTCGGCGTCGGGCTCGTCGCGGACGATGGTGCGCTGGTCGGCCGGGACCTGGGTGGTGATCCAGTTCTCGGCGCGGTCCAGACGCGGGCGGACCTCGTCCAGGCTGGTGACCGGGTTCTCCGGGTCCAGGTCGGTCAGGATCCGCAGGGTCTGCTCGTCGTGGCCGGCCGTGATGTCCATGACCGAGGCCAGGGTCCGGTACGGCAGCGGCCGCGGCGTGCGGGGCAGCTCACCGACGGCGGTGCGGGCGGCGCGGGCGTATGCGGCCGCGTCCGCGGGCAGCACGGAGCCGTCGGCGACCTTGGCCTCGAGCTTGTCCCACTCGTCGTAGAGCCGCTGGATCTCCTGGTCGAAGGCGATCTTGAAGGACTGGTTGGGCCTGCGGCGCGCGTACAGCCAGCGCAGCAGCGGCGCCTCCATGATCTTCAGCGCGTCGGCCGGCGTCGGCACGCCACCCTTCGACGACGACATCTTGGCCATGCCGCTGATGCCGACGAACGCGTACATCGGGCCGATCGGCTGGACGCCGTCGAAGATCTCGCGCACGATCTGGCCGCCGACGACGAAGGACGAACCCGGCGACGAGTGGTCGACGCCCGAGGGCTCGAAGATCACGCCTTCGTACGCCCAGCGCATGGGCCAGTCGACCTTCCAGACCAGCTTGCCGCGGTTGAACTCGCTCAGCTTGACGGTCTCGGAGAAGCCGCAGGCCGTGCAGGTGTACGCCAGCTCGGTGGTCTCGTCGTCGTACGACGTGACGGCCGTCAGGTCCTTCTCGCACTGCCCGCAGTACGGCTTGTACGGGAAGTAGCCCCCGGCGCCGCCGGAGCCGTCGTCCTCGTTCGCCGCGCCGGAGCCCTCCTCGGCCTCCAGCTCGGCCTCGTCGAGGGGCTTCTGCGACTGCTTCTTCGGCGCCTTCTTCGTCCGGTACTGATCGAGGATCGCGTCGATGTCGCCGCGGTGCTTCATGGCGTGCAGGATCTGCTCGCGGTAGGTGCCCGCCGTGTACTGCTCGGTCTGGCTGATCGGGTCGTATTCGACGCCCAGCTCGGCGAGCGACTCGACCATGGCGGCCTTGAAGTGCTCGGCCCAGTTCGGGTGCGGCGAGCCGGCCGGGGCCGGGACGGAGGTCAGGGGCTTGCCGATGTGCTCGGCCCAGGACTCGTCGATGCCGGCGACGCCGTTCGGCACCTTGCGGTACCGGTCGTAGTCGTCCCACGAGATGAGGTGCCGGACCTCGTACCCACGGCGGCGGACCTCGTCGGCGACCAGGTGCGGGGTCATGACCTCGCGGAGGTTGCCCAGGTGGATCGGGCCGGAGGGGGAGAGTCCGGAGGCGACGACGACCGGTTTGCCAGGCGCACGTCGCTCCGACTCGGCGATGACCTCGTCCGCGAAACGGGAGACCCAGTCGGTCTCGGTGCTGCTCTGAGCCACGGTCGGTACGTCCTTCTTCCTTGATTCCCTCGAAAGCCTTGCAGCCTTACGTCAGCCATTCTCCCAGACGGAACGGCGCACTCTGCGGTTGTCCACAGGTGGAGAAAACACGTTGCCCGCCCATGGGACACTTGACAAGCGATAAAGCCCACCACTGAACCACCGACAGGAACGGAAGCTCATGGCCTCGGTCCCTTCCCTCGCTTCGACCGTGCAGCAGCGTCTCGCGGAAGGTCTCTCGGCAGCACTGCCGGAGGCCGGTTCCGCCGACCCGCTGCTGCGACGAAGCGACCGGGCCGACTTCCAGGCCAACGGCATCCTGGCCCTCGCCAAGAAGCTCAAGGGCAACCCGCGTGAGCTGGCGACGAAGGTCGTCGACGGCATCCCGGCGAACGACGTGCTGAAGGAGATCGAGGTCTCGGGCCCCGGCTTCCTGAACATCACGGTCACCGACCAGGCGATCATCAAGACCCTCGCCGCTCGCGCCGCCGACGACCGCCTCGGCGTGGCGTACGGGGAGAGCGCCGGCACGACGGTGATCGACTACGCGCAGCCGAACGTGGCCAAGGAGATGCACGTCGGCCACCTCCGCTCCGCCGTGATCGGCGCCGCGATGGTCGAGATCCTGGAGTTCACGGGCGAGAAGGTGGTCCGTCGCCACCACATCGGCGACTGGGGCACCCAGTTCGGCATGCTCATCCAGTACCTGGTCGAGCACCCGCACGAGCTGGACCACAAGTCCGAGGAGGAGGTCTCCGGCGAGGAGGCCATGTCGAACCTCAACAGGCTCTACAAGGCCTCGCGCGCGCTGTTCGACTCCGATGAGGAGTTCAAGACCCGGGCGCGGGCGCGGGTCGTGGATCTCCAGGCCGGTGACGAGCAGACGCGTGCCATGTGGCAGCGGTTCGTCGACGAGTCGAAGATCTACTTCTACTCGGTCTTCGACAAGCTCGACATGGACATCAACGACCCGGACGTGGTCGGCGAGTCCGGCTACAACGACATGCTGGTGGAGACCTGCCGCATCCTCGAGGAGTCGGGCGTCGCGGTCCGCTCCAACGGGGCGCTGTGCGTGTTCTTCGACGACGTCAAGGGCCCGGACGGCAACCCGACGCCGCTGATCGTCCAGAAGTCCGACGGCGGCTTCGGCTACGCGGCCACGGACCTGTCCGCGATCCGTGACCGGGTGCAGAACCTGAAGGCGACGACCCTGCTGTACGTGGTCGACGCCCGCCAGTCCCTGCACTTCAAGATGGTCTTCGAGACCGCCCGCAGGGCCGGCTGGCTGAACGACGAGGTCAAAGCGGTCCAGCTGGCGTTCGGCACGGTGCTCGGCAAGGACGGCAAGCCGTTCAAGACCCGTGAGGGCGAGACGGTCCGGCTGGTGGACCTGCTGGACGAGGCCGTGGACCGGGCGACCGCCGTGGTCCGGGGCAAGGACGAGGAGCGCGGCCTGCTCACCGAGCGGGAGATCGTCGAGAACGGCCAGTACGTCGGCATCGGCGCGGTCAAGTACGCCGACCTGTCGACGTCCGCGGCGCGTGACTACAAGTTCGACCTGGACCAGATGGTGTCGCTGAACGGCGACACGTCGGTGTACCTCCAGTACGCGTACGCGCGTATCAAGTCGATCTTCGGCAAGGCGGGCGAGTTCACTCCGGTGGCCCACCCCGAGCTGGAGCTGGCTCCGGCGGAGCGCGCGCTCGGTCTGCACCTGGACCAGTTCGGCGAGACGCTGGCCGAGGTCGCCGAGGAGTACGCCCCGCACAAGCTGGCCGCGTATCTGTACCAGCTGGCGTCGCTGTACACGACGTTCTACGACCAGTGCCCCGTCATCAAGCCGGCGCCTCCGAAGGAGACCGCGGAGAACCGGCTGTTCCTCTGCGACCTGACCGCCCGCACGCTCCACCAGGGCCTGGCCCTGCTGGGCATCCGGACGCCCGAGCGCCTCTGACGACGCGCCACAGCACGACGAAGGCCCCGGCTCCGTATCCGTACGGCGCCGGGGCCTTCGCCTTCGCTCACTGCGGGGCGGCCCACTCGCCCTTCTCGGGCCGGTAGGTGTACTCCTTCTTCCCTTCGATCGCGCTCGTACGGAACGGCTTCCCGCCGTCGTCGACGCGTGCCTTCCCGTGCCGCTCGCCGCTGCTCCACTCCACTTCCAGGTACCAGGAGACGACGTACGACTCGGTGTGCACGTCGAGGTTGAGGACCTGGGGGTCGCTGGTGGAGACCTTGTAGGGGAAGTCCTTTGCCGGTACCCGGTGTTCGCCGTCGAGGCCGGCGACCGGCTTCGCGGTGGGGTGCGGGGCGTCGAGGTCGATGTCGAAGGCCTGCGGGGTGATGCCGCCGCCGCAGCCGTCGCCCATGAAGTACGCGGCCCGGTCCAGGGGTGCGGCGCGCTCGACGACCCGTACGCGGACGGCGGTGAGGACGGTGGCCTCCTCGGTGCGGCCGGTGGCGGTGAGCTGGAGCTGCATATGGCCGCCGTCGACCCCGCCGAGTGCCCGTGCCCAGCCTCGGCTGTCCTGCGGGGCGGGCGGGGGCGGGACCTGCCCGGGCGGCTGGCCGAGCGCGTAGTACTGGCCGCAGGCGCCGGCCCAGTTGTACGAGCTGATGCCCACGCTCACGGGGTCGCCGGCCGCCTGGCGGGTCGCCCGGGCGGAGGGCTTCGCCCGGGACGCGGTCGCCGACGCACTCGGCGTCGTGGCGGCGGACGGGGAGCCGGAGCCCGAGGTGGAGGCGGAGGCCGTCACGGGCGCGGAGACGCTCGCCGCGGGCGGCTCGACGGATCCGTCCGCGTGCTGTCCGGAGGCCTTGGCGTCACCGGCGCCCTTCTCGTCCGGGAGGCCGACGGCGTACGCCACGGGTACGGCGAGCGCGACGACGGCGGCCGCGGCGACGGCCGTCCGCAGCCGCTTGCGGGAGTGGGAGCGGGCGGACGCGCTCGGGACGTCCGAGGGCCGGGGATGTGCCTGCACGGTCACGACGACCTCGGGCTCGGGCCCGTACTCGGCGCCGGGTTCGGCTACGAGCTCGGGAGCGGGCTCAGGGGCTGCGGGCGTCACCGCGGTGTCCGAGCCGGCGTCCGAGACCGCGTCCGAACCGGCATCCGAAACGGCATCCGGCGCGCCTTCCGGAGCAGTCGCCGCAGTGGTTTCCGCCGTGGTCTCCACCGCGGCCACCGTCGAGCTTCCCGCCGCGGTTTCGGCCGGACCCTGTGGCTCAGGAGCCGCCGGTGCGTTCTTGCCCCGTCGGCGCGCCTCGTCCGCCAGGATCCAGCTACGGTGCAGTGCGATCAGCTCGTCGCGGGAGGCTCCGCACAGCCGCCCCAGTCTCTCCACGGGTGCGAACTCGGCCGGAACGGCGTCGCCGTTGCAGTACCGGTGCAGCGTCGACGTACTGACGTGCAGCTTCTTCGCCAACGCCCCGTAGCTGAGCCCGGATCGTTCCTTCAGCCCGCGCACCAGCTCCGCGAAACCATCCGCCTCCGTTGCCACCCGCCCCGTCCCCCCTCGTCTCGACCGTCCCAGGAACGCATTCCAGGGGTGGGTCATTTCCCCAGGTCACGGTATGTCCGCGCGTTCCAGCTTCCCCCATTGTCCCGTGACCGTTGCCGCGGGATCACTCCGCCCCGCAGGGTGAGTCCATGCCCAGCAGTCATCTGACGGACGTCGTAGCCGTCGCAGTCCTGATCACATGCACCGCGATCGTGATCACTCTGATCACCCGAAGCTGACCGATCTCGCGGCATCGGCGGCGACGGCGACGCGTTCACGTCGCCCTCGCCGCCGATGTGCTGACGTGCTGTCAGCCGATGGGGCGGGACGTCCTGCCCGACACCTCGTCGATCTCCGTGTGTGCCTTCTGCAGCAGCTGCGAGGCGAGATCCATGAGCGCGCGTGCGCCCGCGATCTCCTCGCCGACCCGCAACTGCTCGGGGTCCGACGGGTGCCGGTGGGCGTTGCCCTGGGCGCGGAACTCGGTGCCGTCACCGAGCCGCACCATGGCGGCCGCCCTCGTCCGGTCACCCTCCTCCTGGAACTCCATCTCGACGTGCCATCCCACGAGCGTGTGCATCATGAGGACCACCTCCTGAGGTACTTCCAGGGTGCGCCGCCCGGCGCATCCTTACCAATCGGTGCGTAGCTGACGATTAAGTCGGTACTTGTGGGACGAACTGCCACGGAGAAGGATCGAATGCGGGCCGCAGGACGGCTCGAACCTCCGATTCCAAGCCCTGGAGCACACCCATGTCCGCAACAGCCTCCCCCTCGGCCGCTTCCGCCCCGGTCTCCGTCCTCGGCCTGGGCATGATGGGCACGGCCCTCGCCGCGGCCTTCCTGAACGCGGGCCACCCGGTCACGGTCTGGAACCGCTCCCCGGCCAGGACGGGCCCGCTGGTCGCGCAGGGTGCCCTGCCCGCCGACACGCCCAGGGACGCGGTGGCGGCGAGCCCGCTCGTCGTCCTGTGCCTGCTGACGAACGACAACGTCGACGCACTCTTCACGGCCCTCGGCGACTCCGTGGCCGGAAAGACGCTGGTCAACCTCACGAACGGCACGCCTGAGCAGGCCCGGACACTCTCCGCCCGGGCGGAGAAGTTCGGTGCCCGGTATGTCGACGGCGGCATCATGGCCGTCCCTCAGATGATCGCGGGCCCGGAGGCGTACGTCTTCTACAGCGGTGACGAGGAGGCGTACGAGACCCACCGCCCGACCCTGGCCGTGCTCGGCGGCACCAAGTGGACGGGCGGCGATCCGGGTCTGGCGGCGCTGTACGACCTCGGTCTGCTCACGGGCATGTACGGGATGTTCACCGGCGTCATGCAGGCGCTGGCCCTGGTCCGTACCGAGAACGTCGGCGCCGAGGAGTATGCCGAGCTCCTGGTCCCGTGGATCACGGCGATGCTCGGCGGCGTCCCCGAGATCGCCCGAGCCGTCGATTCCGGGAAGCACCTCACCGACGTCTCCAGCCTTGCCGTGAGCCACGCGGCGTTCCCCAACTTCCTCTCTACGTTCGAGGCGCAGGGCGTCAGCACCGAGCTCTTCGAGCCCCTCCAGGTCCTCCTGGACCGCGCGATCGAGGAGGGCTACGCGGCGGACGGCATGTCGCGGCTGGTGGAGATGCTGACGCGATAACCGCTTGCGCGGGAGGCGAGCACCCTCGAAACTGTTAGTCATGACTAACGATTCAAGGGGAACGAAGCTCGCGGAGTCCGACGACTTCCCGGCCTTAGCCAGGCCGGATGCCGGCCTCATCCTGATCGCCGAGTGGTCCACGCAGGACGCCGAGCGGCAGCGGCTCGTGATGGACGCAGTCGTGGACGCCTGGGCCCGGGCCGAGCTGCCGGAGGCGTTCCTCTCCCGCCACTGCCTGATGGGCTCGGACGGCCGCACGATCCTCAACTACGCCCAGTGGACGGACTCGGCCGCCCACTACGCCTTCACCGCCGACCCGGCCAACCAGCGGGCCATCGCCGCCTCCGTGCAGGCCCTGACCACGGTGGGCCCGCCCGGCCGCTACACCCGCGACCGCGTGGTACGGCTCCGGGAGGCACCCATACGCACCCTCAGCGCGACCCGCTCCGACGACGGAGTCGCCCAGTACTTCCACCGCGGCGAGGACGGCAGGCGCCTCCACGTCCTCACGGCCCACGACGACGATAGGGGCGGAACCGCCCTGCGGTTCCGCCCCTATCGAGGAGTCGTGCGAGAGATCCGAGAAACCGTCAGACCCCGCGGCTGAGCTTCTGCGCGACTTCGGTCGCCCAGTACGTCAGGATCATCTGCGCACCTGCGCGCCTGATCCCGGTGAGCGTCTCGAAGATGGCCTTGTCGCGGTCGATCCAGCCCTTCTCGGCCGCGGCCTCGACCATCGCGTACTCACCACTGATCTGGTACGCGGCGACCGGCACGTCCACGGCTTCGGCGACCTTCGCCAGCACGTCCAGGTAGGGTCCCGCGGGCTTCACCATCACCATGTCGGCGCCCTCCTCCAGGTCCAGCGCCAACTCCCGCAGCGACTCACGCACGTTGGCGGGGTCCTGCTGATAGGTCTTGCGGTCACCCTGCAGAGACGACGCGACGGCCTCACGGAACGGCCCGTAGAAGGCGGAGGAGTACTTCGCCGTGTACGCGAGGATCGACACGTCCTCCTTGCCGATGGTGTCCAGCGCGTCCCGGACCACCCCGACCTGGCCGTCCATCATCCCGGAAGGCCCGACGACATGGACACCGGCGTCGGCCTGGACCTGCGCCATCTCGGCGTACCGCTCCAGCGTGGCGTCGTTGTCGACCCGCCCGCTCTCGTCCAGGACCCCGCAGTGCCCGTGGTCGGTGTACTCGTCGAGGCAGAGGTCCGACATGATCACGAGATCGTCGCCGACCTCGGCCTTCACGTCCCGGATCGCGACCTGAAGAATCCCGTCCGGGTCCGTACCCGCGGTCCCGGCGGCGTCCTTCTTCTCGTCCTCGGGCACGCCGAACAGCATGATCCCGGAGACGCCGGCCTCCAGCGCCTCCACGGCGGCCTTGCGCAGGGTGTCCCGCGAGTGCTGCACCACCCCGGGCATGGCGGCGATCGGCCGGGGCTCGTCGATCCCCTCCCGCACGAACGCGGGAAGGATCAGATCGGCCGGGCTCAGCCGCGTCTCGGCCACCATCCGCCGCATGGCAGGAGTCGTCCGCAGCCGCCGCGGCCGCGCCCCGGGAAAGGTTCCGTACGAGTTCATGCTCCGAGGCTACGCCCGCGGGCCCAGTGCCTTTACCGACCGCCTGTGGGCATAACCCCCACCCCCGTGTGGGCAATCGTCCCGCAGGGCGGTGGGGGTCCCCCCGGACGAAGTCTGGGGGGAGGGTGGGCACACGGGACGGCGCCCCTGCGGGCGCCTCCGTCCCGACCGCCCCCACGCACCAAGGGCGGCACCCCTCACAAGGCCCCGCCCCAGGCCCCGAAACGCACGGGGTGCGGGACCCCAAAGGCCCCGCACCCCAAGTCACGCCCCAAGCGTCACGTCGTCCGACGCCTCCGCGCCCCCGGCCGCCGCTCCGACGGCCGCGTCACCGGATCCCCCGCCTCCAGCGCCGCCGCCCGCCGCCGCAGACCGAAGTCCGCCAGCGCCTCCGCGAGCTTGTGCACCGACGGCTCGGGCGAGAGCACATCCACCCGCAGCCCGTGCTCCTCCGCCGTCTTCGCGGTCGCAGGGCCGATACAGGCGATGACCGTCACGTTGTGCGGCTTCCCGGCGATACCCACCAGGTTCCGCACCGTCGACGACGAGGTGAAGAGCACGGCGTCGAAGCCGCCGCCCTTGATCGCCTCACGCGTGTCCGCCGGCGGCGGCGACGCCCGGACCGTCCGGTAGGCGGTCACGTCGTCGACCTCCCACCCGAGCTCGATCAGCCCGGCGACCAGCGTCTCCGTCGCGATGTCGGCCCGCGGCAGGAAGACACGGTCGATCGGGTCGAAGACCGGGTCGTACGGCGGCCAGTCCTCGAGAAGACCCGCGGCCGACTGCTCGCCGCTCGGCACCAGGTCCGGCTTCACACCGAAGTCGACCAGCGCCGCGGCCGTCTGCTCGCCGACCGCCGCGACCTTGATCCCGGCGAAGGCCCGCGCGTCGAGCCCGTACTCCTCGAACTTCTCCCGCACCGCCTTCACCGCGTTGACCGACGTGAAGGCGATCCACTCGTAGCGGCCGGTCACCAGACCCTTGACCGCACGCTCCATCTGCTGCGGCGTCCGCGGCGGCTCGACGGCGATCGTCGGCACCTCGTGCGGCACCGCACCGTACGAACGCAACTGGTCGGAGAGCGACGCGGCCTGCTCCTTCGTGCGCGGCACGAGCACCCGCCAGCCGAACAGCGGCTTCGACTCGAACCACGCCAGCTGGTCCCGCTGCGCCGGGGCGCTGCGCTCGCCGACCACGGCTATGACCGGCCGGTGACCATCGGGCGAGGGGAGGATCTTCCCCTGCTTGAAGACCTGCGCGATCGTGCCCAGGGTCGCCGTCCAGGTCCGCTGCCGGGTCGTCGTACCGCCGATGGTCACGGTGAGCGGGGTGTCCGGCTTACGGCCTGCCGCCACCAGTTCACCGGCCGCGGCGGCGACCGAGTCGAGCGAAGTGGACACGACCACGGTGCCGTCCGAGGCGCCGACCTCGGTCCAGCAGCGGTCGTCGGCGGTACGGGCGTCCACGAAGCGCACATCGGTGCCCTGCGCGTCGCGCAGCGGGACACCGGCGTACGCGGGTACGCCGACCGCTGTGGCCACGCCGGGCACGACCTCGAAGGGGATGCCCTCGGAGGCGCAGGCCAGCATCTCCTGACCTGCGTTTCCGTCGAGGCCGGGGTCGCCGGTCACCGCACGGACGACCCGCTTGCCGCCCCTCGCGGCCTCCATGACAAGATTGGCCGCATCCCTCAACACGGGGACACCGGCGGTTGTTGACGCCTCGTCAACAACCGTCAGCTCAGGCGTGCTCACGCCCGCGCGCGCATGGCCGCGAACGACTTCGAGCACCTCCGGCTCGGCGATCAGGACGTCCGCGCCGGCGAGGGCTTCGACTGCCCGGAGGGTCAGCAGTCCTGGATCGCCTGGTCCGGCGCCGAGGAAGGTGACGCTCCCTTGACCGAAGAAGGCCGGGGACGCGGGGCTGGTGGTCGGGCTGGTGGGGCTCAAAGTGCTCGCTCCCCCATAAGACCGGCCGCACCCTTGGCGAGCATCTCGTCCGCGAGTTCGCGTCCGAGCTCCATCGCCTCGTCGTACGACGCGGGTACGGGACCGGTGGTGGACAGCTGCACCAGCGTCGAGCCGTCGGTGGTACCGACGACGCCGCGCAGGCGCATCTCAGTGACAATCTGCCCGCGGCCGGAATCCTCGGCCAGTTGGTCGGCCAGCGCACCCACGGGTGCGGAGCAGCCGGCCTCCAGGGCGGCGAGCAGGGATCGCTCGGCGGTCACGGCGGCCCGGGTGTGCGGGTCGTCGAGCTCGGCGAGCGCGGCGACGAGGTCGGCGTCGGACGCCACACACTCGATCGCCAGTGCCCCCTGGCCGGGGGCGGGCAGGACGGCGTCGACCGACAGGTGGTCGAGCGACAGGGAGCCGGTGAGCTCCTCCGTTCCGCCGATGCGGTTGAGACCGGCCGCGGCGAGAACCACCGCGTCCAGCTCTCCACTGCGTACGTATCCGACGCGGGTGTCGATGTTCCCGCGGATCGGCACGGTCTCGATGGTCAGCCCGTGGCTGCGCGCGTACGCGTTGAGCTGGGCCGTCCGGCGCGGCGAACCGGTGCCGATCCGGGCGCCCTGCGGCAGCGTGTCGAGCGTCAGTCCGGCGCGGGCGACCAGCACGTCGCGCGGGTCCTCGCGGCGCGGAATCGCGGCGATGACCAGCTCGGGGTGCTGGGTGGTCGGCAGGTCCTTCAGGGAGTGGACGGCGAAGTCCACCTCACCGGCCAGGAGCGCGTCGCGCAGTGCGGCGACGAACACCCCCGTACCGCCGATCTGCGCGAGGTGCTCACGCGAGACGTCCCCGTATGTCGTGATCTCCACGAGCTCGACGGGTCGGCCGGTCAGCTGCCGCACGGCGTCGGCCACATGCCCGGACTGGGCCATGGCGAGTTTGCTGCGCCTGGTCCCGAGCCTCAGTGCCCTCTCGGTCATACTCGCCCTCGGTTCTTGACGTCGGCGTCATTCAGGTCGGCCCGGGAGACGGAGGCGACCGTCTCCGGGTCGAGGTCGAAGAGTGTCCGCAGCGCGTCGGCGTACCCGGCACCGCCGGGCTCGCTGGCCAGCTGCTTGACCCGCACGGTCGGCGCGTGCAGGAGCTTGTCGACCACCCGGCGCACGGTCTGGGTGATCTCGGCGCGCTGCTTGTCGTCGAGGCCGGGCAGCCGGCCCTCGAGCCGGGCGACCTCGCCGGCGACCACATCGGCGGCCATGGTGCGCAGGGCGACCACGGTCGGGGTGATGTGCGCGGCGCGCTGGGCGGCGCCGAAGGCGGCCACCTCGTCGGAGACGATCGCGCGCACCTGGTCGACGTCGGCGGCCATCGGGGCGTCGGCGGAGGCGTCCGCCAGCGACTCGATGTCGACGAGCCGGACGTTCGTGATGCGGTGGGCGGCGGCGTCGATGTCGCGGGGCATGGCCAGGTCGAGCAGTGCGAGCGGGGCCGTGCGGTCCTTCATCGCGGCCTCGACGGCCTCGCCGGTCAGGACGAGTCCGGTGGCTCCGGTGCAGGAGACGACGATGTCGGCACGTGTCAGTTCGTCGCCGACGGCAACCATCTCGACCGCGCGTGCGGCCACACCCGTGCCACCGGGCTCGGCCAGGATCTGTACGAGTCGCTCGGCACGGGCGGTCGTACGGTTGGCGATCACGATCTCGGAGACCCCGACGCGCGCGAGCGTGGCGGCGGCCAGCGAGGACATCGAACCGGCCCCGATGACCAGGGCGCGCTTGCCGGCGGCCCAGGTGTCGACGTCGGTGCCGTCGGCCAGCTGCTCCAGGCCGAAGGTGACGAGCGACTGCCCGGCCCGGTCGATCCCGGTCTCGCTGTGGGCGCGCTTGCCGACCCGCAGCGCCTGCTGGAACAGGTCGTTGAGGAGCCGGCCGGCGGTGTGCAGGTCCTGGCCGAGCGCGAGGGCGTCCTTGATCTGGCCGAGGATCTGGCCCTCGCCGACGACCATGGAGTCGAGCCCGCAGGCCACCGAGAAGAGGTGGTGGACGGCCCGGTCCTCGTAGTGCACGTAGAGGTAAGGGGTCAGCTCTTCGAGGCCGACGCCGCTGTGCTGGGCGAGCAGCGTGGACAGCTCGGCGACACCGGCGTGGAACTTGTCCACGTCGGCGTAGAGCTCGATGCGGTTGCAGGTGGCCAGGACGGCGCCCTCGGCGGCCGGTTCGGCGGCGAGGGTGTCCTGGAGCAGCTTGGCCTGGGTGTCCGCGGCGAGCGAGGCCCGTTCGAGGACGCTGACCGGGGCGCTGCGGTGGCTGAGGCCGACGACGAGGAGACTCATGCCGGCATCACGGCGGGGACGTCCCCGTCGGGTCCCTTGCGTCCGGTGCCCTTGCGCGGGGCGTCGCCCGCCGCACCGAGGGCCGTGGGCGGCGTGGGTGCGGCGGTGGCCTCGGCCTCCGCCTCCTCGCCAGCCTTGCGCTGCTCGTGGAAGGCGAGGATCTGCAGCTCGATGGAGAGGTCGACCTTCCGCACATCCACGCCGTCGGGCACGGAGAGGACGGTCGGGGCGAAGTTCAGGATGGAGGTGACGCCTGCGGCCACGAGCCGGTCGCAGACCTGCTGGGCGACGCCGGCCGGGGTCGCGATGACTCCGATGGAGACGCCGTCCTCCTCGATGATCTTCTCGAGGTCGTCGCTGTGCTGGACGGGGATCCCGGCGACCGGCTTGCCGGTCATGGCGGGGTCGGCGTCGATGAGCGCGGCGACCCGGAAGCCACGGGAGGCGAAGCCGCCGTAGCCGGCGAGCGCGGCGCCGAGGTTACCGATACCGACGATGACGACCGGCCAGTCCTGGGTGAGGCCGAGTTCGCGGGAGATCTGGTAGACGAGGTACTCGACGTCGTAGCCGACACCGCGCGTGCCGTACGAGCCGAGGTAGCTGAAGTCCTTGCGCAGCTTCGCGGAGTTGACCCCCGCGGCGGCTGCGAGCTCCTCGGAGGAGACCGTGGGTACGGAGCGCTCCGACAGTGCGGTGAGCGCACGCAGATACAGCGGAAGCCGGGCGACGGTGGCCTCGGGGATTCCTCGGCTGCGGGTCGCCGGTCGGTGAGTTCGGCCAGTTGCCACGGTGCTCCTGCGGGATGAGCGGGGCTGCAGGCGGCCGTGTGTCCCAGGACCGCCCCGTCGAATGCAGGCTATGTCTTTGTGAACGCGTGCACAAAGATGGTGTCCGTTTTGTCCGGCCAAAGTGACCGGGGTCACGCGGTCGGTTCGCGCCATGACGGAACCGTGGAACGCGTCAGCCCGTTGAGAACCCGAAGGGGGCAAAACCGCACACTCTCCTCACGATCACGCCCCCGAACGTCAACAAAACGTCCACGATGGTAGCCGTCTTCCGGTCATCCACCCAGTTCGCGCCGGAGCCGCCCGGCGTCCACACGCCAGAAGGTGTGCTGCTCGCCGTCGACCAGGACCACCGGAATCTGCTCCCAGTAGGCCCGGTGGAGCTCCTCGTCCTGAGTGATGTCCTTCTCCTCCCAGCGCGCCCCGGTCTCGGCGCAGACCGCCTCGATCACGGCCCGGGCGTCGTCACAGAGATGACAGCCCGGCTTCCCGATCAGCGTCACGGTCCGCGAGGCGGCGACGGGAGCGTCGGGGGTGTCCTTCTTCTTCGTCCGTCCAAACATGCCGTCCATTCTGCGCTGCCGCGCGCCGTGCCCCCTCTCTCCAGCTTGCTCCCCCCTTGTCCGTTTAACAGGAGAGTCGCGGAGTGTTCACGCCGCCGCATCCCGAGACGTCGGGAAGTACCGAACAGACTGGCTATGCTCACGACATGGCCGCAATGGGATGGCTCACCCCCCGTAGGCGCTCCGCCACCGCGCGCAGCGTTCTGGCAGGCGAGGCCGCCGCCGAGGCGGCGCGCAAGACCTCGCAACAGCTCGAACTGGAACGGGAGCAGGCGGCGCGGGCCGAGCCCGCCGAGCCGTCCGAGCCCGAGTTCCCGGTCGTGGGTGACGCCGAGGCAGCCGCCTTCTTCGATCTCGACAACACCGTCATGCAGGGCGCCGCGATCTTCCACTTCGGCCGGGGTCTGTACAAGCGGAAGTTCTTCCAGCGCCGCGAACTGGCCCGCTTCGCCTGGCAGCAGGCATGGTTCCGGCTGGCCGGCGTCGAGGACCCCGAGCACATGCAGGACGCCCGCGACAGCGCCCTGTCCATCGTCAAGGGCCACCGCGTCTCCGAACTGATGTCGATCGGCGAGGAGATCTACGACGAGTACATGGCCGACCGGATCTGGCCCGGCACCCGCGCGCTCGCGCAGGCCCATCTCGACGCCGGCCAGAAGGTCTGGCTCGTCACGGCCGCCCCGGTCGAGACGGCCACGATCATCGCCCGGCGGCTCGGCCTGACCGGCGCGCTCGGCACGGTCGCCGAGTCGGTCGACGGCGTCTACACCGGCAAGCTGGTCGGCGAGCCGCTGCACGGACCCGCCAAGGCCGAGGCCGTACGCGCCCTGGCAGCCGCGGAGGGCCTGGACCTGAACCGCTGCGCGGCCTACAGCGACTCGCACAACGACATCCCGATGCTGTCGCTGGTCGGCCATCCGTACGCCATCAACCCGGACACCAAGCTGCGCAAGCACGCCAAGGCGCGCGAATGGCGGCTGCGCGACTACCGCACGGGCCGCAAGGCGGCCAAGGTCGGCATCCCCGCCGCGGCGGGCGTCGGCGCGCTGGCGGGCGGCACGGCCGCCGCGGTCGCCCTGCACCGCCGTCGCCGCTGACTTCAGCTGCGGGCGGGTGACTCCAACTGCCTTGCGCGCCCGGCGCGTCGCACACTGCCGATACGTTTCGGCTGCGATCGCCTGAGACAACCCGGGAGCAGCACCCCTCACCCGTACGTGGTCGAACACGACCGCACAGGTCGGCCCAGAGGCATTCCCAGCTCCCTACCCAACAGCGGGCCGGATCATTCCCCCACCCCGCACTCGGGCACAACAGAGCGTGCACGCAGTCACACTCGGAAGTAATCCGATCAACAATCGGTCACGAAGTGCGAGTGATCTCGCCTACAAGCGGTAACAGGTGTGACGGAATCGGTGATTTCCGCAACTGGGTGTAGCGCTGCCTGTACGAAGCGTTATTCTCCTCAGACGCACAACGGAACCCACACGTCGCCACGACGAGTGAACGGTCCCGCACTGCACGTGATGGAAGCTCTGCCTCTGGGAGTCCCGTGTACCCACACGTCGGGGTTGACGCCTCGGGCCTGGCTACGCTGCGCGCAACGGTCCTCGACCACTTGCGCGGCTTCGTCCCCACCGCGTACGCCGGCCCTGTCCCCGCCTTTGCCTTCGCCGCACCGGCACCCGCCGGTCCCTGCTATGCCCTCGCCGAGAGCGGTGCCGCTGTCGGCAGACGGGGCAGCCGCGGCGGCACCGGAACCTCGACCGCCGCCCGCCGCCCCACCGCCGACAGCGACAGCGCCCGCATGATGGACCTCGTCGAGCGCGCCCAGGCCGGCGAGGCCGAGGCCTTCGGCCGCCTGTACGACCAGTACAGCGACACGGTCTATCGCTACATCTACTACCGCGTCGGCGGAAAGGCGACGGCGGAGGACCTCACCAGCGAGACGTTCCTGCGCGCCCTGCGCCGGATCTCCACCTTCACCTGGCAAGGCCGCGACTTCGGCGCCTGGCTGGTCACCATCGCCCGCAACCTGGTCGCCGACCACTTCAAGTCGAGCCGATTCCGGCTGGAAGTGACCACGGGCGAGATGCTCGACGCCAACGAGGTCGAGCGCAGCCCCGAGGACTCCGTCCTGGAGTCCCTCTCCAACGCGGCCCTCCTCGACGCCGTCCGCCGGCTCAATCCCCAGCAGCAGGAGTGCGTGACCCTGCGCTTCCTGCAGGGCCTCTCGGTCGCCGAGACGGCCCGGGTCATGGGCAAGAACGAGGGTGCGATCAAGACCCTCCAGTACCGGGCCGTGCGCACCCTGGCACGCCTGCTCCCGGACGACGCCCGCTGACCGTTCCGCGCCCCCACACGCGCCCTCCCCCCGCACCACCCCCCATGTCCCCCGACCCCCGTCCAACTCACAGTCGGTGACGCCTCGATGACGCACTGGTCCGATCATCTTTCGCGCGTAACCCAAGTGCCGCGCCGCTCGTTGTGCGGGATGCAGGCTCCCCGTGGTCACGCCATGTCCACAACCACTCACTCGTTCGTGTGGATGTGCTCAAGGTGTGCAACCTTCCGGACACCCCGGGGAGTCGACCGTCATGACGAGAGGAGGTGCCGCCAGTGATCGCGAACGTATCGGCGCACCGGCGGGCGAACGCCTTCGCCCAGGCCCTGGATGATCGGACGCCCGAGGACGCGACGGCCGAACCGCCCGAGGCGTCGGCCGAACCGGCCGAACAAGGGCGGCTGTTGGCTCTGGCGAACGGTCTCGGCGAGCTGCCGAAGCCGAAGATGGACCCCGAGGTCAAGGTGGTGCAACGAGCCCAGCTCGTCGCCGCCATGGAAGCGATGCTTGCGGAGGGGAGCGCGGCCGAGGGCCCTACGGTGCCCGAGCAGCGGACATCGAGCGGACGGGGAGCCCACCGGGCCTCCCCGCTCCGGAAATTGCGCCCCCGCTCCCGCTGGTCGAAGGGGCTCGCCGCGGGCGGCCTCACGGTCGGTGTGGCCGCGGGCGCGTTCAGCGGTGTGGCTGCTGCCAGCTCCGACGCCCTCCCAGGTGACTCGCTCTATGGGCTGAAGCGCGGCATGGAAGACATCAAGCGCGGGATGGCCGACGACGACTCCGAGCGGGGCGGGATCTTCCTGGACCAGGCGTCGACCCGGCTCAGCGAGGCCCGCAGACTCATGGAACGGGGCCGCGCCGGCGACCTCGACCACGAGTCGCTCGGCGAGATCCGGCGCGTCCTCGGCGGCATGAAGCACGACGCCTCCGAGGGGCACCGACTGCTGCGCCAGGCGTACGAGCAGGACGGCGAGATCGGCCCGATGGCCCGGCTCAACTCCTTCGCCCAGGCGCATCGCGGCACCTGGAACGGCCTGCGCGACCGGCTGCCCGTGCAGCTGACCGACGTCGGCAACGAGGTGGAGGGCGTCTTCGTCGCCATAGACGAAGAGGTCGAGCCGCTCCAGGGGATGCTTCCACGCACCCCGGAGAAGGGCGCGGTCGGGACCAGCACCCCGGGCTCGCCGCAGAACACCTCGCGTACGCAGACCCAGCGCCCGCCGTCCTCCCCGGCCGCCCCCTCCACGGGCGGCGAAGGCTCCACCCGGCCCCAGCCCTCGGGCTCCGGCTCGGGCTCGCTGGAGAGCGACGGCCTGCTGGGCGGCAACACGGGCGGCCTGCTCGACACCCCGCCGGCGGGCATTCCCACGGCACCCTCGGTCGGCCCGTCGACACCCGAGATGCCGGACGTCACGATCCCGCCCCTGCTGCCGGGCCTGCTCCCCGGCCTGGGCATCGACAGCGAGGACGCTCGCTGAGACGACGATGGGGCGCCCCTCTGCGGAGAGGCGCCCCATCGTCGTACCGCCGGAAGAACCGGCGGCTCAGAAGAACACCGACCTCCGCTGCACCAGCAGCTTGCAGAGCGGCCCCTCTTCCCCTGCCTCCCTCGCACCGCTCGGCCCCAGGGGGCCTCCCGGGCATCGCAAGGCCGCGCCGCGTGACATCAGCCGCTCCGCGGCGGGCGTCCGTCGAGTCGTGCCGCACGAGCTCCCCCGGGCCGCCCGTCAGAAGAACACCGACCTCCGCTGCACCAGCAGCTTGTAGAGCGTGTGCTGGATCTGCTCCCGGACCTGGTCCGTCAGGTTGAACATCAGCATCGGGTCCTCCGCCGCCTCCGGCGGATAGCCGTCCGTCGCGATCGGTTCGCCGAACTGGATCGTCCACTTCGTCGGCAGCGGCACCGCACCCAGCGGCCCCAGCCACGGGAACGTCGGCGTGATCGGGAAGTACGGAATCCCCAGCACCCGCGCCAACGTCTTCGCGTTGCCGATCATCGGGTAGATCTCCTCCGCACCCACGATCGAGCACGGCACGATCGGCACCCCGGCCCGCAGCGCCGTCGACACGAAGCCGCCCCGGCCGAACCGTTGCAGCTTGTAGCGCTCGCCGAACGGCTTACCGATGCCCTTGAACCCCTCCGGCATCACGCCCACGATCTCGCCGGACTTCAGCAGCCGCTCCGCGTCCTCCGCACAGGCCAGCGTGTGCCCGGCCTTGCGGGCCAGCTCGTTGACCACCGGCAGCATGAAGACCAGATCGGCCGCGAGCAGCCGCAGATGCCGCCCGGCCGGGTGGTGGTCGTGCACGGCGACCTGCATCATCAGGCCGTCCAGCGGCAGCGTCCCGGAGTGGTTCGCGACGACCAGGGCGCCCCCCTCGGCGGGGATGTTCTCGACACCCTTCACCTCGACGCGGAAGTACTTCTCCGCCAGCGGCCGCACCAGCGACATGAGGACCTGGTCGGTGAGCTCCTTGTCGTAGCCGAACTCGTCGACCTCGTACTCCCCGGTCACCCTCCGCCGCAGAAACGCCAGCCCGCCCGCGAGCCGCCGCTCCCACCCGCCCCGGCGCTCCGGGGCCTCCTCGGCGCCCTCCGGGGCCGTCACAGGCTCCGCCGCGGGCCGCGGCGGGAACACGGACTCCTCCGGCCCGTACTGGCCCGGCAGGGCCCGCACGGCGGCGTCCCGAGCCGCCCTCGCGGGCCGCCGCCGCGCCCGTGAACGGTCGTCGTCGAACGGAATGACCTTGGCGTCCGCCATCGTTACCTGGGCTCCTTCTGATCCAGCCGGGCCGCGACCCGGTCCACGGCCCCCGCGAGCGTCTCCGGTGGAAGCAGCCCCGGTCCACGGCTGCGGGCGAAGTCCGCGAAGGTCTCGGCCGTCGTGTACCGAGGAGCGAACCCCAGCGTCTCGCGCATCTGGACCGTGGAGACCACCCGGCCATGGGTGAGCAGCCGGATCTGCTCCGGCGCGAAGTCGGTCACGCCGACCGTCCGCAACGCGGAGCCGACCCAGGTGACCGCCGGCAGCAGCACCGGCACCGTCGGCCGCCCCAGCCGCCGCGCGCACTGCGACAGCAGCAGCACCCCGTCGCCGGCCACGTTGAACGTGCCGCTGTTCAGCGTCGCCCTGCGCGGCTCACGCGACGCGACCTCCAGGACGTCGACGACATCGTCCTCGTGTACGAACTGCAGCCTCGGGTCGTAACCGAAGACGGTCGGCATGAGGGGCAGCGACAGATACTCGGCGAGCGGGGAGTCCACCCGCGGCCCGAGGATGTTCGCGAACCGCAGCACGCACACGGCCACGTCCGGGCGGCGCCGCGCGAAGCCCCGTACGTAGCCCTCGACCTCGACGGCGTCCTTGGCGAACCCACCGCTCGGCAGCGATTTGGGGGGCGTCGTCTCGGTGAAGACGGCCGGGTCGCGGGGCGCGGAGCCGTAGACGCTCGTACTGGACTTGATCACGAGCCGCTTGATCCGCGGCGACTTCTGGCAGGCACCGAGGAGCTGCATGGTGCCGATGACGTTGGTCTCCTTGATCGACGACCGGCCCCCGGCGCCGAGCGCCGTACCCGTGACGTCCATATGGACGACCGTGTCCACGTCATGCTCCGCGAGCACCTTGGCGATCGCGGGCTGGCGGATGTCCGCCCGGACGAAATCGGCCCCGCCGAGATCGTGCGTCGGCGCTACCGCGTCCACGGCGACCACCCGGTCCACCTCGGGATCCCGCTGGACCCGACGTACGAAACGGCCTCCGAGATGCCGCGCCGCACCGGTGACGAGCACGACCTTTCCCAAGATCAGCGCCTTCCGTCGGTCTCTCCCCCGAGTTCTCCCCCGGGGGGCCTGTGCGCCACCGTAGCGCCTTGTTGTTGCGCTGCGATGACTGCCGTGGGCAACCGGGTCGAACCACGTCGAAAAAGGCGTGGCCCCCCACCGGAAACGGTGGGGGGCCACGCTCGACGCACAAACAGCCGTCGTTACAGCCGTCGCTTACTTCTTGTTGCGACGCTGAACGCGGGTGCGCTTGAGCAGCTTGCGGTGCTTCTTCTTGGCCATCCGCTTGCGCCGCTTCTTGATAACAGAGCCCACGACTACCCTCGCTCACTTCTCTTCACTCGGTGCGGGGCGTCTGGGCCCACACGACCTACGAGGGCTTAGCCTACCGGCCCGAGCGCCGCACTTGTAATCCGAGGGGCGGACGAGCTCCCGGCCGCGCGCCCGCTACGCGGTCCCCACCCCCACGAAAGACTCCCTGAGGTACTCGTGAACCGCCTGTTCCGGGACCCGGAAGGACCTGCCCACCCGGATCGCCGGCAGATGACCGCTGTGCACCAAGCGGTACACGGTCATCTTCGACACTCGCATCACCGAGGCGACTTCCGCCACGGTCAGAAACTTGACCTCGTTGAGAGGTCGATCGCCAGCAGCCATGACCCACCTGTACCTTCCGCACACGACGCCCACCGGCTTCCCCTCCGGTGACCCTGCGTCGCTGTGCGCTCACGCTCCAGACTAGGGGCGTGTGGTACGAGTGGGGAAGAGGAGCAGCCATCGGCCGTTTACCGTGACAGACTCGCTCGATTGAGTACATAGCGAGTAAGCGGCCGGTAGTAATCGGACCGCACCGCGTCATCAAGCGGAACGGCTACGGAGACCTGCCCCTCCGCCTCACCGACGAACAGCGCGGGATCGTCCGTATCCGCCAGACCGATGGCCTCGAAGCCCAGCTGACCTGCACCGCAGACCCAACCGTGGTCCCCGACGACAAGCTCGGGGAGCGGCCAGCCACCCAGCACGGCACCCTCGAGAGCGGCCCTAACCGGCAGCGGCGAGTGGGTGTGCGCCCCCGTCTCACGCCCGGTTCCCGGCAGACCCGGTTCTCGCACCAACGCGACACCGCGTACGTAGTCGAGGGTGTACGTGCGTAGACCGAACCGGGTCGTTATGTCGACACATCTCCCCTGCGCGGGTGTGAGAACAAGACATCCCGCCGCCGACAAAGCGTCTGCGAGCCCGGCGTAGAACCCGAGCAAACGGTGCGGATGACCCGTCCCGAACAACACCGGAGCCCGCCGGCCCGCCGCCTCACCCAGCCGCGCGGCGAACGCGTCGAGCCCGCCCAACGTCCGCTCCGGATCGATGACATCGGGCCCCGAGCGGTGCGCCGGATCCCCCGACACCCCGCACTTGTCGGCCATCAGCCGTAACAACTCGCCCTCGCCCCAACCCCACTGAGGGTCGAGCCCCAGCATCACCCGCGGATCCCGCGCGGCGAACAGCCGGTAGCTCCGCAGGCTCACCTCCCGCGAGGTCGCCACCGTCCCCGCCAACCCCGCCGCCAACAAATGCGCCCGCAACGCCCCGGTACTCAGCACCCCATCGATGCTGCCCGAGCAGACCCGACAACGGGTCAAAACACCTGGGAGACCCCACAGTTGGCGTAACCACGCCACTCAGGGTCCTACGGGAGCAGCCCCCTGAGCGGAAAGGCCGCCCGCCGCGTCGCCAGCACCGCCTGGTCGAGCCGGTCGGCCGGGTCGTAGCCCTCCTCCCAGTCCCGCCAGGCCACCGGCCACAGCCCGTCCGTCATCCGCACCGGCCCCGGCTGCCGCGTCCGCGCGTACACCAGATCCCGCCAGGACGACGGAATCACCGACTCGGGATCGATCTCCGCGTGCCCGGCGATCCCCACCAGATGCGTCCACGAGCGCGGCACCACATCCACCACCGCGTACCCGCCGCCGCCCAGAGCGACCCACTTCCCGCCGTCCACATGCGCATGCGCGAGCTCATGACAGGCCACCTGCACGGCCCGCTGCGCGTCCAGCGACACCGCCAGGTGCGCCAGCGGATCCTCGAAGTGCGTGTCCGCGCCGTGCTGCGTCACCAGCACCTGCGGCCGGAAATCCGCCAGCAGCTCCGGTACGACGGCGTGGAAGGCCCGCAGCCACCCCGCATCCCCGGTCCCCGCCGGCAGCGCCACATTCACCGCGGACCCCTCGCCCGCACCCGCCGCACCCGTCTCCTCCGGCCACCCCGTCTGCGGGAACAGCGTCCGCGGATGCTCGTGCAGCGAGATCGTCAGAACCCGCGGATCCTCCCAGAACGCCGCCTGCACCCCGTCCCCGTGATGCACGTCCACATCCACGTACGCGACCCGCTCCGCGCCCAGCTCGAGCAGGCGGGCGATGGCCAGCGACGCATCGTTGTAGATACAGAACCCGGACGCGCCCCCCGGCATCGCGTGATGCAGCCCGCCCGCGAAGTTCACCGCATGGGCGGCCTCGCCACGCCACACCGCCTCCGCCGCACCCACCGACTGGCCGGCGATCAGCGCGGACGCCTCGTGCATCCCGGCGAACGCCGGATCGTCGACCGTCCCGAGCCCGTACGACTGATCCGCCGCCCTCGGATTCTCCGAAGCGGCCCGAACCGCCGCCACGTAGTCCTCACGGTGCACCAGCCGGAGCGTCGAGTCCCCGGCCGGCTTCGCCGCCACCACGTCCATGGCCCGATCGAGCCCGTACGCCCGCACCAACCCCATGGTCAGCGCGAGCCGTACCGGATCCATCGGATGCTCCGACCCGAAGTCGTACCCCGTGACAGCTTCATCCCACATCAACAGTGCGCGGCCGCTCATGCCCGCCACCGTATCGGGCTGGTTGAGAACCGAACGACGTGGCGTACGCCACCGTCACCAGGACCAACACCATCGGCACCAACATCGCCCCCCGATAGCTCCAGGCATCCCCGAGCGCCCCCACCAACGGGGACCCGATCAGGAACCCCACATAGTTGAAGACATTCAGCCGGGCCACGGCCGCATCGCTCGCCCCCGGACCATGGCTGTCGAAAGCCTGCCTCCCGGCGGCGGCGAAGGTCTGCGGCACGATCACACTCAGCCCGAGCCCGAGCACGGTGAACCCGGCCATCCCCACCCACGCCCCCGGCGCCACCGCGACGACCGCGAACCCGATCGCGGCAAGCACGGCCCCGCCCCGCACCACCACGGCCGCCCCCAGCCGCCGCACCCCGAAGTCACCCACCGCCCGCCCGAGCAGTGTGGTGACCATGTACGCGTTGTACGGCACGGTCGCCAGCTCCTCCGAACTGCCGAGCACGTCCTGGAGGTACTTGGCACTCCAGTTGGAGACGGTCGAGTCCCCGATGTACGCGAACGTCATGACGAGACACAGCGGCAGCAGCAGCTTGAACGAAACCCCCACGCCGCCCTTCGTCGCCTCACTCCCGGGCAGCTCCGCACCACCGGCCGGCGCCACCCCCGGCGTGTACCAACGGCTGCCGACGAACGCGGCCGGCAACAGGACGGCCACCACCGGCAGATACGAGACGAACAGCGGCAGATGCCAGTGCGCACCCGCCCACGCCAGCGAGGCACCCGCGATCCCGCCCAGGCTGTACACGGCGTGGAAACCGAGCATGATGCTCCGCCCGTACACCCGCTGCAGGCTGACCCCGAGCATGTTCATCGACGCGTCCAACGCACCGACCGCGAGCCCGAAGACCCCGAGGGCAACGGCCGCCTGCCACAGCTCGTTCCCCGCCCCGACCCCGAGCAACGCCAGGAGGACGAGCGGCTGCGCCCACCGCAGCACCACCCCCGGCCCCACCCGGGCCACCACCTTCTCGGTGCCCACACTGCCCACACCGGCCAGGATCGGCACGGCGGCCAGGAAGACGGGCAGCAGCCCGTCCGAGATCCCGTACCGGTCCTGGATCGCCGGTATTCGGGTCACAAGGAGCGCGAACGTCACTCCCTGCACAAAGAAACTGACCGCCAGGGATCCCCGCCCACGCCGCAACCGCGCATCCGTCATGGCGGCACAGCGTAGGACCCGGCCCTACCCATGGGTAGATGGATCACACGGGCAATCTCGGCTCTCAGCGCAGCAGCCCCGGCAGCTCCGCCATCTCGTTGAAGAACCCCCGGGCGCCCGCGAGCCTCTCCCGGGGCGTCATGGCGGAGAACCCGTACACATCCATGCCCGCGGCGAGGGCGGCCTCGACCCCGAGCCGGCTGTCCTCGACCACGACACACCGCTCGGGCGCGACCCCCATCCGGGCGGCGGCATGAAGGAACAGATCGGGCGCGGGCTTCCCCTGGCCGACGTCCTCGGCACTGAAGACGTTCTCGTCCCGGAACCACGCGTCGAGCCCGGTCTTCCGATGCCCGACACGGATCCGCTCATGGGACCCGGAGGAGGCCACGCAGTAGGGAACACCGTCGTCGACGAGCTGCTTCAGAAGCTCCCGTACGCCGGCCACGGCCTCCAACTCCCGCTCGAACGCGGAGAACACGCGCGCGTGGAACGTCGTGTCGAAGTCCGCGGGCAGCGGCTGCCCGGTCCGCTCCAGGACGAGTTCGTGGACGCGGTGCATGGCAGACCCCATGTAGTCGCGCAACGATTCCTCGTACGAGGTGGGGTGCCCGACCTCGGTGAGGTAGCCGGCCAGGATGGTATTGGAGATCGGCTCACTGTCGACGAGTACACCGTCATTGTCGAAGACGATCAGTTCGTAGCGCATACGCCCACGATAGAGGCCCCTGAACGCAGAAAAGCCCCGCACCATAAGGTGCGGGGCTTTTCCACAATGATTGTTCGGCGGCGTCCTACTCTCCCACAGGGTCCCCCCTGCAGTACCATCGGCGCTGAAAGGCTTAGCTTCCGGGTTCGGAATGTAACCGGGCGTTTCCCTAACGCTATGACCACCGAAACACTATGAAGTTGACCAACCGGATGACAACACGGTCGTTACTTCAGAACTAACACAGTGGACGCGAGCAACTGAGGACAAGCCCTCGGCCTATTAGTACCGGTCAGCTCCACCCATTACTGGGCTTCCACATCCGGCCTATCAACCCAGTCGTCTACTGGGAGCCTTACCCTCTCAAGGAGGTGGGAATACTCATCTCGAAGCAGGCTTCCCGCTTAGATGCTTTCAGCGGTTATCCCTCCCGAACGTAGCCAACCAGCCATGCCCTTGGCAGGACAACTGGCACACCAGAGGTTCGTCCGTCCCGGTCCTCTCGTACTAGGGACAGCCCTTCTCAATATTCCTACGCGCGCAGCGGATAGGGACCGAACTGTCTCACGACGTTCTAAACCCAGCTCGCGTACCGCTTTAATGGGCGAACAGCCCAACCCTTGGGACCGACTCCAGCCCCAGGATGCGACGAGCCGACATCGAGGTGCCAAACCATCCCGTCGATATGGACTCTTGGGGAAGATCAGCCTGTTATCCCCGGGGTACCTTTTATCCGTTGAGCGACGGCGCTTCCACAAGCCACCGCCGGATCACTAGTCCCGACTTTCGTCCCTGCTCGACCCGTCGGTCTCACAGTCAAGCTCCCTTGTGCACTTACACTCAACACCTGATTGCCAACCAGGCTGAGGGAACCTTTGGGCGCCTCCGTTACTCTTTGGGAGGCAACCGCCCCAGTTAAACTACCCATCAGACACTGTCCCTGATCCGGATCACGGACCGAGGTTAGACATCCAGCACGACCAGAGTGGTATTTCAACGGCGACTCCACCATGACTGGCGTCACGGCTTCAAAGTCTCCCACCTATCCTACACAAGCCGAACCGAACACCAATATCAAACTGTAGTAAAGGTCCCGGGGTCTTTCCGTCCTGCTGCGCGAAACGAGCATCTTTACTCGTAGTGCAATTTCACCGGGCCTATGGTTGAGACAGTCGAGAAGTCGTTACGCCATTCGTGCAGGTCGGAACTTACCCGACAAGGAATTTCGCTACCTTAGGATGGTTATAGTTACCACCGCCGTTTACTGGCGCTTAAGTTCTCAGCTTCGCAACCCCGAAAGGTCACTAACCGGTCCCCTTAACGTTCCAGCACCGGGCAGGCGTCAGTCCGTATACATCGCCTTACGGCTTCGCACGGACCTGTGTTTTTAGTAAACAGTCGCTTCTCGCTGGTCTCTGCGGCCACCCCCAGCTCACGGAGTAAATCCGATCACCAGTGATGGCCCCCTTCTCCCGAAGTTACGGGGGCATTTTGCCGAGTTCCTTAACCATAGTTCACCCGAACGCCTCGGTATTCTCTACCTGACCACCTGAGTCGGTTTAGGGTACGGGCCGCCATGAAACTCGCTAGAGGCTTTTCTCGACAGCATAGGATCATCCACTTCACCACAATCGGCTCGGCATCAGGTCTCAGCCTTAATGTGTGACGGATTTGCCTATCACACGGCCTACACCCTTACCCCGGGACAACCACCGCCCGGGCTGGACTACCTTCCTGCGTCACCCCATCGCTTACCTACTACCACCTTGGTTCGCCGGCTCCACCACTTTCCTTTCCCCGAAGGGTCCGGAACGGCTTCACGGGCTTAGCATTAGAGGGCTCGATATTGGGCGTTTCAAAGCGGGTACCGGAATATCAACCGGTTGTCCATCGACTACGCCTGTCGGCCTCGCCTTAGGTCCCGACTTACCCTGGGCAGATCAGCTTGACCCAGGAACCCTTAGTCAATCGGCGCACACGTTTCTCACGTGTGTATCGCTACTCATGCCTGCATTCTCACTCGTGAACCGTCCACAACTCGCTTCCGCGGCTGCTTCACCCGGCACACGACGCTCCCCTACCCATCACAGCACCCGTTGGGGCTTATTGCTGCAATGACACGACTTCGGCGGTACGCTTGAGCCCCGCTACATTGTCGGCGCGGAATCACTTGACCAGTGAGCTATTACGCACTCTTTCAAGGGTGGCTGCTTCTAAGCCAACCTCCTGGTTGTCTCTGCGACTCCACATCCTTTCCCACTTAGCGTACGCTTAGGGGCCTTAGTCGATGCTCTGGGCTGTTTCCCTCTCGACCATGGAGCTTATCCCCCACAGTCTCACTGCCGTGCTCTCACTTACCGGCATTCGGAGTTTGGCTAAGGTCAGTAACCCGGTAGGGCCCATCGCCTATCCAGTGCTCTACCTCCGGCAAGAAACACACGACGCTGCACCTAAATGCATTTCGGGGAGAACCAGCTATCACGGAGTTTGATTGGCCTTTCACCCCTAACCACAGGTCATCCCCCAGGTTTTCAACCCTGGTGGGTTCGGTCCTCCACGAAGTCTTACCTCCGCTTCAACCTGCCCATGGCTAGATCACTCCGCTTCGGGTCTTGAGCGTGCTACTGAATCGCCCTGTTCGGACTCGCTTTCGCTACGGCTTCCCCACACGGGTTAACCTCGCAACACACCGCAAACTCGCAGGCTCATTCTTCAAAAGGCACGCAGTCACGACCCATTGGGTAGACCCAATGAGCGACGCTCCCACGGCTTGTAGGCACACGGTTTCAGGTACTATTTCACTCCGCTCCCGCGGTACTTTTCACCATTCCCTCACGGTACTATCCGCTATCGGTCACCAGGGAATATTTAGGCTTAGCGGGTGGTCCCGCCAGATTCACACGGGATTTCTCGGGCCCCGTGCTACTTGGGTGTCTCTTAAACGAGCCGTTGATGTTTCAGCTACGGGGGTCTTACCCTCTACGCCGGACCTTTCGCATGTCCTTCGCCTACATCAACGGTTTCTGACTCGTCTCACAGCCGGCAGACTGTGAAAAAGAGATCCCACAACCCCGTATGCGCAACCCCTGCCGGGTATCACACGCATACGGTTTGGCCTCATCCGGTTTCGCTCGCCACTACTCCCGGAATCACGGTTGTTTTCTCTTCCTGAGGGTACTGAGATGTTTCACTTCCCCTCGTTCCCTCCACATGCCCTATGTGTTCAGGCATGGGTGACAGCCCATGACGACTGCCGGGTTTCCCCATTCGGAAACCCCCGGATCAAAGCCTGGTTGACGGCTCCCCGGGGACTATCGTGGCCTCCCACGTCCTTCATCGGTTCCTGGTGCCAAGGCATCCACCGTGCGCCCTTAAAAACTTGGCCACAGATGCTCGCGTCCACTGTGTAGTTCTCAAGCAACGACCAGCCACCCATCACCCCGCCACAAACAGGCGAGTTCACTGGGGCCGGCATCGCGAAGATACAACCTTACGGCCGTACCCTCAGATACCCAACAACGTGCCAAGCGTGAGCCACCCTCCGTGTCCCTCTTTCCACGCCGAAGCAGTACTGGAAGAACCATCGAGTTCACTCACGCCAACTAATCAACGTTCCACCCATGAGCTGACCGTGCAGAACGTTTGTCTGCAATCGGTACTGTGCTCCTTAGAAAGGAGGTGATCCAGCCGCACCTTCCGGTACGGCTACCTTGTTACGACTTCGTCCCAATCGCCAGTCCCACCTTCGACAGCTCCCTCCCACAAGGGGTTGGGCCACCGGCTTCGGGTGTTACCGACTTTCGTGACGTGACGGGCGGTGTGTACAAGGCCCGGGAACGTATTCACCGCAGCAATGCTGATCTGCGATTACTAGCAACTCCGACTTCATGGGGTCGAGTTGCAGACCCCAATCCGAACTGAGACCGGCTTTTTGAGATTCGCTCCGCCTCGCGGCATCGCAGCTCTTTGTACCGGCCATTGTAGCACGTGTGCAGCCCAAGACATAAGGGGCATGATGACTTGACGTCGTCCCCACCTTCCTCCGAGTTGACCCCGGCGGTCTCCTGTGAGTCCCCATCACCCCGAAGGGCATGCTGGCAACACAGGACAAGGGTTGCGCTCGTTGCGGGACTTAACCCAACATCTCACGACACGAGCTGACGACAGCCATGCACCACCTGTATACCGACCACAAGGGGGGCACTATCTCTAATGCTTTCCGGTATATGTCAAGCCTTGGTAAGGTTCTTCGCGTTGCGTCGAATTAAGCCACATGCTCCGCTGCTTGTGCGGGCCCCCGTCAATTCCTTTGAGTTTTAGCCTTGCGGCCGTACTCCCCAGGCGGGGAACTTAATGCGTTAGCTGCGGCACCGACGACGTGGAATGTCGCCAACACCTAGTTCCCAACGTTTACGGCGTGGACTACCAGGGTATCTAATCCTGTTCGCTCCCCACGCTTTCGCTCCTCAGCGTCAGTAATGGCCCAGAGATCCGCCTTCGCCACCGGTGTTCCTCCTGATATCTGCGCATTTCACCGCTACACCAGGAATTCCGATCTCCCCTACCACACTCTAGCCTGCCCGTATCGGATGCAGACCCGGGGTTAAGCCCCGGGCTTTCACACCCGACGTGACAAGCCGCCTACGAGCTCTTTACGCCCAATAATTCCGGACAACGCTTGCGCCCTACGTATTACCGCGGCTGCTGGCACGTAGTTAGCCGGCGCTTCTTCTGCAGGTACCGTCACTTTCGCTTCTTCCCTGCTGAAAGAGGTTTACAACCCGAAGGCCGTCATCCCTCACGCGGCGTCGCTGCATCAGGCTTTCGCCCATTGTGCAATATTCCCCACTGCTGCCTCCCGTAGGAGTCTGGGCCGTGTCTCAGTCCCAGTGTGGCCGGTCGCCCTCTCAGGCCGGCTACCCGTCGTCGCCTTGGTAGGCCATTACCCCACCAACAAGCTGATAGGCCGCGGGCTCATCCTTCACCGCCGGAGCTTTTAACCAGCTTCCATGCGGAAGCCGGTGTTATCCGGTATTAGACCCCGTTTCCAGGGCTTGTCCCAGAGTGAAGGGCAGATTGCCCACGTGTTACTCACCCGTTCGCCACTAATCCACCCCGAAAGGCTTCATCGTTCGACTTGCATGTGTTAAGCACGCCGCCAGCGTTCGTCCTGAGCCAGGATCAAACTCTCCGTGAATGTTTACCCGTAATCGGGTGCACACCACGAGAGCGGAACGACCGGTCGGAATAGGACCAGTCGTTCACAGCGTCCTCGCTGTGTTGTTGCCTACCCGCCACAAGGACCGGTAGGACTTTCAAAGGAACCTCGCCATCCGAAGATGGACGGGGTATCAACTAATCTGGCGTTGATTTTTGGCACGCTGTTGAGTTCTCAAGGAACGGACGCTTCCTTTGTACTCACCCTCTCGGGCTTTCCTCCGGGCTTTCCCTTCGGTCTTTCGTTTCCGACTCTATCAGATCTTTCCGATCCGATTTCCTCGGTGCTTTCCGGCCTCTTCGGTTTCCCGTTTCGTCCTTCCGGCGTTTCCGACTCTATCAGATCCTTTCGGGCCTGATTCCCAGTCAGAGTGGGATGTCTTTGCGGCTGTTGGGCCGTTCCGACGAGTGAGACTTTAGCGGATTCCTTGCCTCCGACGCTAATCGGGCGGCTCGCGCTCAAACCTTCGAACGCGGATTCCCCATTTCGCAAAAACGCACGGAAAGTACGACGACGCAGCGAAGCATCGTCAGCTGTAGTGGGTCTTGCGGAATGGCTGTCCGGGGCCGACCGGGGTCGGTGCTCACGTCGGACAACTCGGAGAACACTACGGACGGCGCAATCCCATGTCAACCCCGGTCCCCGGGCGTAGTCTCGCCGTATGACTACGCATGCGCGCACGACTCAGTGGTGGGCCGCCTGACGGCGGCCCGCGCTCACGCATGCATCAGCGGCCGCCGCCTCGGCGGCCGTTCGCGTATCCCCCTCCGGGAGTGCGGCCGACGGGTCGGCGCACAGGAGAGAGGGAGAACGAACGCGATGAAGCGGATCTTCAGCGGGATCAAGCCCACGGGGCACCTGACGCTGGGCAACTACCTCGGGGCCGTACGACGGTGGGTCGACATCGACCAGCACCGGTCCGACGCGCTGTTCAGCATGGTGGATCTGCACGCCCTGACCGTCGAGCACGATCCGGCGCGGGTTCTACGGCTCAGCCGGCAGGCGGCCACGCTGCTGCTGGCCGCCGGCCTGGAGCCGAAGCTGTGCACGGTGTTCGTGCAGAGTCATGTGGACGAGCATGCCCGGCTGTCGTACCTGCTGGAGTGCACCGCCACCGATGGCGAGCTGCGGCGGATGATCCAGTACAAGGAGAAGGGTGCGCGGGCGCGGGCCGCCGGGGAGAGTGTGCGGCTGTCGCTGCTGACGTATCCGGTGCTGATGGCGGCCGACATCCTCGCCTACGGGACCGATGAGGTGCCGGTGGGTGAGGACCAGACGCAGCATGTGGAGCTGACCCGGGATCTGGCGGTGCGGTTCAACCAGCGGTACGGGCATGTGTTCACCCTGCCGAGGGCGACGCATCCGGAGGTGGCGGCGCGGGTCATGGATCTGCAGGACCCGCTCTCGAAGATGGGGAAGTCCCATGAGATCGGCGCCGGCATCGTCTATCTGCTGGACGACGCGGACACGGTGCGGCGGAAGATCATGCGGGCCGTGACCGACAGCGGTCGGGATGTCGTCTACGACCGGGAGGCGAGTCCCGGGGTGGCGAATCTGCTCGATCTGCTGGCCGCTTCGACGGGTGGGAACCCGGAAGCCCTGGCCGGTGTATATGAGTCGTACGGATCTTTGAAGCGGGACACGGCGGACGCGGTCGTCGAGCTGCTGCGGCCGGTCCGGGAGCGGCATGCGGAGCTGGCGGCCGATCCGGGGCATGTGGACCGGGTGCTACGGGACGGGGCCGAGCGGGCCCGGGGGATGGCGCGGCCGTTGGTGGACCGGGCCTATCGAGCGATCGGGTTGATGCCGGCCGCCGGGTGACGGAAGGCGTGGCGGTAGTCGCGCGGGCTGGTGGCGAGGTGCGAGGCGAAGTGCTGGCGCATCGTGACCTCGCTGCCGAAGCCCGCGCGGCGGGCGACTTCGGGGAGGGGGTGGTCGGTGAGTTCGAGGAGTTTCTGGGCGGCGGCGATGCGCTGGGTGATGAGCCAGTGGAGAGGGGTGGTTCCGGTGGTGGCCTGGAAGTGGCGGGCGAAGGTGCGTGACGACATATCCGCGCGGGCGGCCAGGCTCGCGACGGTGTGGGGCTCGTCGAGGTGGGCGAGGGCGTAGGAGCGGACGGCGGCGAGGGCGTCGGCATCACGGTCGGCTCGGGGTGTGGGGTGCTCGATGAATTGGGCCTGGGTGCCGGTGCGGAAGGGGGCGGTGACCATCGAGCGGGCGATCGTGGCGGCGGCTTCGGCTCCGTGGGCGGTGCGGACGAGGTGGAGACAGAGGTCGATGCCGGCGGCGGTGCCTGCCGAGGTCCAGATACCGGAGTCCTCGACGAAGAGGGCGTCGGGCTCGACGGTGATCTGAGGGTGCCGGGCGGCGAGGGTCTGGGCGAGGTGCCAGTGGGTGACCGCGCGGCGGCCGTCGAGGAGCCCGGCCTGCGCCAGGACGAAGGCTCCCGCGCAGAGGGAGGCGACGGGGGTACCGGCGGCATGGGCCCGGCGGAGGGCTTCGAGGACGGGGGCGGGTGTGTCGGCGTCGGGGTCCTCGATGCCGGGGACGAGGACGAGGTCGGCCCGGGCGAGCCAGTCGAGGGGGCGGTCGGGGGTGAGGGTGAGGCCGCCGCGGAGGGGGATGGGGGTGGCCGGGTCGGCCGCGACGCGGCGGAGTTCGAAGGGAGGGACGCCGCGGATGTGGCGTCCGCTGCCCCAGACCTCGGTGATGACCGAGATGTCGAAGGCGCGGATGCCGGGGAAGGAGATCAGGGCGATGCGCTGGGGTTCCACGGGGGCCGTCGGCATGAGTGGCAGTAAACCATCGATCGCTGACTTTCTCTCCTCTGGAAAGAGAGGTGCGCGGGCGGCAGCATCGTGGGCATGGAGATCGCACAGAGCGCAGCGCTGGTTGTCGTCGATGTACAGAAGGGCTTCGAGGAGGAGTTCTGGGGGAAGCGGAACAACCCGGCCGCCGAGGGGAACATCGCGGCACTGATCGATCTGTGGCAGGAGACGGGGCGGCCGGTCGTGTTCGTACGGCACGATTCGCCGGCCGGGTCGCGGTCCCCGCTGCGGGTGGGGCATGTGGGGAACGACTTCAAGGACTTCGTCGAGGAGCGGAGGGGGAAGGGCAGCGGGCGGGAGCTGCTGGTGACGAAGAGCGTGAACTCGGCGTTCTACGGGGAGCCGTCGCTGGACGACTGGCTGAAGGGGGAGGCCCGCGGCGGAGCCGCTGATGGACAGCGTGCGCAGATCGTGATCGTCGGGATCCAGACGAACATGTGCAACGAGACGACGGCGCGGATGGGCGGGAACCTCGGGTACGACGTGGTGTTTCCGCTGGACGCGATGCACACGTTCGACCTGGAAGGGCCGTTCGGGTGGGCGGCTACGGCGGAGGAGCTGACCCGGGCGACGGCGGTGTCGTTGCATGGCGGGCGGTTCGCCCGGGTCGTGTCGACGGAGGACGTGCTGAAGGGCGCGGCCGCCGCGTAGGCCGGGGGCCGGTCAGCCGTTGCCGGAGGCGAGCTCGCGGCTGCGGTCGCGGGCGGCTTCGAGGGCGGCGATGAGGGCGGCCCGTACGCCGTGGTTCTCCAGCTCGCGGATGGCGCTGATGGTGGTGCCGGCGGGGGAGGTGACGGCCTCGCGGAGCTTGACCGGGTGTTCGCCGCTGTCGCGGAGCATCACGGCGGCGCCGATGGCGGCCTGGACGATCAGGTCGTGGGCCTGGGCGCGGGGCAGGCCGAGGAGGATGCCGGCATCGGTCATGGCCTCGACGAGGAAGTAGAAGTAGGCCGGGCCGGAGCCGGAGAGGGCGGTGGCGGCGTCCTGCTGGGACTCGGGGACGCGCAGCGTCTTGCCGACGCCTCCGAAGATCTCCTCTGCGTGGACGAGGTGCTCGGAGGTGGCGTGGCTGCCGCCGGAGATGACGGACATGCCCTCGTCGACGAGGACGGGTGTGTTGGGCATGACGCGGACGACGGGGGTGCCGGCGGTGAGCCGTTCCTCGATGAAGGAGGTGGGGATGCCGGCGGCGGCGCTGATGACGAGGCGGTCGGCGCTGACGTGGGGGGCGAGTTCGTCGAGGAGGCGGCCCATGTCCTGGGGCTTCACGGCGAGGATGAGGGTGTCGGCGCGCTTGGCGGCCTCGGCGTTGGTGACGGGCTCGACGCCGTAGCGGGCGCGCAGTTCTTCGGCGCGCTCGGTGCGGCGGGCGGTGACGAGGAGGTTGGCGGGGCGCCAGCCGGCTCGGATCATGCCGCTGAGGAGCGCTTCACCGATCTTGCCGGTGCCGAGGACTGCGACGGTTTGGGTCATGGCTCTGTTCACCTCGCCGGAAGGGGCATGTGCCGGTCCATCTGCGTGGACACTTCGTCCACGTGCAGGAACATCCTCGCACCGCGCGGGTTCGCGCGGTGCGGGCGTCCGAGGGGCGGTCAGGCGGTGCGGCGGCGGAGGGTCGCGGCGCCGAGGGTGAGGACGAGCAATGCGCAGCCGGCGACGACGAGGGCGTCGAGGACGAAGGCGCCGGTGATGTCGGGGTGCCGGAGGACCTCGTTCATGCCGTCGACGGCGTACGACATGGGCAGCGCGTTGGAGATCCCTTCGAGGACGGGCTGCATCTGGTCGCGCGCGATGAAGAGGCCGCAGAGCAGCAGCTGGGGGAAGATCACGGCCGGCATGAACTGGACGGCCTGGAACTCGGAGGCGGCGAAGGCCGAGACGAAGAGGCCGAGTGCGGTGCCGAGGAGGGCGTCGAGCAGGGCGACGAGGAGCAGCAGCCAGGGGGAGCCGACGACGTCGAGGCCGAGGACGCCGAGGGCGAGGCCGGTGGCGAGGGCGGACTGGACGATGGCGAGGAGCCCGAAGGCGAGGGCGTAGCCGGCGATGAGGTCGCCTTTGCCCAGGGGCATGGCGAGCAGGCGTTCCAGGGTGCCGGAGGTGCGTTCGCGCAGGGTGGCGATCGAGGTCACGAGGAACATCGTGATCAGCGGGAAGATGCCGAGCAGCGAGGCTCCGATGTTGTCGAATGTCCGGGGGCTGCCGTCGAAGACGTACCGGAGCAGGAAGAGCATCACGCACGGGACGAGGATCATCAGGGCGATCGAGCGCGGGTCGTGGCGCAGTTGCCGCAGGACGCGGGTGGCGGTGGCGAGGGTGCGGGCGGTGCTCATCGCTGGGGCTCCTCGATGGGTCGGGACTCCTGGGTCGGCCGGGGCTCGTCGAGGTGTGCGGCCGCGCGGGCGTTGGCGGCGTCGACGAGGTGGAGGAAGGCCTCTTCGACGGTGGCGGTGTCGTTGCGGCGGCGCAGGGCGTCGGGGGTGTCCTCGGCGAGGATCTCGCCTTCGCGCATGAGGAGCAGCCGGTGGCAGCGCTCGGCCTCGTCCATGACGTGGGAGGAGACGAGGATGGCGGCGCCGCGCTCGTCGGCGATGCGGTGGAAGAGGTTCCACAGGTCGCGGCGGAGGACGGGGTCGAGGCCGACGGTGGGTTCGTCGAGGACGAGGACCTCGGGGGTGCCGAGGAGGGCGACGGCGAGGGAGACGCGGCTGCGCTGGCCGCCGGAGAGCCGGCCGGCGAGGGAGTCGGCGTGCGAGGCGAGGTCGACGTCGTCGATGGCCCGGGCGACGGCCGCGCGGCGGTCTTCGCGGTGGGCGCGGCCGGGGAGGAGGACGGCGGCGAAGTAGTCGAGGTTCTGGCGGACGGTGAGGTCGTCGTAGACGGACGGCGCCTGGGTGACGTAGCCGATACGGGAGCGCAGGGCTGCGTCGCCGGCCGGGCGGCCGAGGACCTGGAGGGTGCCGGTGACGTGGGCCTGGGTGCCGACGATCGCGCGCATCAGGGTGGATTTGCCGCAGCCGGAGGGGCCGAGGAGGCCGGTGATCCGGCCGACCGGGGCGGTGAAGTCGAGGCCGCGCAGGACGGTGCGGTCGCCTCGCACGGCGGTGAGGCCGTGCGCGACGATGGCCGGCTGCGTGACCTCGCCGGAGTAATTCATCATGTGATGAATATTGCGCGTGGGGGTCCGGACGTCAAGCGCTGGGGGCGGTTGGCGCTTGGAACGGGGTGGGTCGGCCGATGGTCGCGGAGGCAGGCGGGATCTCGGCGGATGCGGCTGACGAGGGTCGTCGGAAACGCGCAGGACGCCCGGCGGAGCCGGGCGTCCTGGAGGGCGTTGCCTGTGTCGGTGTACGGGTACGGGTACGGGTACGGGTACGGCGGGTGCCGGCTACTTGCCCTTGCGCTTCTTGCGGGCCGCCGGGTTGCCCGCGCGGGCGCCGCGTCGCTTCCCGTACTGGGTGCGGGCCGTCTCGTACTCCGTGCGGCGCAGCTGCTCGCCCGGGGCCTCGACGAAGCAGCGGAGGAAGTAGGCGAGGAGCGAGCCGATGAAGCCGATCATCTTCAGGCTGCGCAGGGAATCCTCGCGGGCCGGGTCGGCGGGGCGGCGGACGAAGCTCTCCCAGGTCTTGCGGAAGGCGATGGCGCTGCAGATCGCGAACATGACGACCACGAGCAGGTTCAGGATGCCGCCGACCTCGGCGATCTCAAGACCCTCGTAGGCGAAGCGCAGCACGAAGCAGCCCACCGCGGCGGCGGCGAGCGCACCGACGGCGAGTCCGGCGCGGCGCAGCCCGTAGTTGCCGCTGTGGTCGACCCACGTCGTCCCGAAGAATCGGATCTCCTCGGGCTGCGGGCCGGCGGGGGTACCGCCGGCCGCGCCCTTGGCATTGGTGCTGGGCTTGGCGGTCTGGTCTTCATCGCTCACGAGGTCGATTATCCCTGGGGTGGCGACGGAGGGGGCGACCGTGGGAGTGAAGGGTCCGCCGCGGGGGTGAGGGGTCAGCCGCCGCAGCGCTTGGCGACGTAGCCGTCCCGGCCGGTGTTCACGTAGGCATCCGCGACGTACTCGCCGCTCGCGATGTTGTCCCAGATGTCGGAGGTGCCGTACGGACCGGTGACGGTCTCGCCGGGCTTCTGGCAGTAGATCGGCACGCTCACGCCGATGCTCAGCACCCGCACGATCGGGTACTGGGTCCCCGGCCCGGAGCGCACATTGACGCGGTAACCGGGCGCGACCGGGTAGCGCGCCACACTAGTCGCGGCCGTGGCGCTCGCGGCATACCCGGTGGTCATCGTCCCGGACGCGGCCGTGGCACTGCCCGCCGCGGTGAACGTCAGCGCCAGGGCGGCGACGGCACCTCCGAGGGCGAGGGCGGCATTTCTGCGCATGGTCATGTCCCTTGCTCCCCTCAGCCGCAGCGCTTGGCGACGTAGCCGTCGCTGCCGGTCTTCACGTACGCGTCGGAGATGAACTCGCCCGACGCGATGTTGTCCCAGATGTTCGTCGTGCCGTACGGGCCGGAGATCCATTCGCCCGGGGTCTGGCAGTAGATCGGCACCCGGACGTCCAGGGCCAGCGTCCGCACGATGCGGTGCTGCGTGCCCGGACCGGAGCGCACGTTCACGCGGTAGCCGGGGGCGATCGGGTAGCGCACCACGCTCATCGTGGACACCCCGTCCAGCTCCGCGGCGGTGGCCGCTTCCTTCGTCTCGTCAACACCCATGGTGTACTCCCCCGTTGGCGCAAAAGCGCTCCGCTGCGATTCACTCTCTGCGACGCGCAGGCTAGCAAGCCCCACCGACATCAGGGGCGCCATGGACTAGGCTCCGTGCGTCGCGCACGCGCGCGGCCTCAACGGGGAACCACACGGGGGTTGGCTATGCCGCCGTTGCGCAGGACCGGTGCCGACCGGGATGCGGAAGAACCTGAGTACGCGGGCGGCTACCGTCTCCAGGCCTGTCTCGGCGCGGGTGGCATGGGCGTCGTCCATCTGGCCACCTCCGCCTCCGGGCTACGGCTCGCGGTCAAGGTGGTGCACGGACAGTACGCGGAGGACCCGGAGTTCAGGGCCCGTTTCCGCCAGGAGGTGGCCGCCGCGCGGCGGGTCAGCGGCGCCTTCACCGCGCCCGTCGTCGACGCCGACCCCGACGCCGTACGTCCCTGGATGGCGACCCTCTACGTCCCCGGTCCCACCCTCGCCGACCAGGTGAAGCGGAACGGCCCCCTGTCCCCCGCCGAACTGCGCCGGCTGACCGCCGGACTCTCCGAGGCGCTGCGCGACATCCACCGGGCCGGCGTCGTCCACCGAGACCTCAAGCCCAGCAACGTCCTGCTCACCGACACCGGACCGAAGGTCATCGACTTCGGCATCTCCCGGCCGATGGACAGCGATCTGCACACGGAGACGGGGAAGTTGATCGGGTCGCCGCCGTTCATGGCCCCCGAGCAGTTCCAGCGCCCCCGCGAGGTCGGCCCGGCGGCGGACGTCTTCGCGCTCGGCTCCGTGCTCGTCCACGCGGCCACGGGGCACGGACCGTTCGACTCCGACAGCCCGTACATCGTCGCGTACCAGGTCGTCCACGACGATCCGGATCTGACGGGGGTTCCGGACGAGCTCGCTCCCCTCGTCGCGCGCTGCCTCGCCAAGGAGCCGGCGGATCGCCCGACCCCGGCCGAGATCATGGCGGCGCTGCTGCCGCCCTCGTACGAGGCGGCGGCGTTCATACCCGCCCAGCGGCGACCCCCCACCCTGCCCGAGCCCGTGCCCGGGCCGTCGGGGTCCTGGGACGCGGACACGCCCGTGCGGGCGTCGGCCCCGCGCGCCCGTCGACGGCTTCGGCCGTCGGTCGTGGCCGCCGCCGCGCTCGCCGTCCTCGCGGCCGGCGGGGCGTTCGTGGCGCTGAGCGCCGGTGGCGGAGGAGACCCCCGGCCCCGGCAGGGACCGGCCCAGGCGGCCGCCGCCTTCGAGGGCTGGCAGACCGTGTTGCAGAAGGACGGCGACCTGGCCACCCCGGCCTGCACCTCCACGGCCGACGCCCTCTACTGCTCCGTTCGGGGCGTGGCGCTCACGCGGCTCGACCCGGCGACCGGCCGGGTGCTCTGGTCACGCCCCGGAGCAGTCGGCGAGCCCGCCGCACCCCCGGTGCCCTCCGGCGGCCTGCTCGGCGCCGTCGCCGCCGACGGGACCCTGAAGACCTACACCGCGGACCAAGGCGCTCCGGCCTGGGACACCGACGCCGCCGCCCGCCAGGAAGGCGCCAACCCCGCCGGGGACACCCTGCTCTTCCCGACCTCCTCCGCGGCGGTCAGGGCCGTCGACGGTTCCACCGGGAAGCAGCGTTGGAAGCACTCCCTCCGCGGCTTCACCGCACCCCGATTCGGCCCGTACGACGGGACGTCGGGCCTCGTGCCCGTCTTCGAGAGCACCGGCGGCTCCACCCGTACAGCGCTCGGCGCCCTGCGGCCGACCGACGGCAAGATCGTCTGGCAGCGGCGGCTCGCGGGCGATCTCGTTCCCGTGGGCGCGGGCGGGAACGGCGTGGTGTTCCTGCGCTCGTCGAACGCCGACTCGCAGACCGACGCGATCGTCCGCTACGACCCCACCGACGGCTCCGTCCGCCGAACCGCCCTCCCCTACCCCCTCGACAATCCCAAGATCGCCGTCCACGGCGACACCGCCTACCTCCTCGACTCCGCCGGCCGGCTCATCGCCCTCGACACCGCCGCCGGCCCTGCCGGGCCCGTGGTCTGGGAGTTGGAGACCGCCGCCGGCAACGTCTCCGTCCCTGTGCCCGCGCCCGGCGGGCGGCTCTATCTCTCCGCGGCCGACGGGCGGCTGATCGCCGTCGACACCGTGCGTGGTGCGCTCATCGGGCAGACGAAGCCTCGGCTCGGGGACGGCAGGCTCGGGTACGCGACCACCGTGCCCGCGCCCGTCGTCGCCGGGGAGAAGGTGTTCGGGAGCGCGCCCGACGGGTCCGTGTTCGCCGTGGACGGGCGGGATCCGGCGGGGTGGTGACGCCGGGTCAGCCGCAGTGCTCCCACGGGCTCGTGTACGTGTGCTCCCCCACGCCCGCCTCGATCATCCCGCCCCAGCGCACGCACTTCCCGACCGCGGAGGCGCGTAACCGGCCCGCGTACGAGCTGTAGGTGCGTTGGTCCTTCTTCGTCGTCGAGTCCTGGACGGTGAGCCAGGCGCCGGTCGGGAGGGCGAAGCCCGCGGTGGCGGGGGCGTGCATGGTGACGACGCAGTTGTTGCCGTTGGACGCGTTGTAGAGCAGGTGGACGCGTGCGAGGACGGTCGAGGAGTTCTGCAGGGTCCTCGAGTCGATCTGGACGTAACCCGATCCGCAGATCTCGGCCGGGGTCGCCGCGCTCGCCGGGGTGGTGTTCAGGGCCGCGAGGGCGGCGACGGCGGTCGCGACGACGGGCGGTACGGCGTACGGAGGCACGCATACGACTTCCCAATCGTGAGCATGACAATCATGACGGGAAGTCGTGATCGTAGTGCACACGCACGAACGCGGGGAGTGAGCGTACCCGCCCACTCCCCGCGTCCCGGATGTCTCGGAGCGATGCCCCGGAGTCGGCTCAGTACAGCTTCGACACGTCCCGCACCGCGCCCTTGTCCGCGCTCGTCGCCATCGCCGCGTACGCCCGCAGCGCCGCCGACACCTTGCGCTGCCGGTTCTTCGGGGCGTAGACCCCGCCCAGCGCCTCGCGGCGGGCCGCCAGCGTGGCGTCGTCGACAAGCAGCTCGATCGAGCGGCTCGGGATGTCGATACGGATCCGGTCGCCGTCCTCGACCAGGGCGATCGTGCCGCCCGACGCGGCCTCCGGCGAGGCGTGGCCGATCGACAGGCCCGACGTACCACCCGAGAAGCGGCCGTCCGTCACCAGCGCGCAGGTCTTGCCCAGGCCCCGGCCCTTGAGGAAGGAGGTCGGGTACAGCATCTCCTGCATACCCGGGCCGCCACGCGGGCCCTCGTAGCGGATGACGACCACGTCGCCGTCCTTGACCTGCTTGTTGAGGATCTTCTCGACGGCCTCGTCCTGCGACTCGCAGACGACCGCCGGGCCCTCGAAGGTCCAGATCGACTCGTCGACGCCGGCCGTCTTCACGACACAGCCGTCCACGGCCAGGTTGCCGCGCAGGACCGCGAGTCCGCCGTCCTTCGAGTACGCGTGCGCCGCGTCGCGGATGCAGCCGCCGGCCGCATCGGTGTCCAGGGAGTCCCAGCGCTCGGACTGGGAGAAGGCGGTCGCGGAGCGGACACAGCCGGGCGCCGCGTGCCACAGCTCGACGGCCTCCTCCGACGGGGAGCCGCCGCGCACGTCCCAGGTCTCCAGCCACTCCTTGATGGAGCGGGAGTGGACGGTGTGGACGTCCTCGTTGAGCAGACCGGCGCGGTACAGCTCGCCGAGGATGGCGGGGATGCCGCCGGCGCGGTGCACGTCCTCCATGTAGTACGTGCCGCCGGGCGCCACGTTCGGCGCGACCTTGGCCAGGCACGGCACACGGCGCGAGACGGCGTCCATGTCGGTCAGGCCGTAGTCCAGCTCGGCCTCCTGGGCGGCGGCGAGCAGGTGCAGGATCGTGTTGGTCGAGCCGCCCATGGCGATGTCCAGGGCCATGGCGTTCTCGAAGGCCGCCCGGGTCGCGATCGAGCGCGGCAGGACGGAGTCGTCGTCCTCGTCGTAGTAGCGACGGGTGATGTCGACGACCGTGCGGGCCGCGCTCTCGTACAGCGCCTTGCGGGCCGTGTGGGTGGCGAGGACCGAGCCGTTGCCGGGCAGCGAGAGGCCGATGGCCTCGGTCAGGCAGTTCATCGAGTTGGCGGTGAACATGCCGGAACAGGAGCCGCAGGTCGGACAGGCGTTCTCCTCGATACGGAGGATGTCCTCGTCCGAGATCTTCTCGTTGACGGCCTCGGACATCGCGTCCACCAGGTCGAGCGTACGGACCGTGCCGTCGACCAGCGTGGCCTTGCCGGACTCCATCGGGCCACCGGAGACGAAGACCGTCGGGATGTTGAGGCGCAGCGCGGCGTTCAACATGCCGGGGGTGATCTTGTCGCAGTTGGAGATGCAGATCAGGGCGTCGGCGCAGTGCGCCTCGACCATGTACTCCACGCTGTCCGCGATCAGGTCGCGGGAGGGCAGGGAGTACAGCATTCCGCCGTGGCCCATCGCGATGCCGTCGTCGACGGCGATCGTGTTGAACTCGCGCGGGATGGCCCCGGCGGCCGTGATGGCCTCGGAGACGATCCGGCCGACCGGCTGCAGGTGGGTGTGGCCGGGGACGAACTCCGTGAAGGAGTTGGCGACCGCGATGATCGGCTTACGGCCGATGTCCGCGCCCGGTACACCGGAGGCGCGCATTAGGGCGCGTGCGCCCGCCATGTTGCGGCCGTGGGTGACTGTGCGGGACCTCAGCTCGGGCATCGTCGCTCGCTCCTCAGTAATGGGTGTGCTTGCTGTCGAGCGTACGCCGAAGGACCAAGATCTGGACAGCGCGTCCGTATGCCGGACGGCATGTTCAGCTTTCGGTCAGGAGTGCGCTGTCAGGACGTGGGTGAGGACACAGGTGAGGACACGGCTCAGGATTCGGTGAGGTAGCGCTGGAGGGTCGGGGCCACCATCTCCACGATCTTCTCCGGGTCGGCGGTCGCGAGCGGCTCGACCTGGATGACGTACCGCAGGATCGCGATCCCGATCATGTGGGAGGCCGCCAGCTCCGCGCGGAACTTCGGGTCCGGCACGTCGAGGTCGGCCGCGATCCGCTCCAGGAGCCGGCGCAGCACGAAGCCGCGCAGCACCTTCGCCGCCGCTTCGTGGGTCAGCGCGGAGCGGATGATCGCGAGCAGCGGGGCACGGGAGACGGGGTTCTCCCAGACGCCGATGAAGAAACGCGCCAGCCGCTCGCCGATGGCGTCGCGCGGCCCCTCGATGATCGCCGGGACGACGGTCGTGGGCTCGAAGGAGACCTCGATCGCGGCTGCGAAGACCTCGTCCTTCGTGCCGAAGTAGTGGTGCACGAGCGCCGGGTCGACATCCGCCGCCTTGGCGATGCCGCGCACGGAGGTCTTGTCGTAGCCGCGTTCGGCGAACTGCGCGCGGGCCGCGTCCAGGATGCGTTCGCGCGCACCCGGACCGCTCTCCTCCTCGGTACGCGACGGGCGGCCGCGCCGGCGCGGGGCCGAACCGGTCATGAGCGGGGGGCCTGGGACGACGGCCTGGCCGCCGAGGCCAGGTGCAGCCGGGTGAAGGCGAGGGCCTCCGCGAGGTCGGCCTCTCGTTCGGCGGCGGACATCGCCCGCCGGGTGTTGACCTCGATGACGACATGGCCGTCGAAGCCGGTGTGCGCGAGGCGTTCGAGGACTTCGGCGCAGGGCTGGGTGCCGCGCCCCGGGACCAGGTGCTCGTCCTTGGCCGAGCCCTTGCCGTCGGCGAGGTGGACGTGACCGAGGCGGTCGCCCATGCGGTCGATCATGGCGAGGGCGTCCGTGCGGGCGGTGGCGGTGTGCGAGAGGTCGACCGTGAAGTGGCGGTAGTCGTCCTTGGTGACGTCCCACTCGGGGGCGTACGCGAGCATCTCGCGGTCCTTGTACCGCCAGGGGTACATGTTCTCGACGGCGAACCGGACGTCCGTCTCGTCGGCCATCCGCCAGATGCCGGTGACGAAATCACGGGCGTACTGGCGCTGCCAGCGGAACGGCGGGTGCACGACCACCGTGGACGCGCCGAGCTTCTCGGCGGCCGCCTGGGCGCGCTGGAGCTTGGCCCAGGGGTCCGTGGACCAGACGCGCTGGGTGATGAGCAGACAGGGCGCGTGCACGGCGAGGATCGGGACCTGGTGGTAGTCCGAGAGGCGGCGCAGTGCCTCGATGTCCTGGCTGACGGGGTCGGTCCACACCATGACCTCGACGCCGTCGTAGCCGAGGCGCGCGGCGATCTCGAAGGCCGTCGCCGTCGACTCCGGATAGACCGAGGCCGTCGACAGGGCGACCTTCGCATCCGGGATGCGCACCATTGGTTCTGCCACGAAGGACAGGGTACGGGGCGGGGCAGGCCCCGGGGGGTGGCTCCGGTCACGTGGGGGCGCGGGGCGCGAAGTGGGCGGGCCCACGCGCGCGTGGGGGAGCGCGGGTCGTCACGCGCGCGTGGGGCCCGGTCCCGGGTGGCCCGGTCCGGGTGCCCGGGGCGAGGGCACGCATGCGGGGGTCCCGGTCCGCATGCGTGGGACCCGGTCCCCCGGCACGCCCAGGGAGAGGGCACGCGCGTACGGGACCCGGTCCCCCCGGCACGCGCGCGTGGACCCCTCACTTCCCCGGCACGCGCGCATGGACCCCTCACTCCTCCGACACGCGCGCATGGACCCCTCACTCCTCCGACACGCGCGCATGGACCTCGTCCCCCGGCACACGCGCGTGCGTCCGTTGTGGAAGGGCCGGGCAGCGCCCCGTATCCGCTACTCCTCCGGCAGGTGGTCCAGACGGCGCAGGATCACGCCCTCGCGGAGCGCCCAGGGGCAGATCTCCAGTTCGTTCACGCCGAAGAGGTCCATCGCCCCCTCGGCCACCAGAGCCCCCGCGAGCAGCTGGGGTGCGCGGCCCTCCGAGACGCCCGGGAGGTCGGCGCGCTGGTCGGCCGTCATGGCGGCGAGCTTGGGGACCCACTCCTCCAGGGACGAGCGGGTCAGGACGCGCCGAAGGTAGAGCCCCCTCTCGGAGCCGGGCGATCCCGCGATCCGGGCGAGCTGCTTGAAGGTCTTGGACGTGGCCACGACATGGTCGGGCTTGCCGAAGCGGCTGAATTCGCCGACCGTACGGGCGATCTGGGCCCGCGCATGGCGGCGCAGCGCCCGTACGTCCGCCGCGTCGGGCGGGTCGCCCGGCAGCCAGCCCGACGTCAGCCGCCCCGCGCCCAGCGGCAGCGAGACCGCCGCGTCCGGCTCCTCGTCGATGCCGTACGCGATCTCCAGCGAGCCGCCCCCGATGTCGAGGAGGAGCAGCTTGCCCGCGGACCAGCCGAACCAGCGGCGGGCCGCCAGAAACGTGAGCCGGGCCTCCTCCTCGCCGGTGAGGACCTGGAGGTCGATGCCGGTCTCCCGCTTCATCCGCTCCAGGACGGCGTCGGCGTTCGTCGCCTCGCGCACCGCAGAGGTCGCGAACGGCAGCACTTCCTCGCAGCCCTTGTCCTCGGCGGCCTGGATCGCTCCCTGGACGGTCGCGATGAGCCGCTCGACGCCGTCGGGCGCGATGGCACCCCCCTCGTCGAGGAGCTCCGCCAGCCGCAGCTCCGCCTTGTGGGAGTGGGCGGGCAGCGGGCGGGCGCCGGGGTGGGCGTCCACCACCAGCAGGTGCACTGTGTTCGAACCGACGTCGAGGACTCCGAGTCTCATGGACGGAACGCTACTGCTCCGACCCGCATACGCTTGTCGTGTGCCAAAGACGAAAAAGGCGAAGCCGGGCAAAGACAGCGCTGCCAAGGCTCAGAAGACCTCCAAGAAGCCGAGCGGCGCTGCCGGCCAGGGCGAACCCGACGAGAAGGGCCTCGACTTTCCGCGCGCCTGGGTCGAGTTCCCCGACCCCGCCGACGATGAGCAGGTCTTCCGCTGCGACCTGACCTGGCTCACCTCGCGCTGGACGTGCATCTTCGGCAGCGGCTGCCAGGGCATCCAGGCGGGGCGCGCCGACGACGGCTGCTGCACGCTGGGCGCCCACTTCTCCGACGAGGACGACGAGAAGCGGGTCGCCTCGCACGTGGACCGGCTCACGCCCGAGCTGTGGCAGTTCCACGACGTCGGCACGGAGACGGGCTGGACGCAGGTCGACGAGGACGGCGACCGGCAGACCCGCCGCTGGGAGGGTTCCTGCATCTTCCAGAACCGCCCCGGCTTCGCGGGCGGCGCCGGCTGCTCGCTGCACATCCTCGCCCTCAAGGAGGGCAAGGAGCCGCTGGAGACCAAGCCGGACGTCTGCTGGCAGCTGCCGGTGCGGCGCACGTACGACTGGATCGAGCGGCCCGACGACACGAAGATCCTCCAGGTGTCGATCGGCGAGTACGACCGGCGCGGCTGGGGCCCGGGCGGCCACGACCTGCACTGGTGGTGCACCTCGGCGACCTCGGCGCACGGAGCCGGGGAACCCGTCTACGTGACGTACCGGCCCGAGCTGACGGAGCTGATGGGCAAGGCGGCGTACGACGTGCTGGTGGAGCTGTGCGAGGCCCGGCTGGCCTCCCAGCTGCCGCTGGTGGCGCCGCACCCGGCGGACCCGGTGAAGCGATAGAAATCGCGGGTGGCGAGCGAATCACCGACCCGGGCGACCCGGGTGCCCGAACCGATCACCGAGCCGGGCGCCGTCGGACTACGACGCCGGAGGCGAGTCCGAGCCGCTCGGCGTTCCCGGGTCCGTCGACGGTGAAGGCTCGCTCGTAGGGGTCGGGTCCGTCGTCGGCGGAGGGGTCGTCGGATCCGTCGTCGGCGGAGGCTCCTCGGTCGTCGGCGGAGGAGTCGTCGGATCCGTCGTCGGCGGAGGGGTGGTCGGGTCCGTCGTCGGCGGAGGCTCCTCCGTCGTCGGGGGCGGCGAGGTGCCCGCCCCACGGCCGTCGATCCGTACCACCGCGCCCGAGGGGTTGACCCCGACCCGGGCGGACCACGCGCCGGCGGGCTCGCGCGCCTGGTCGACGGAGATCCGGACCGTGACCGACTCGCCGGGGCGCAGGGTGCCGGACGACTGGCTCACGTACAGCCAGGGCGCGTCCGTCCAGAGCGACCAGTCGACGGGCGAGCCGCCGGACGCCGTGAGGGTGAGCATCGTCGTGTCCCCGTCGCCGTGCGCCGCGACCGTGATCCGGCCGGGGCCCGGCTGTCCGGGCAGCGTGGGTCCCACCGGCCCGCCGGGGCTGATCACCTCGACCGAGACGTCCGGGGAGCGGCTGCCCTGGGTGAAGCGGGTGTCGGGGGTGGTCTGGGCGTTGCCCGCGTTCTCGTAGCGGTCGTACGGAGTCCCGTCGAGGCTGGTCGGTTCGTCCGCCTCGCGCGCGGTGACCGGGGCGCCCGCACGGTCGCCGTCCCCCATGAGGGGACCCCCTCGGTACGAGGCCCACAGGGCGAGCACGGGCGCCGCGACCACCGCCGCCACGACGGTCGTCGTCACCGCGCGGGCCCGCATCCGGTCGCGGCGGGCCGCGTGGTCCTTCGGGTCCATCGGGAAACCGGTCGGGCCGAAGCGCGGGGCGCCAGCACGCGCGCGTGGGACGTGCCGCATCGCCACGTACGCGGCCGCCCTCGGCGCCTCGACCAACGGGAGCCTGGCCGGGGAGACCGTCGCCGCGCCGGGCCACGGGCCGCCCGCGCCCGCCCGCTCGGCGGCCCGGCGGCAGCGCGGACAGTCGTCGACATGGCGGACGAGTTCGGCGCGCAGGGTCGCCGAGAGCAGTACCTGGTGGTCGCCGGTGAGCCGGGCGACGGTGGGGCAGTTGCCGGTCTCGACGACCGCGAGCGCGGCCCGGGTCCGCTCGACCTCGCAGGCGGCGGAGGAGAGGAGCTCCCGGGCGGCGAGGGCGTCGAGGGAGAGCACGGCGGCGACTTCTCGGTTGCCGAGGCCGTGCCGGACGGCGAGCTCCAGGGCCTCGCGCTGCTCGGGGGTGGTGCCGGCCGCCTCGGGCCAGGCGAGCCGGGCCAGTTCCGCGCGCCGGCGCTCGGCGACCTCCTCGGAGACCGGGGGCGGCTCGGGCTCGGTGACGACGGGACGACCGGTGTGCGCGCCCTGTCGCTTGCGGCGCTGCTCACCGAGGCTGCGCAGACAGGCCCAGCGGGCCAGCGCGTAGAGCCAGGCCTTGCGCCCGTCCGCGTCGGACGGGCAGCGGCCGTGGTGGCGTTCGGCGACGGCGAGGACGTCGCCGAGGACGGCGGTCGCGGCGTCGTGGTCGCAGAGCACGGAGAGGCAGTAGGTGAACAGCCCGTCCAGATGGGCCTCGTAGCGCGCGGGCGGGTGCTGGCCGATGGTGCGCGGGCTTTCGGGCGCCCGCCGGTGCGCCCGGTGTGCGCCGGTGGTGTGTGTGGAGGGTTCCAGCCTGCTGCTCGTCACTGGGCGACCGTAGGCAGGACTGGGCGGGGTCTTCGTGCCGGTTGAACACTTTTAATCCGTACGGGTGAAGGTATCCCTCAAAAGGGGACAGGAACGCGAAATTCCGTCGCCGGGGTCCCGCCGCGGGGTCGGCGGTCTCCCGGCTCGGCAGCCGTTGTCAGTGCGGCCCGCTACGGTTCGGTGCATGGCTGCCCGTACGAAATCCGCCAAGGACAGGCCGTCCTACCGCTGCACCGAATGCGGCTGGACGACCGCCAAATGGCTCGGCCGTTGCCCCGAGTGCCAGGCCTGGGGGACGGTCGAGGAGTACGGCGCGCCCGCCGTCCGCACGACCGCCGCCGGCCGGGTCTCCACCGCCGCGCTGCCCATCGGCCAGGTCGACGGCCGGCAGGCCACGGCGCGCTCGACCGGCGTCGACGAGCTGGACCGGGTCCTCGGCGGGGGTCTTGTGCCCGGAGCGGTCGTGCTGCTCGCCGGTGAGCCCGGCGTCGGCAAGTCCACGCTGCTCCTGGACGTCGCCGCGAAGGCCGCCAGCGACGAGCACCGCACGCTGTACGTCACGGGCGAGGAGTCCGCGAGCCAGGTCCGGATGCGGGCCGACCGGATCAACGCGCTGAACGACCATCTGTATCTGGCGGCCGAGACCGACCTCTCCGCCGTCCTCGGCCACCTCGACGCGGTCAAGCCCTCGCTGCTGATCATGGACTCGGTGCAGACCGTCGCCTCCCCCGAGATCGACGGCGCGCCCGGCGGCATGGCGCAGGTGCGCGAGGTCGCCGGCGCGCTGATCCGGGCCTCCAAGGAGCGGGGTATGTCCACGCTCCTCGTCGGCCACGTCACGAAGGACGGCGCGATCGCCGGCCCGCGTCTCCTCGAGCACCTGGTCGACGTCGTCCTGAGCTTCGAGGGCGACCGGCACGCGCGCCTGCGGCTGGTCCGGGGTGTGAAGAACCGGTACGGGGCGACGGACGAGGTCGGCTGCTTCGAGCTGCACGACGAGGGGATCACGGGCCTGGCCGACCCCTCCGGGCTGTTCCTGACCCGCCGCGACGTCGCCGTGCCGGGCACCTGCCTGACCGTCACCCTGGAGGGCCGCCGGCCGCTCGTGGCCGAGGTCCAGGCGCTGACGGTCGACTCCCAGATCCCGTCCCCGCGCCGGACCACGTCCGGTCTGGAGACCTCCCGGGTCTCGATGATGCTGGCCGTCCTGGAGCAGCGCGGCCGGATCACCGCGCTCGGCAAGCGGGACATCTACTCGGCGACGGTGGGCGGTGTGAAGCTCTCCGAGCCGGCCGCCGACCTGGCGATCGCGCTCGCGCTCGCCTCCGCCGCCAGCGACACCCCGCTGCCGAAGAACCTGGTCGCGATCGGCGAGGTCGGGCTCGCGGGCGAGGTCCGCCGGGTCACGGGCGTACAGCGGCGCCTGGCCGAGGCGCACCGGCTCGGGTTCACCCACGCCCTGGTCCCCACGGACCCGGGGAAGGTGCCGGCGGGCATGAAGGTGACGGAGGTCGCGGACATGGGCGACGCCCTGCGCGTGCTCCCGCGCAGCCGCCGAGCGGCCGCGCCCAAGGGCGAGGACGGGTAGCGCGGGGGGCGGGACGGGCGGTCCCCGAGGGCGAGGGCGGGGCGAGAAGGGGTGTGATCCGGCGCGCGGCGGAGTGCCGCGGGGCGGTGTCGCTAGACTTTGCCCTGGTCTCGCCCATCCGTACGAGCCGGAGGAGTGCAGTGGCAGCCAAGGACGGGAACGAAGCGCTGATGCGCGCGGCCCTCAGCGCGGTCGCTCCCGGCACCGCACTGCGCGACGGCCTCGAGCGCGTTCTGCGGGGCAACACCGGTGGTCTGATCGTGCTCGGCATGGACAAGACGGTGGACTCGATGTGCACCGGCGGCTTCGTGCTGGACGTGGAGTTCACCGCGACCCGGCTGCGTGAGCTGTGCAAGCTCGACGGCGGGCTGGTCCTCGACAAGGACATCTCCAAGATCCACCGGGCCGGTGTCCAGCTCGTCCCGGACGCCTCCATCCACACCGAGGAGACCGGCACCCGCCACCGCACCGCGGATCGGGTCTCCAAGCAGTGCAACTTCCCGGTTGTCTCCGTCTCCCAGTCGATGCGGCTCATCGCGATCTACGTGAACGGTGAGCGCCGCGTCCTGGAGGAGTCGGCCGCGATCCTCTCGCGCGCCAACCAGGCGCTCGCGACCCTGGAGCGGTACAAGCTCCGTCTCGACGAGGTCGCCGGCACGCTCTCCGCCCTGGAGATCGAGGACCTGGTGACCGTCCGGGACGTCACGGCCGTCGCGCAGCGCCTGGAGATGGTCCGCAGGATCGCCACCGAGATCGCCGAGTACGTCGTCGAGCTCGGCACCGACGGGCGGCTCCTCTCGCTCCAGCTCGACGAACTGATCGCGGGCGTGGAGCCCGAGCGCGAGCTCGTCATCCGCGACTACGTGCCCGAGCCGACGGCCAAGCGCTCCCGTACGGTCGCCGAGGCGCTCACCGAGCTCGACGCGCTCACCCACGCCGAGCTCCTCGAACTGCCCATCGTGGCGCGAGCCCTGGGCTACAGCGGCTCCCCCGAGACCCTCGACTCCGCGGTCTCCCCGCGCGGCTACCGGCTCCTCGCCAAGGTCCCGCGGCTGCCCGGCGCGATCATCGAGCGGCTCGTGGAGCATTTCGGCGGGCTCCAGAAGCTGCTCGCGGCCAGCGTGGACGACCTCCAGACCGTCGACGGTGTCGGCGAGGCCCGGGCGCGCAGCGTCCGCGAGGGCCTTTCCAGGCTCGCGGAGTCCTCGATCCTGGAGCGGTACGTCTAGCCGCACCCGCACGCACAGACGTGGAAAGGGGCCGTACGGAGATTCCCGTACGGCCCCTTTCTCGTATCGCTGTCAGTCCTTGGCCAGCGTGAACGACGCCGGAAGGACCTTCACTCCCGGCATCGCCGCCTCCACCAGGTACGTCCCCGGTCCCACCGGGCCCGCCGGGGCGGTGGCGCACTGCGGGGCGCTCCGGCCGCGGTCCCAGTCCACGGTGTGCGTGATCGTCGAGCGCGCCGGGATCCGGAGCAGCACGCCGCCGGCGGGACGCGGGCAGTCCTGGGACGACCAGACGTCGTCGTCCTTGTCGTTGCTGATCGTCAGGACCGCGTTCTTCGGGCCGAAATCGGCCTTGCAGTCGACGGCCGAGGTGTTCTTGGCTTCCAGGTGGAAGCGGGGCTTCTCGCCCGGCGCGTACGAGACCTTTGCGCTGCGGAGGGTCAACTGCAGCGCTCCGGGCGCGCAGTTCGGCAGCGGAGAACTGGCCGGAACCTGCTGCCCCGCGCCCGCACTCGCGCCGCCGTCGCCGCCCGCTCCGTCCGTGTCCCCGTTCTTGCCGCCGGCCTCGGTGCCCGCGTCCGCGCCGCCGGCACCACCGGAGCCGGCGTCACCGCCGTCGCCGCCGGAGTTCTCGCCCGAGTCGCCCGACTCGTCCCGTCCGCCCGGCTGTTCGCTGATCGCAGGACCGGAACCGGAGGGTCCAGGGGTGATCGAGGGCGCGGGAGAAGAGCCGTTGGCGGCGTCGTCCGCCTTCTTCCCGCCGCCTCCGCCGGAGGTGACGGCCCAGAGGGTCATCAGCGCGAGAAGTGCGACCAGGCACAGCGCGACCGCCCTCCGTCGCCAGTAGATGGAGGAGGGAAGCGGCCCGACCGGATTGCGCAGTGATCCCACGGCACGAACCTTACGAGAGATCGGCGCCAACTCCCGCCCCACCCGCCGCCCCAGGCATCAAGTTTTGCCGATGATCACATCCGGAACGTCGGAATGCCCCCGCTCACCCCCACTTTCGTCGGGGGTCCTTGTGGCCCTTCGGCACGGGTGCCGGGCATCGGGCGCCGGTTAGCGTCCTGATCATGGACAACCTCTCCGACCTCTCCGACGATCTCTATCTCGACGTCACGGACTTCGCCCGCTCCACCCCGCACTGGTTCCAACAGCTCGCCGAGGTGTGGACCGAGGCCGGGCTGCTGCTCTTCGGCGTGCTGTTCGTGGCCGGCTGGTGGCGGGCCAGGTCCGGGGCGAGCGATGCGATGGCGCTCGCGCTGCTCGCCCCGCTCGCGACCGCGTTCGGCTATGTGGTGAGCGAGGCGCTCAAGTCGCTGGTGGACGAGGAGCGTCCGTGCCGGGCCGTCGCGGGCGCGCCCGCCTCGCTCGTCCCGTGCCCGCCGACCGGCGACTGGTCCTTCCCCAGCAACCATGCCGCCATCGCGGGCGCGGCGGCGGTCTCGCTCGCGCTGGCGTGGCGCGGGATCGTGTGGCTGACCGTGCCGATGGCGCTGCTCATGGCCTTCTCCCGGGTCTTCGTCGGTGTCCACTACCCGCACGACGTGACGGTCGGGCTGCTGCTCGGGGGCGCGGTCGCGTTCCTCGCCGTCAAGGCGGCGACCCGCCCGGTTCGGGCGCTGGTGGAGACGGGTCGGTCGAGCCGCACCGGCGCGGTGGTGTGGTGCGCGGGGCGCGGGCCGCGCCCGCGCGCCTCCACGCGCCCCGAGGGCGTGCGCCACGGCGCGCGCTGAACGTGCCAGGATCGGGGGTGCCATGACTTCCACCGATGTCTCCATCCCCGTGTTCGACGACGCCCCCGCCCCGGCCCCGGCCGAGCTGCACGGGCCCGTCCTCGCCTGGTTCGACCGGCACGCCCGCGACCTGCCCTGGCGCCGCCCCGAGGCGGGGGCGTGGGGCGTGATGGTCAGCGAATTCATGCTCCAGCAGACCCCGGTCGTACGGGTCCTGCCGGTGTACGAGCAGTGGCTCGCGCGCTGGCCGCGCCCTGCCGACCTCGCGGCCGACGCGCCCGGCGAGGCCGTGCGTGCCTGGGGCAGGCTCGGCTACCCACGGCGCGCCCTGCGGCTGCACGCGGCGGCCGTGGCCATAACGGAGCGGCACGGCGGCGACGTACCGAGCGAGCACGCCGCGCTGCTCGCGCTGCCCGGGATCGGGGAGTACACGGCGGCCGCGGTGGCCTCGTTCGCGTACGGGCAGCGGCATCCGGTGCTCGACACCAATGTCCGCCGGGTGTTCGCCCGGGCCGCCTCGGGCGTGCAGTACCCGCCGAACGCCACGACCGCCGCCGAGCGGAGACTCGCGCGGGCGCTCCTGCCCGAGGACGAGGCGACGGCGGCCCGCTGGGCGGCCGCCTCGATGGAGCTGGGCGCACTGGTCTGCACGGCGAAGAACGAGGACTGCGGGCGCTGCCCGATCGCGGCCAGCTGCGTCTGGCGGATGTCGGGGAAGCCGGCCCACGAGGGGCCGGCGCGGCGCGGTCAGACGTACGCGGGTACGGACCGGCAGGTCCGCGGCCGGCTGCTCGCCGTGCTCCGGGAGACGGTGGGCGCCGTGCCGCAGTCCGCCCTGGACGCGGTCTGGGACGAGCCGGTGCAGCGGGCCCGTGCGCTGGACGGCCTGGTCGCCGACGGCCTGGTCGAGCCGCTCGAGGACGGCTTGTACCGCCTGCCGCAGTCCTGACCGACCTGCCCGAAGTCCCGAGCCCGCCCCGCCGGAGTCCTGCCCGAGACGCCCGAAGCCCCGACCGACCCGTTCTCAGACCCGAACCCGACCTCCGGAGTCCCGACCGAGACGCCCGCAGCCCCAACCCCAACCCGCCCGGGCCCCGACCGACCCGCCCACCGTCCTGAGCCGAATCGGACCTCCTACCCATCCCCGGCCCCTGTTACACAACCGATGGGCAGCCGTGCATCCTCCGACGGCTGCCCCGGACAGCCTCGTGACAACTGCTCCGTAACTTCGTCGACGTAAGCCAAACAGGCTGGTCACGGGGATCGGAGGCGGTTCAGATGTCGCACGGAGAGGTGCTCGACTTCGAGGAGTACGTCCGCACTCGGCAGGACGCGCTGCTGCGCAGCGCCCGCCGTCTCGTCCCCGACCCCGTCGACGCGCAGGACCTGCTGCAGACGGCGCTGGTACGGACGTACGGCCGCTGGGACGGCATCGCCGACAAGTCGCTCGCCGACGCGTACCTGCGCCGGGTCATGATCAACACGCGCACCGAGTGGTGGCGGGCCCGCAAGCTCGACGAGGTCCCCACCGAGCAGCTGCCCGACGCCTCCGTCGACGACGCCACCGAGCAGCACGCCGACCGTGCCCTGCTCATGGACATCCTCAAGGTCCTCGCGCCGAAGCAGCGCAGCGTGGTCGTCCTGCGGCACTGGGAGCAGATGAGCACGGAGGAGACCGCGGCCGCGCTCGGCATGTCGACGGGTACGGTGAAGTCCACGCTCCACCGCGCACTGGCCCGACTGCGTCAGGAACTGGAGAGCCGTGGCGTCGACGACGCCCGTGCTCTGGAGCGGTCGACCGTACGACCCGACGAACGGGGGCAGCACCGGTGCGCGGCCTAGGCGCCAGACACGACGGCGACGACGACGGGCACTGCGGCCCACGGCGTCGCCGGATCATCCGGGCGACGAGTACCACGGCACTGGCCGGGCTCGTCGCCATCGGGCTGTTCATGACCGCGTGTTCCACCGGCGGTACGGGCTCGCGCGACGAGGGCGCCGCACGCGCCGACGAGGCGGGATCGGCCGTACCGGCGCCGTCCCCCTCGGCCTCCTCCGGGCAGATGCCCGCCGAGCGCGTCGACCCGATCGCGCTCATCAAGGCCGACCCGAAGATCGGCGAGCGGCTGAAGGCCGATCTGAAGCCGTGCGTCGCGGACGCGTACCCGGTGGACACCTCCTACGGGAATCTGACCGGCGGGACCGCGCCCGATGTCGTCGTCAACGTGATGACCTGCGGAGATGCCGTCGGTATCGGCACGTACGTGTACCGCGAGGAGAGCGGCGAGTACAGGAACGTGTTCATGGCGGAGGACGCCGCCGTCTACGCGACGATCGACCGGGGCGACCTCGTCGTGACCAAGCAGGTGTACGCCAAGGGCGACCCGGTCGCCTACCCCTCGGGCGAGGACGTGATCACGTACCGCTGGGCGGGGAGCAAGTTCAGCCAGCACGACTGGGTGCACAACGACTACAGCCGCGCGGTCGGCGACGGAGGCATCGACGGCCCCGCGACCGTCGAGCCGAGCGGCAACTGAACCAGACTGCACCGCCTTCGAGCGGAACGAGAAGGAACGGAAGGCAGGAAGGCGCACGATGGCCGAGACCCATGTGCTGTTCGTCGAGGACGACGACGTCATCCGTGAAGCGACCCAGCTCGCACTGGAGCGGGACGGCTTCACCGTGACCGCCATGCCCGACGGCCTGTCCGGGCTCGAGGCGTTCCGGGCGGACCGGCCCGACATCGCGCTGCTCGACGTGATGCTGCCGGGCATGGACGGCGTCAGTCTGTGCCGCCGGATCCGTGACGAGTCGACCGTGCCCGTGATCATGCTGTCCGCGCGCGCCGATTCCATCGATGTGGTCCTCGGCCTGGAGGCCGGGGCCGACGACTATGTGACCAAGCCCTTCGACGGTGCCGTGCTCGTGGCCCGGATCCGCGCCGTGCTGCGCCGTTTCGGGCACGCCGGCGGCCCGGCGGGCGGTGACGCGGGACGCGCCGACGCGCCCGAGGGCGGGGTGCTGGTCTTCGGCGACCTGGAGGTCGACACCGAGGGCATGGAGGTCCGCAAGGGCGGGGTGCCGGTCGGGCTGACCCCGACGGAGATGCGTCTGCTGCTCGAGTTCTCGTCCGCGCCGGGCACGGTCCTGTCCCGGGACAAGCTCCTGGAGCGGGTCTGGGACTACGGCTGGGGCGGCGACACCCGGGTGGTGGACGTCCACGTCCAGCGACTGCGAACCAAGATCGGCCAGGACCGGATCGAGACGGTCCGCGGCTTCGGCTACAAGCTCAAGGGATGAAGCGGGTCAGCGGGATGAAGCAGGTCAGCCGGTGAAGCGGGTCAGCAGGTGAGGCCGCTCGCCCTCCGTACGGGGGTCCGCTGGAAGATCGCCGTCGCCATCGCGGCCGTGGGCGCGCTGATCGCGGTCACCCTCAGCCTCGTCGTCCACAACTCGGCGCGGGTCTCGATGCTCGACAACGCGCGCGAGGTGCAGATGGAGCGGCTCCTCTTCGCGCAGCGGATGTACGAGAGCTCCAAGCCGAAGGAGCCCCGCTTCGGCACCAAGATCAACGACCCGATGCTGCCGCCGCAGCTGGACCAGCTCATGCGGGACAAGCGGCGCGGTACGTATGTCCAGGAGCACCGGCACGGCGGTCCGCCCGACGTCTGGGCGGCCGTGCCGCTGGCCAACGGGGACGTGCTGTCGCTGCACATCCCGTTCGCCGACCGCTCCACGGCGATCATGAAGGATCTCGACCGGGCCCTGGTCATCGGCTCGGTGTCGGTGGTGTTCGGTGGCTGCGCGCTCGGCGTGCTCATCGGCGGCCAGCTCTCGCGCCGGCTGCGGAAGGCCGCCGCGGCGGCCGGCAAGGTCGCGCAGGGCAACACGGACGTACGGGTACGGAAAGCGATCGGCGGAGTCGTCCGCGACGAGACCGACGAGCTTGCCCGCGCGGTGGACGCCCTGACCGACGCCCTGCAGGAGCGGATCGAGGCCGAGCGCCGGGTCACCGCCGACATCGCGCACGAGCTGCGGACCCCGGTGACCGGTCTGCTCACGGCGGCGGAGCTGCTGCCGCCGGGACGCCCCAGCGAGCTCGTACGGGACCGGGCGCAGGCCATGCGGACCCTGGTCGAGGACGTGCTCGAGGTCGCCCGGCTCGACAGCGCGTCGGAGCGTGCCGAGCTCCAGGAGGTCTCGCTCGGGGAGTTCGTGGAGCGGCGGGTGCGGGCGCTCGACCCGGAGGCGGTCGTGCACGTGGTCCACGAGTCCTGGGTGAGCACCGACCCGCGCCGGCTGGAGCGGATTCTGGGCAACCTCCTCGCGAACGCGGCGAAGCACGGCAAGGCGCCGGTCGAGGTGACGGTCGAGGGCCGGGTCGTACGGGTCCGGGACCACGGCCCCGGCTTCCCCGAGGCGCTGCTCCGCGAGGGCCCGAGCCGCTTCCGTACCGGCGCGAGCGACCGCGCGGGCCAGGGCCACGGGCTGGGGCTGACGATCGCGGCAGGACAGGCGCGGGTCCTCGGGGCCCGGCTGACGTTCCGCAACGCGGCGCCCGAGGGCACGCCGGAGGGGGCGGGCGGAGCGATCGCGGTGCTCTGGCTCCCGGACCACGCTCCGACGAACACCGGCAGCTTCCCGATGATCAAGTTCGCGGACTAGGGCCTGTCCGACCCTGATCCGCCGGACAGGCCCTAGGACGACGTCGTACGTGAGAGGGCCCCGGCACACCTGGTGTGCCGGGGCCCTCTCACGTACGAGCGCAGGTCAGACGGTCTCGGCGACCTTCGGCGCCTCGTCGGTGGGCTGCGGCTTCGCCTCCGGCCCGGCGCCCCGCAGCGCCACCTCCTTGACGAGGAAGGCGAGGACGAAGCCGATGACGGCGACCGCCGAGCCGACCAGGAAGGCGGAGTGCGTGCCGGCGGAGACCGCGTGCTGGTACGCCTCGCGCAGCGCGGCGGGCAGTTGCGCCAGGGACGCCGCGTCGAGCTGGGCGGATTGCTGGGTCAGTTCCGAGCCGCCGCGCGCCGCCATCTCGTCCTGGACGCGGCTCGTGAAGAGCGCGCCCATGATCGCGACGCCGAAGGAGGAGCCGAGAGTACGGAAGAGGGTGGTCGCGGACGAGGCGACGCCCATGTCCTTCATCTCGACGCTGTTCTGCGCGACGAGCATCGTGATCTGCATCAGGAAGCCCATGCCGGCGCCGAGCACCGCCATGTAGATCCCGGAGGTGAGGCGGGAGGTGCCGGTGTCCATCTGCGCGAGCAGGAACAGGCCGATCACCATCAGCGCCGTACCGATGATCGGGAAGATCTTGTACTTGCCGCTGTTGGTGGTGATCCGGCCGGAGATGAGCGAGACGACCATCATCGACAGCAGCATCGGCAGGAGCAGCAGGCCGGAGTTGGTGGCCGAGGCGCCCTGCACGGACTGCTGGAAGAGCGGCAGGAAGAGGACCGCGCCGAACATCACGAAGCCGGTGAGGAAGCCGATGACCGACATGAGGGTGAAGTTGCGGCTCCGGAAGATGTGCAGCGGCACGACCGGGTCACCGGCGCGGGTCTCGGCCCAGAGGAAGGCGGCGAGTGCGGCGACACCGGCGACCGAGAGGCCGACGATGGTCGCGGAGCCCCAGGCGTACTCCGTACCGCCCCAGGTGGTGACCAGGACGATCGCGGTGATGCCGACGGTCAGCAGCCCGGCGCCGAGGAAGTCGATCCGGGTGGAGCGGTCGCGCTCCTTCTTGGGCAGGTGGAGCACGGCGGTGACCATCGCGAGGGCGACGGCGCCGAGCGGCAGGTTGATGTAGAAGGACCAGCGCCAGCCCCAGTGGTCGGTGATGGTGCCGCCGACCAGCGGTCCGCCGATCATGGCGAGGGCCATGACGCCGGCCATCATGCCCTGGTACTTGCCGCGCTCACGGGGCGGGATCAGGTCGCCGATGATCGCCATGACGCCGACCATCAGACCGCCGGCGCCGAGGCCCTGGACGGCGCGGAAGCCGATGAGCTGGCCCATGTCCTGGGCCATGCCGCTGAGCGCCGAGCCGATCACGAAGATCACGATCGAGGTGAGGAAGACGCCCTTGCGGCCGAACATGTCGCCGAGCTTGCCCCAGATGGGGGTGGAGGCGGCGGTGGCCAGAGTGTAGGCGGTGACGACCCAGGAGAGGTGCTCCAGGCCGCCGAGCTCGCCGACGATCGTCGGCATCGCGGTGCCGATGATCATGTTGTCGAGCATCGCGAGCAGCATCGCGATCATGAGGGCGAGGAGGACGACGCGGACACTGCGTGGCTGCTCGACCTCTCCCTCCCCGGATGTTTTGACTGATTCGGTCGTCGCCATGCTTCCGCTCCCCACAACCACATCGGGCACTTACTTGCCGCCCGGCTAGTTACTACACTGGGGACGGTAGACCTGTAACTAGCCGGTCGTCAAGTAAGTATTGAGTGTGTGGGAGCGGACCATGGCCAGAGGCAACACGCGGCAGCGCATCCAGGACGTGGCCCTCGAACTCTTCGCCGAACAGGGCTACGAGAAGACCTCACTGCGCGAGATCGCCGAGCACCTCGACGTCACCAAGGCCGCGCTGTACTACCACTTCAAGACCAAGGAAGACATCATCATCGGCATCTTCCAGGACCTCACCCGGCCCGTGGACGAGCTGATCGCATGGGCGCGGGAGCAGCCGCGCACGCTGGAGGTCAGGGAGGAGATCCTGCGCCGCTACCAGGAATCCCTGATCAGCGCGGCCCCGCTGTTCCGCTTCATGCAGGAGAACCAGGCGGCCGTCCGCGAGCTGAGCATCGGCCTGACCTTCAAGGAGCGGATGATCGAGCTGAGCAGCCTGATCCAGGAGCCGGACTTCGCCGTGATCGACCGGGTGCGCTGCGTGAGCGCGATCTTCACCCTGCACGCGGGGATGTTCTTCATGGACAACGTCGAGGGCGACCCCGAGGAGAAGCGTGAAGCCGTCCTCGAGGTCGCCCTCGATCTGATCACCCAGGCGCACAGCGCGCGGTGAAGCGTTCCTCAGGTCAGATGGAGACGCCCATCGAACGCAGGAACGCGGCCGGGTTGAGCGCGGAGCCGTAGTTCGGGGTCGTACGGATCTCGAAGTGCAGGTGCGGGCCGGAGGAGTTGCCGGTGTTGCCCGACAGGGCGATCTTCTGACCGGCGCCGACCTTCTGGCCTATGTGCACGTTGATCTTCGACAGGTGGGCGTACTGCGAGTACTTGCCGTTGGCGTGCTTGACGACGATGGCGTTGCCGTACGCGGGGCCGTCGCCGCCGCCGTTCGGGCCGGCCTTCACGACGGTGCCGGCGCCGGCGGCCTTGACCGGGGTGCCGACCGGGACGGCGAAGTCCTGGCCCGAGTGCTTGTGGGCCCACATGGCGCCACCCTGGTTGAAGCTGGCGGTCAGCGTGTAGCCACCGACCGGCTTGACCCAGGAGGGAGCCTTCTTGGCGGCGACCGGGGCGGCCTTCACGGCCTTGGCGACGGCAGCCTTCTTGGCGGCGGCCTGCTTGGCGACGGCGGCCTTGACGGCGGCCTGGGCCTGGGCATCGGCCTGCGCGGCGACGGCAGTGGACGCACCGGTCGCGGCAGTCGCGATGGTGGCGGCCTTGCCCTCGGCGGCGAAGGCGGACCCTGCTCCGGCCACCAGCGACGCTCCCAGGCCGGCGGTGGCAAGGGCGACGGCGGTGATACGGGCGGGGTTCATGACGCGCTTCGACATACGGGGGAAAACCTCCGGACAGAACGGGACCCGACGCGATCGCTGCGCCGGGCGGGCTGTTGCTCATCCTTGGTAACCCGGACCCCCATCCGGCGTAAAACACCCCATCTACGACATTGCGTCGTAGCGATCTCCAGGAGATGTTCGGGTCTTGACGACCCGGGACACCCTGCCTGAAACCGGACAAAGCGGCACAAGGGAAACGGTTTATACGCACGTCGGGCCTGCCCGGATGGGACCGCCAGGCCGCTTCTCGTACGGTTCGCGGCCCCTAGGGACCAAGGTCCCGGCGCCCAGGCCCTGAACGTCCCGAATCGACCGCAAACGCCATCACTATTCCGGTTAGTACCCCTCGAAACGCCTGTGCGCCTTGTCACGGCGCGCCGCCCACGAATGGGACCTGGGTCACGCAACCAAGGCCTGTCGAAGGCCGTCCCCCACTACGCTGACGGCACGGTTCGAACAGCACGGTCGCTTCGGGGGACGCACGTGGATCCAGCACTCATCGGCATGCGACTCGCGTCGTCCACGATCGGCCCTCTGTTCAAGAAACTGCTGGTCAAGGACGGTCCCGGCGCCGGTGTCACCGGCGCCCACAAGCCGATCCGGCTCTCCCGGCTCGTGTCCTACCGCGGCGAGCAGCGCACTCTGACGGACAAGGGCGTCCGCAAGCTGGCCGCGACCCTGGTCGACCGGGCCCGCACCGGCCCGGGCGAGCCCCCGTTCCCCGCCGACGAGGCCGAGGCGCTCGCCGACACCCTGGCCGCGACGCTCCTCGCCCTCGGCGACCTCGACATGGACGACGTCCAGGCGGTCCACCTCGGCGCCCCGGCCCTCGCCCGCAGCCTGCGCGCGGCGGCCCCGGCCCCGGACGGCCTGTCGACGGACTCCGTCCACTTCCTCGACTCGCTCACCGAGTGGGCCTGCCTGCACATCCTGGAGTTCTTCACCCAGCGCTCCACGTTCGTGGCCCGCACGCTCGTGGAGCAGACCCGCGGCCAGCAGGAGCTGACCGCCAAGGTCGACGAGGTGATCCGCCGGACGCCCCGGGTGGACGCGCGGGACGCGGAGTTCGAGCGGCGCTACCTGGCGTACATGGCGAAGAAGCACGGCAGCCTCACGATCTACGGGGTGGACCTGCGGGACGCGCCGGAGAAGTGGCCGCTGGACGTGGCGTATCTGTCGCTGGAGGCGACGGGGGCGGGGACGAGCGCGTGGTTCGCGGCGGGGAGCGGGGCCGGGACGTGGCTCGCGGAGCCGGACGAGAGGGAGAGCGGGGCGGAGATCGAGCGGGTGCGCCGGGTGCCGGGCGCGGTGGCGGGCGGGGAGCCGCTCGCCGTGGCGGGCCATGGTGCGGGCGAGGAAGGCCCGGCATCCACCTGGACCTCCTTCCGCTCCGGCACGGCGACGGTCATCCACCGCAGCGACCTCCTCGGCGGCCGCGCCGACCTCGCCCTCGCCCGGCACGACAAGGTGCTCGTGCGCGGCATGGCCGGCTCCGGCAAGACGACCCTCGTGCAGTGGCTGGCGGTCTCATCGGCCCGGGACGAGCAGACGGAGGACATGGCCTACCTCCGCGACCGGATCCCCTTCGTCCTCCCCCTCCGCACCCTCACGCGCCACGGCGAGCGGCTCCCCGCCCCCGACCGCTTCCTCTCCGCCGTCGACTGCCCGCTCTCCCCGCCCGACGGCTGGGCCGACCGCGTCCTCGCCGCCGGACGGGGCCTCGTCCTGGTCGACGGCATCGACGAGATCCCCGAGGCCGAGCGCGACCGCGCCCGCCGCTGGCTGCGGGACCTCCTCGACTCCTACGACGGCAACCGCTGGCTCGTGACCTCCCGCCCCACCGCCGTACGCGACGACTGGCTGGCGTCGGACGGCTTCACCGAGCTCAGCCTCGCCCCCATGTCCAGCGCCGAGGTCAGCACCTTCGTCCGCCGCTGGCACCAGGCCGCCGGGCCGGAGGCCGCACCGTACGAACAGCCCCTCCTCGACGCCCTGCGGACCACGTCCGACGTCGCCCAGCTCGCCACCAACCCCCTGATGTGCGGTCTGATCTGCGCCCTGCACCGCGGCAGGCGCGGTTTCCTGCCACGCGGCCGCAAGGCGCTGTACGACGCGGCACTCTCGATGCTGCTCTCACGCCGGGACCGCGAGCGGGACATGGGCACGCCGTACGGGATCGAGTTGGGCGAGGCGCCCCAGATCCAGCTGATCCAGCGGATCGCGTACTGGCTGACGCTCAACGGCCGGACGACGATGGACCGTTCGCACGCGGAGTCGGTCGTACGGGAGGCGGTGCCCGCGATCACGGAGGCGGCCGGGGTCGACCCCGGCGTGGTCTTCACCCACCTGCTCCACCGCAGCGGCCTGCTGCGCGAACCGACGGCGGACACGGTCGACTTCGTCCACCGCACCTTCCAGGACTACCTGGCGGCGAAGGCCCTGGTGGACCGGTGGGACATCGGCGTCCTCGTCCAGCACGCGGCGGACGACCAGTGGGAGGACGTCATCCGCATGGCCGTCGGTCACGCGCGGCCGCGCGAATGCGCGGAGATCTTCGAGGAGTTGCTGAAGGCGGCGGACGCGGAGGTGGCGCGGCGCACGCACCTCCGCATCCTGGTCGTTGCGGCGACGGCGCTGGACCACGCGACGGAGGTGGCCCCGGAGATCCGGGAACGGATCCGGGCGCGGACGGCGGAGGTGATTCCGCCGCGCGACGCGGAGGAGGCGCGGGAGCTGGCGTCGGTGGGGCGCACCGTTCTGGACCTGTTGCCGGACCCGGACGGCTTGACGCATGACGAGGCGGCCATGGCCGTGACCACCGCCACGCACATCACCGACGACGCCGCGCTGCCCTACCTGGCCCGGTTCACCGGGCACACGACGCTGAGGGTCCGGTCGCAGCTGATGTGGGGGTGGTCCCGGTTCGAGGTGCGGCAGTACGCGCAGGAGATCATCGCCCGCCTCGACCCCGACGCGCTGTACTTCACTCTCCGCTCCGACGATCAGATCGACGAACTCGTACGCCTGGGGGTACGGCCCGAGTTGCTCGACATCCGCCAGAGCATCTCCAGCCGTGGCGCGGCCGCGCTCGGCCCCGTCCTGGCGGGCGTGCGCTCCCTCGAATTCGCCGAGGACACGTCCCGGAACAGCCTGTGGCGGCTTCTCCGGGGGACGCCTTCCCGCGAAGCGTCGGAGGGGACGTGCCGCGTTCCTCGGCTGGTGGATCTGGACCTCGTCTGGTTCACCTCACCGACCGAGGACGACTGGATCGCCGTGGCCGGAGTGCCCAGTCTGCGGGGGCTCTCGGTCACGGCCTCCACCCTCCGCTCATGCCCCGACACCGTCGTCCTGCCGCAGGTGGACCATGTGATCGTGGTCGATCACCTTGACGCCCCGATCCTCGAGCAGATCGCCCGGAGCTTCCCCGCCCTGCGGAGGCTGAACCTCCGCAACAGCCACGGCCTGGTCCACGACCTCGCACCCCTGGCGCGGCTGGAACATCTCCTGATCGTCGACATGTACGGCGCCACGGTCACCGGCACCGAACACCTTCCGCCCACCGTCGACATCCGCACATGACCTGACCGACCCCACCCTCCCCCGGTACGTTCCCGATCATGACCGACATCGAGCTCGCCGACGCCATCGAGTCCGTGCGCGACCAACTCGTCGACGCCGCCACCCGCGCCACCGGAAAGCCCGTCGCCTTCGAAGTGGGCGATATCGAGATGGAGTTCACGATCGAACTCCGCAAGGAGATCAAGGGCGGGAGCAAGGTCAAGGCCTGGGTCGTCGAGGCCGGGACCGATGCCTCCCGTACCCGGGGCGAGACGCATCGCGTCTCATTCACCCTCAAGCCCCGGAACGCCGCCACGAACGGGCCTTGGCTCGTCGGCAACGACGACGTCGGTGACACCTCCGACTTCGGTGGCGGGCCGGCGCGTTGACGGACCGCATACCGAGCCCCTCCGTACGCCTCCCCGTCGCCGTCCGCTCCGACCGGCACGCCCAGCAGGGCAGCGGAGTCCTGCTCACCGACGACACCGTCCTCACCTGCGCCCATGTGCTGCGGACCGCCCATTCGGCCTGGGTGTCCGTGCCCGGCCGGGGCGAGTCGGTCCTCTGTCAGGTGATCTGGTCGGACCAGCGACTCGACGCGGCGCTCCTCCAGGCCCCGGAGAGCCTGCTCGCCATGCCTGGCGACATCGCACCCCGCGACACGTACCGCGCCGCGATCGGCCGGGTGGCCACCGACCGGCCCGTGCCCGACTGCGAGATCCTCGGCTATCCCCGCGTGCAGCGGTACGCGGAAGGGCGGAAGCTGGAGAGCGATCAGTACCGGGGCACGCTCCTCCCGCTCGCCGGGCTCATCCGCCACACGATGGTCGTCGAGCTCGACGCGCCCCCGGCCACCGAGCCCTCCGACGGAAGCTCGCCCCTCGCCGGACTGTCCGGAGGACCCGTCGTCGCCGGTGACGGGCTGCTCGGCATCGTCAGGGAGATCCCGCGCGGGCGGGGACACCGGCGGGTGGAGTGCGTGCCCATGAGCGCCATCGCCGCGAACGCCGACTTCCTGGTCGCCTACACCCAGGCCACCGGCCGGGGCTTCCCCTCACTCACGACCCTCACCCGGCACAGCACGGCCGACTCCCCCTACGAGCAGGAGTACGCGGAGGCCGTCGAAGCCGCCTATCGCAGGACGCGGATCTTCGGCCTCGACGAACTCGGCCGGCGCGCCGCGTCCTGGGACCTGGACGCCGCCTATCTGTCCCTGGAGGCCACCTCCAGGGATCCCGGGTCCACCCCCGTCCCGCACCGCATCGACGAACTCCTCGCCTCCCGCCCGCGCGTCCTCCTCCGCGGCGACGCCGGCGCCGGCAAGACCACCCTGGTCTGGTGGCTCGCCGCCCACGCCGCCGGCGGCACCCTCGGCCCCCAACTCGCCGAACTGAACGGCCTCGTGCCGTTCGTCGTCCCGCTCCGTACCCTCCGGGCCCGCGGCTCCGGGTTCCCCCCGCCCGCCGAACTCCCCGACGTCGCGGGCCTGATGATCGACCCAGCGCCCGACGGCTGGGCGGGCCGGGTCCTGTCCGGAGGCCGGGGGCTGCTGCTCGTCGACGGTCTCGACGAGGTGCCCCAGGAGGACCGGGAGGCCGCGCACGACTGGCTCTCGGGGCTCCTCGCCCGTTTCCCCCGTACCCGCTGTGTGGCGACGGTACGGCCGCTCGCCGTGGAGCCGGAGTGGCTGGCCACCGAGGGCTTCGAGGAGCTGACCCTCCTGCCCATGCGGGACCAGGACATCCAGGCGTTCGTCACCGCCTGGCACGACGCGGCAGGCCTCGACGGCGAAGATCCCGAGGCCCTCGAAGGCCTCGAACAGGACCTGCTCCAGCAGTTCCGCCACAATCCGACCCTCTCCGACCTCGCCCGTACCCCGCTCCTCTGCGCGGTGATCTGCGCCCTGCACCGGTTACGGGAGGGGTTCCTGCCCGAGACCCGCTGGGCGCTGTACGAGTCGGCGCTCCAGATGCTCCTCGGCGCCCGCGACGACCGGCGCCGGATCGACGCCCCCGACGGCATCCGGATGTCGGTGGAGGAGCACCAGCAGCTCCTCCAGCGCCTGGCGGCCTGGCTGGTCCGGGGCGGCCAGACGGAGTGCACCCGCGACCAGGCGCTGCACCAGTTGAACCGCGCGCTGCCGGGGATGCCACGGGTCGCCGGACAGGGCACGCCCGAGGAGATCCTCACCCACCTCCTCAACCGCAGCGGCCTCCTCCAGCAGCGGACGGACGACGTCTTCCAGTTCGCGCACCGGACGTTCCAGGACTTCCTGGCGGCGAAGGAGTTCGTGGAGGACGACCTCGTACCGGAGCTCCTGCGCCACGCACGGGAGCAGCAATGGCACGACGTGCTCCTCCTGGCGGCCGGCCACTGCTCCCGCCGGGAACTCCCGGTCCTGGTGGAGGGGCTGCTTGCGGCGGGCTCGGCCGGCCGGAAATGGGACCTGAAGACCACCTTGTACGTCCTGGCGGCGCTGTGCGCCCAGCACGCGGCGTGGCTGTCCGAGCCCCTTCACCACCGGGTACGGAACGCCGTGAAGTCGGTACTGCCCCCGCGCAGCCCCGAGCAGGTGAACCAGCTGGCCCGGCTCGGCCCCTACGTCCTGCCGCTGCTGCCGGGCCCCCACGAGGACGGCCGGTTCGACGAGCACGTGATCGAGGTGATCTGCTCGGTCGGCGGTGCGGAAGCCGTCCCGTACGCGCGCGGTTTCGTGGGTTCGCACGTCGCCCACCGGCTGGCCTTCCGCTGGCGCTTCTTTCCCCCCGCCGCCTACGCCCGGGAGGTCCTGGCGCGTCTCGACCTCGGTACGACGCCCCTGCTCGTCTCGTCCCGGGCCGAGCTGGCGCAGCTGAGCCTGCTCGGCCCGGTCGCCCACCTGTGCTTCATGGGCGACTTCACCGGCGTCGAACTCGCCCAGGCCGTGGCAGGGGCGCGCACCTGCCACGTCGAGATCGTCGACAACCCCACGCTGGACGGCATGGAGTGGCTCCGCGACTGCGGCGCGACGCCCACACGTCTGACCCTCCAGGACTGCACCGGGGTGACCGGTCTCGTCCCGCTCACCGAGCTGGCGGGTCTGGAGGTGATCCGGCTGCGGGACACGCCCCTGCGGCCCGACGACGTGCGGGCCCTCGCCGGTATGCCCGGGCTGCGGGTCCTCAGCCTCCAGGCCACCCAGGTGGACGCGCTCGACCGCCTCGACCTGGCGGCCCTGCGAGCACACCCCCACCTCGACCTCCGCACCACCTGAGGCGTGAAAAGGGGCGGCCCCGGACTCTTCCGAGTCCGGGGCCGCCCCTGTTGCGCGATCGAACGCTTACGCGTCCTTCGAGAGGTTCGGGCCCGCTCCGCCCGTCGCCTGCTCGATCGGCGGGACGTCCGGCAGGGCCGACTTCTCCTCGCCGCGGAAGGTGAACTTCTTCTCCTCACCCTCGCCCTCGGTGTCCACGACCACGATGTGACCGGGGCGCAGCTCGCCGAAGAGGATCTTCTCGGAGAGCGAGTCCTCGACCTCGCGCTGGATCGTCCGGCGCAGCGGCCGGGCGCCCATGACCGGGTCGTAACCCTTCTTGGCCAGCAGCTCCTTCGCGGACTGGGAGAGCTCGATGCCCATGTCCCGGTCCTTCAGGCGCTCGTCCACCCGGCCGATCATCAGGTCGACGATCTGCAGGATGTCGGCCTCGGTGAGCTGCGGGAAGACGATGATGTCGTCCACACGGTTCAGGAACTCCGGGCGGAAGTGCTGCTTCAGCTCGTCGCTGACCTTCGCCTTCATCCGCTCGTAGTTGGACTTCGTGTCGCCCTGGGCCGCGAAGCCCAGGTTGAAGCCCTTCGAGATGTCCCGGGTCCCGAGGTTGGTCGTCATGATGATGACCGTGTTCTTGAAGTCCACGACCCGGCCCTGGGAGTCGGTCAGTCGACCGTCCTCCAGGATCTGGAGAAGGGAATTGAAGATATCGGGGTGGGCCTTCTCGACCTCGTCGAAGAGGACGACGGAGAACGGCTTACGGCGCACCTTCTCGGTGAGCTGGCCGCCCTCTTCGTAGCCCACGTATCCGGGGGGAGAACCGAAGAGACGGGAAACCGTGTGCTTCTCGCTGAACTCCGACATGTCGAGGGAGATCATCGCGTCCTCGTCGCCGAAGAGGAATTCGGCGAGAGCCTTGGACAGCTCGGTCTTACCGACACCGGACGGGCCGGCGAAGATGAACGAGCCACCGGGACGCTTCGGGTCCTTCAGACCGGCTCGCGTACGACGGATCGCCCGCGAGAGGCCGATGACGGCGTCCTTCTGGCCGATGACGCGCTTGTGGAGCTCGTCCTCCATGCGGAGCAGACGCGAGGACTCCTCCTCGGTCAGCTTGAAGACCGGGATGCCGGTGGCGGTCGCGAGGACCTCGGCGATCAGCTCGCCGTCGACCTCGGCGACGACGTCCATGTCGCCGGCCTTCCACTCCTTCTCCCGCTTGGCCTTCGCCGCCAGCAGCTGCTTCTCCTTGTCACGGAGAGACGCCGCCTTCTCGAAGTCCTGGGAGTCGATCGCGGACTCCTTGTCCCGGCGGACGCCGGCGATCTTCTCGTCGAACTCGCGGAGGTCCGGCGGCGCGGTCATCCGGCGGATACGCATCCGGGAGCCGGCCTCGTCGATCAGGTCGATCGCCTTGTCCGGCAGGAAGCGGTCCGAGATGTACCGGTCGGCCAGGGTCGCGGCCTGGACGAGGGCCTCGTCCGTGATGGAGACCCGGTGGTGGGCCTCGTACCGGTCGCGCAGACCCTTGAGGATCTCGATCGTGTGCGGCAGCGACGGCTCCGCGACCTGGATGGGCTGGAAGCGGCGCTCGAGGGCCGCGTCCTTCTCCAGGTACTTGCGGTACTCGTCCAGCGTGGTCGCACCGATGGTCTGGAGCTCACCACGGGCCAGCATCGGCTTGAGGATGCTGGCGGCGTCGATCGCGCCCTCGGCGGCACCCGCACCCACCAGGGTGTGGAGCTCGTCGATGAACAGGATGATGTCGCCGCGGGTGCGGATCTCCTTGAGGACCTTCTTCAGGCGCTCCTCGAAGTCACCGCGGTAGCGGGAGCCGGCGACCAGCGCGCCGAGGTCCAGGGTGTAGAGGTGCTTGTCCTTGAGGGTCTCGGGCACCTCGCCCTTGACGATGGCCTGCGCCAGGCCCTCGACGACGGCGGTCTTGCCGACGCCGGGCTCGCCGATGAGAACCGGGTTGTTCTTCGTACGGCGGGACAGCACCTGCATGACCCGCTCGATCTCCTTCTCGCGCCCGATGACCGGGTCGAGCTTGGATTCGCGGGCCGCCTGGGTGAGGTTGCGGCCGAACTGGTCGAGGACCAGGGACGTCGAGGGGGTGCCCTCGGCAGGACCGCCGGCCGTGGCGGCTTCCTTGCCCTGGTAGCCGGAGAGCAGCTGGATGACCTGCTGCCGCACCCGGTTGAGATCGGCGCCCAGCTTCACGAGGACCTGGGCGGCGACGCCCTCGCCCTCGCGGATCAGGCCGAGCAGGATGTGCTCGGTGCCGATGTAGTTGTGGCCGAGCTGGAGGGCCTCGCGGAGCGACAGCTCCAGGACCTTCTTGGCACGCGGGGTGAAGGGGATGTGGCCGGACGGGGCCTGCTGCCCCTGCCCGATGATCTCCTCAACCTGCTGGCGGACCGCCTCGAGCGAAATCCCGAGGCTCTCCAGGGCCTTAGCGGCGACACCCTCACCCTCGTGGATAAGGCCCAGGAGGATGTGCTCGGTGCCGATGTAGTTGTGGTTGAGCATCCGGGCTTCTTCCTGAGCCAGGACGACAACCCGCCGCGCGCGGTCGGTGAACCTCTCGAACATCGTTAATCGCTCCTCAGAGCGGTCAGTCAGTTAGGGGTCGATCCCCTCCCTGTCCTTCCGCAGCTTAGTCCCGCAAGCGGGGACCGCTCATTCCAACTGCCGACATCCGTCCGGATCACCCCCTCTCAAGCGGGGAGACCTGCTGCCGAACAGCCGACAAATGCTCCAACCCGATGGTGCGAGACGATGTTCCCGCAGGCCAAGTAGTTACCCCCGCCATCTGTACGCCGATGGCGAACGTGAGACACCAAAGCCCGCAAGTCGTCCCTCCTCACTAGGAATGTCTTACCCGTAAGCACTGACACTCCATGCGGCACACCCCCGTTCCCTCCGCTACGGGCGAACATCCTTGCGCTCTCGAATGCACCCGTACGCCCCCATCATGGACACTCTGCGCACTGGATCAAGGACGCTGAGTCATCACGGGCGTAACCAACCCGTGCTCGCGGGAGTTCCCCGGACATGGCCCTCACCGTCCCGCTGCCCCGCTCGCCGATCGACGGCGGCCTGGTGCGCTGGTACGAGCGCGAGCTCGGCTGGGCGGCCGTGGACGGCCCGCCGGTGCAGCTGGTCACGGGGGTGCGCTTCGACGTCCTGGAGCTGCCCGCCGCGGCCGGCCGGGCGGTGCTGCGCAGACATGGCAGGGCCACCGGACCGGTGGCCCTCATGGGGAGCAGAATGCGGCTGCTGACGGCCGCGGGGAGCGCGGAGGAGCTGCCGGGGCTGCTCGACTGGCTCGAATGGGGCGGGATCTCACTGGATCTCGTCGCCCTGGGCGCGGGCGGCCGGATGACCGCTCCCAATCCCCCAGGACGGAGCGGTTCCGGCGCGCCGGGCGCCGCGGTGTGGCTGCGGGCCCCCGAGCCCGGCCGGGCCGGGGACGGCTCGCTGCCCGCGCTGCGGGCCGCCACGCGGGGCGATGCGGGCGCCCCTTGTCTCGCACGGCTCGTGGCCACCGCGGCCGCGGAGTGCCATCGGGTGCGGCTGCTGAGTGCGCGCCCTCACGGATCGGCGCCTCAGCAGCTGACGCCTCAGCGGTTCGCGTCCTCGTAGGCCGCCTTGATCTCCGCGGGGACACGGCCGCGGTCGTTCACGTTGTATCCGTTCTCCTTGGCCCACGCGCGGATCTTCGCGGTGTCCGGGCTGCCACCGGCGGCGACGCGGCCCTTGCCACGCGTACCGGCGCTGCGGCCACCGGTGCGACGGCCGCTCTTGGTGTACGGCTCGAGCAGGCCGCGGAGCTTGTCCGCGTTGGCGGTGGTGAGGTCGATCTCGTAGGTCTTGCCGTCCAGCGCGAACGTCACGGTCTCGTCCGCCTCGACACCGTCGAGGTCATCGACAAGAAGGACCTGAACCTTCTGTGCCACCGGATTTCCTTTCATCGAAAATGCAGTACGCGGAAAGGAAACCGCTTTTCCCGGAAAAACACAAACCCCTGGCAGAGGTTCAGAAGCCCGGCAACGCGGGAAACGTACGCGATTCGGACATAGGGTTCCCGTGCGCTCGGCACGATCACAGATGCAGAAGCATCCGACTGTTGCCCAAGGTGTTCGGCTTCACTCGTTCGAGACCGAGGAACTCGGCGACACCCTCGTCATAGGAACGCAGGAGCTCGCTGTAGACATCTCCGTCGACCGGAGTCTCACCGATCTCGACGAAGCCGTGCTTCGCGAAGAAGTCGACTTCGAAGGTCAGGCAGAATACCCGGCGCACGCCGAGCCATCGGGCGGTGTGCAGCAACTTGTCGAGCACGTGATGTCCGACGCCCGCGCCCTTGAACTCCGGATCGACCGCGAGAGTACGTACTTCCGCCAGGTCTTCCCACATCACGTGGAGTGCGCCGCAGCCGACCACCACGGCGTCCTCGTCGCGTTCGGCGACCCAGAACTCCTGGATGTCCTCGTAAAGCGTCACCGTCGCTTTGTCGAGCAGGATGCCGCGGCCGACGTACGGGTCGACAAGGCGGCGGACCGCGGCGACATCACTGGTGCGGGCACGGCGAACGGTGACGGCTTTTGAAGCGGTGGAGGACGACGACATGGGGGGACGTTATCGCCCCTCGTCGCCCGTACCGCCGTCGCCCTCGCCGGTGGTCCGCTCCCCGGCGCTCTCCGCCGGTGGGGCGGGGGCCTCGGGGACGTTGTGCCCGACGATGCGGATCGCGTCGCTGAGGGCCTCCCGCTGCTCGCTCGACATCATGCCGAAGAAGGCGACGAGCGCGGAGGCGGGGTTGTCGCTCTGGGACCAGGCTTCGTTCATCAGTGCGGCCGAGTAGGCGGCGCGGGTGGACACCGCGGTATATCGATAGGCACGGCCGTCGACTTCCCTGCGTACCCAGCCCTTCTGATGGAGATTGTCCATTACCGTCATGACGGTGGTGTAGGCGATGGACCGTTCCTGCTGGAGATCCTCCAGGACTTCCCGGACGGTCACCGGGCGGTTCCATTGCCAGACGCGTGTCATGACGGCGTCTTCGAGCTCTCCCAATTGGCGGGGCACAACTGCCACCTTAGTCAAGCGAACCGGGAATGGCTGGTTATCGGCGGAGGAAACGCAACAAAAAGGACGTACGACATGAAATCTGTCGTACGTCCTCGATGCGGGTGGGACTAGGAGGCGCTGCTGCGGTCCGCCTGACGGGCGGCCTCGGCGCGGGCGAGGGCGGCGTCCACGGCCGCGTCCTCCTTGGCCTTGTTGGGACCGCCCTGGCTCTTCACGATCGTGACGACGAGGCAGATGAAGAACGTGGCCATCACGATGGGGGGCAGGAGCGCGGATACGTAGTCCATGCCGACCAGAGTAGCTATCCGGCGACGCGTTCCTCGGGCGGGGGCGGGGGTACGGGGCGTCGGCGCGGCGGGAACACCTCGGAGGGCTTGGGGGCCGGGCGCTTGACCGGGGCGGGCGGCTTCGGGGTGGACGGCTTGGGCTCGTCGGCGGCGCGACCGCCGGGAAGGGCGAGCAGTCGGGTGCGGGGCGCGGTGGCCACGGCCTGGGAGACGCGGGCGAGGCGCGTGCGCACGGAACGTTCGGCGAGGACCTGGCAGCGCTCCAGGAGGCCGGCGGCCCGGGGGTGGGACCGCAGGGCGCGCAGGGCGGAGAGGTCGTCGGCGGTGGGGTCGTGGCCGGCGGCGAGGGCGTCCTGGAGGAGCTCCAGATAGCCCGGGAGCGAGCCGGGCAGGGCCTCGCGGTAGCGGGTCAGGTCGGCGAGGAGGAAGGCGCGCAGCCGGCCGGCCTCGCGGACGGCGTCGTCCACGGATTCGGCGAGGCGCAGGCAGTCCTGGACGTCCTCGTCCTGAAGGGGGGCAGGGTTGAGGGCGGTGGCAAGGGCGCGTCGGAGCACACGCAGCTCGTCCGCGCTGAACGCCATGCCGCCGCGGGATCCGTATGGCGTGGGCATGAGGTGACGATACGCGCTAATCGGACAAATTTCGTTTACCGATCATCCCCGGCGCGTTGCCCTTGCGCGGGCTCGGCGCACGGATGCTGGCCCGGTGGGCGGGGCGGCGGACCGCGGCGGGTGGCGCGGGTCCGTTGCCGGGGGCCCGGTGGGGCCGGGCGGCGGGTCCTTCGGCGGGCGGTGACCGGGTGCGCACGGCGGGGCCGGGGAGCGGGGCGGCTGTGGGCGGGGGCCGCCCTTGTCGCCGAGTGCGGGCCGCGGGCCGGGGCGCTCGGGCCCCGGCCGGGAGCCGGCTACATGCGGGAGATGTTGCGTTCGTAGACCAGGCGGAGACCGATCAGGGTCAGCCAGGGCTCGTGTTCGTCGATCTCCTTGGAGTCGGCGAGGACCATCGGGGCCAGGCCGCCCGTCGCGATCACCGTGACGTCGGACGGGTCGCCGTCCGGGCCGACCAGTTCGCGCTTCATCCGGGACACCACGCCGTCGACCTGGCCCGCGTACCCGTAGACGATGCCCGACTGCATCGCCTCGACCGTGTTCTTGCCGATCACGCTGCGCGGGCGGGCCAGCTCGATCTTGCGGAGCATCGCGCCCTTGACGCCCAGCGCGTCCACCGAGATCTCGATGCCCGGCGCGATCGCCCCGCCCGCGTACTCGCCGCGCGCCGTGACCGCGTCGTACGTCGTCGCCGTGCCGAAGTCGACCACGATCGCCGGGCCCCCGTAGAGCTCGACCGCCGCCGCCGAGTTGACGATGCGGTCCGCGCCGACCTCCTTGGGGTTGTCCGTCAGGACCGGGACGCCCGTCTTGATGCCGGGCTCCACGAGGACCGCCGGGACGTCGCCGTAGTACCGCCGCGTCACCTCGCGCAGTTCGTGCAGCACCGACGGGACGGTCGAGCAGATCGCGATGCCGCCGATGCCGTCACCGAGCTCCACCCCCAGCAGCGGGTGCATGCCCATCAGGCCCTGGAGCAGGACCGCCAGCTCGTCGGCGGTGCGGCGCGGGTCCGTGGAGATGCGCCAGTGCTCGACGATCTCCTCGCCGTCGAAGAGGCCGAGGACCGTCTGCGTGTTGCCGACGTCGATGGTGAGGAGCATCAGACCGCCGCCTCGGAGGCGTCGCGCAGGTCGAGGCCGATGTCGAGGATCGGGGACGAGTGGGTGAGCCCGCCGACCGCGAGGTAGTCCACGCCGGTCGCCGCGTACGCCGCCGCGTTCTCGAGGGTGAGACGGCCGGAGGACTCCAGGACGGCGCGGCCGGCGACCAGGGCGACGGCCTCCTCGGTCTCCATGGGGGTGAAGTTGTCGAGCAGGATCAGATCGACGCCCGCGTCCAGGACCTCGCGGACCTGGTGCAGCGTGTCGACCTCGACCTCGATCGGCACGTCCGGGAACTGCTCCCGTACGGCCTTGAAGGCCTGCGCCACACCGCCGGCGGCGACCACGTGGTTGTCCTTCACCAGCGCCGCGTCCGACAGCGACATCCGGTGGTTGACGCCTCCGCCGCAGCGGACCGCGTACTTCTCCAGCGCGCGCAGGCCCGGCGTGGTCTTGCGGGTGTCGCGGACCCGGGCCCCGGTGTCCTCCAGGACGTCGGCCCACGCGCGCGTGGCGGTGGCGATGCCGGAGAGGCGGCACAGGATGTTCAGCGCGCTGCGCTCGCCGGTGAGCAGGTCACGGGTACGGGTGGTGACCGAGAGCAGCTTCTGGCCGGCCTCGACGCGCTCGCCGTCCTCGACGTGCCGCTCGACCTCGAAGGTCTCCGTGCAGACGATGGACAGCACCGCCTCGGCGACCCGCAGACCGGCCACGACGCCCGCCTCGCGGGCGGTGAAGTCGGCGGTGGCGATCGCGTCCTCGGGGACGGTCGCGACGGTCGTCACGTCCACACCGCCGTCGAGGTCCTCCTCGATCGCCAGGTGGGCGATGTCCTCGACCTGGACCGGGTCGAGCCCGGCGTCGGCGAGCAGCTCGGCGAGCGCGGGGTCGAGGCCGCACTCGTACACCTCGTCGCCCTCGGCGCAGCCGCAGCCGTCACCGCAGCCGCCCGCGCTCTCGGCGGGGGCGCTGATCTGGATCAGGGGTACGTCCACGGGCTCGGGACGGCGTTCCTCTGGCGTGCTCACGGTTGCGGCTCCCTGGGGGCTTCGGGGGTTACGGAGGGAAAGTCTGCGGTGGCGGTACGGCGGACCACGAGCCGCCGGTCCGAGGTGAGGCGCACGATCAGATGGCGCTGCCAGTCCTCGTCGCGCTCGGGGTGGTCCTCGCGCCAGTGGCAGCCGCGGGTCTCCTCGCGCTCCCGGGCGGCAGCGACCAGCACGCGGGCGACGCACAGGAGGTTCGTCGTCTCCCAGGACTCGACGCCCGGCTCGGCCGCCTTGCCCGGGTGGTCCTCGGCCGCCGTGAGGCTCAGCGCCTCCAGGGCGTCGGCGGCGTCCGCGAGGCTCTCGGCGGACCGCAGCACTCCGGCGTCCGCGCTCATGGCCCGCTGGACGCGGGTCCGGGTCTCGGGGGCGAGCAGCGGCAGCACGGACGAGGTGGTGGACACGACCGGCAGGCCCTCGCGGTGCGGACCCAGCGTGGCGATGTCCTCGGCGATGCGCTCGGCGAAGACCAGGCCCTCCAGGAGCGAGTTCGAGGCGAGCCGGTTGGCGCCGTGGACGCCCGTACAGGCCACCTCACCGCACGCGTAGAGGCCCGGGACGGTGGTCCGGCCCGTCAGGTCGGTGCGGACGCCGCCGGAGGCGTAGTGGGCCGCCGGGGCGACCGGGATCGGCTCGGTGACCGGGTCGATGCCGTGGGCCCGGCAGGCGGCCAGGATGGTGGGGAACCGGTTCGCCCACATCTCGGCGCCGAAGTGGCGGGCGTCCAGGTACATGTGCTCGGCGCCCTGCTCCTGCATCCGGCGCATGATCGCCTTGGCGACGATGTCGCGGGGGGCGAGCTCGGCCAGCTCGTGCTGCCCGAGCATGAACCGGACCCCGTCGGCGTCGACGAGATGGGCGCCCTCGCCCCGTACCGCCTCGGAGACCAGCGGCTGCTGGCCCTCGGAGCCGGCGCCGAGGAAGAGCACGGTGGGGTGGAACTGGACGAACTCGAGGTCGGACACCTCGGCCCCGGCGCGCAGGGCGAGCGCGACGCCGTCGCCGGTGGAGACGGCCGGGTTGGTGGTGGCCGAGAAGACCTGGCCCATGCCGCCGGTGGCGAGGACGACGGCGGGGGCGTGGACGGCGCCGACGCCGTCGTGCTGGCCCTCGCCCATGACGTGCAGGGTGACGCCCGCCGTGCGGCCCTCGTCGTCGGTGAGGAGGTCCAGGACGAGGGCGTGCTCGATGGTGCGCAGACCCCGGTCCCGTATCGCCTCGACGAGGGCGCGGGAGATCTCGAGGCCGGTGGCGTCGCCGCCGGCGTGCGCGATCCGGCGCCGGTGGTGGCCGCCCTCGCGGGTCAGCGCGATCTTGCCGTCGGCGGTCTTGTCGAAGTCGGCGCCGGTGGCGATCAGCCGGCGGACGGCGTCCGGGCCCTCGGTGACGAGGAGCCGTACGGCCTCGGCGTCGCAGAGCCCTGCGCCGGCCACCAGGGTGTCCTCGAGGTGCTGTTCGGGGGTGTCGCCGTCGCCGAGCGCGGCGGCGATGCCGCCCTGCGCCCAGCGGGTGGAGCCGTCGTCCAGGCGGGCCTTGGTGACGACGACCGTGCGCAGTCCGGCGGCGGTGCAGCGCAGGGCCGCGGTCAGTCCCGCGACGCCGGAGCCGACCACGACGACATCGGCGTCGATGGACCAGCCCGGCGCGGGCGCCTGCAGCCGTATTCCGGTCACTTGGTGGCTCCGAAGGTCAGCGGGATGTTGTCGATCAGCCGCGTCCTGCCCACGCGCGCGGCGACGGCGAGGATCGCCTCGCCCTCGTGATCGTCGGCGACCTCGGTGAAGTCGGCCGGGTCGACCAGGGCCAGGTAGTCGAGGGTGAGCGGCGGCTCGGCCTTCGCCGCCTCGTCGAGGACGGCGCGGGCCGCGGCCCGTACGGCTCCGGCTCCGTTGCCCTCGGTCGCCTGCGCCACGGCGTGGGCGTCGGCCGCGGCGCGGGCCTCCCCGAGCCGGGAGAGCGCCTCGGCGCGGGTCTCGGCCCGGTTCTGCGCACCGGGCAGCGAGTCGGCACGCGCGCGCAGCGCGTGCTGGGCGGCGAGCCGGTCGCTCGCGGCGAACAGGGCCCCGGAGAGGGCGAGGGCGGTGCGGCGCTCGCCGCCGGAGAGATACCGGTTACGGCTGGACAGGGCGAGGCCGTCGCCCTCGCGCACGGTCGGCACGCCGACGATCTCCACCGGGAAGTTCAGGTCGCGGGCCATCCGGCGGATCAGGGCCAGCTGCTGCGCGTCCTTCTGGCCGAACAGCGCCAGGTCCGGGCGGGTGAGGTGGAGCAGCTTGGCGACGACGGTGAGCATCCCGTCGAAGTGGCCGGGCCGGGAGGCGCCTTCGAGGCGCTCACCCATGGGTCCCGCGCTGATCCGGACCTGGGGCTCCCCGCCGGGGTAGACCTCGTCGACGGCGGGTGCGAAGACCATGTCCGCGCCGGCCGCCTCGGCGGTCGTGAGGTCGGCCTCCAGCGTGCGGGGGTAGCGGTCGAGGTCCTCGCCCGCACCGAACTGGAGCGGATTGACGAAGACGGTGACGACGACGAACCCGTGGGGTCCGACGTACTCGCGGGCGGTACGCACGAGGGTGGCATGGCCTTCGTGGAGGGCCCCCATGGTCATGACGACGGCGGTACGGCTGTTTTCGGCCGCGCCGGAACGTGCGGCGAAGGAAGCGGAGGCCCGGGTGGCGGAGGCCCGGCGTGCCACCAGCGCGTGCAGTTCGTCCGCCGTGCGGACCAGTGCGAACGACGTCGTCGGCGACGTGGACGACGTGGACGTCATCGGGGTTCCCCCTCTGCGAGCACACCCAACAGATCCTCGGCCAGCTCGGGCTTGAGCAGGCCGTGCGCGAGCGCCCGGTCCGCGGTCGTACGGGCCATCGCCAGATAGCCGGCGACGGTGCCGGGCGCGTGCTTGCGCAGCTCGGCGACGTGCGCGGCGACCGTGCCGGCGTCACCGCGCGCGACGGGGCCGGTGAGCGCGGCGTCGCCCGAGCGCAGGGCGTTGTCCAGGGCGGCGCCCAGGAGGGGGCCGAGCATCCGGTCCGGGGCGGCGACGCCGGCCGTACGGAGCAGCTCCATCGACTGGGCGACCAGCGTGACCAGGTGGTTCGCGCCGAGGGCGAGGGCCGCGTGGTAGAGCGGGCGGGCCTCCTCCTCGATCCACTCGGGCTCGCCGCCCATCTCGATGACCAGGGCCTCTGCGGCGAGCCGCAGCTCCACGGGCGCGGTCACCCCGAAGGAGCAGCCGGCCAGCCGCTGGACGTCGACGGATGACCCGGTGAAGGTCATGGCGGGGTGCAGGGCGAGCGGCAGCGCGCCGGCCCGCCGCGCGGGGTCCAGGACCTGCACTCCGTACCGCCCGGAGGTGTGCACGAGCAGCTGGCCGGACCGTACGGCCCCGGTCTCCGCGAGACCCTCGACCAGGCCGGGCAGGGCGTCGTCGGGGACGGTCAGGAGCACCAGCTCGGCGCGGGCGAGCACCTGCGCGGGCGGCATGATCGGCACGTCGGGGAGGAGGGTGGCGGCGCGGCGCACGGACGCGTCGGAGACCGCGGAGACCGCGACGGGGCGGTGTCCCGCGAGCTGGAGAGCGGCGGCGAGGGCGGGTCCCACCCGGCCGGCTCCGACGACTCCGACGGTGAGCCGCGCGGGTCGGTCTTCCGCTCGGGGTTCTGCTGGTTGGTTCACGCGGCAACGGCCTTCCGTTCCAGTCCGCGGGGGGTACCGGACGATTTCTGGTCATGCTACGCCAGCGTTTCGCGCTCCTCCGTGGCTGTCCACAGGGTGTGGGTGGTGGTGTGATGATCGGCCCATGGACGAAACGGAAGCGCGGCTGATCCAGGCGAAGGTGTGGGGCGGTGCACGGCGCAAGCTGTCGCACTCGCCGGTGGAGGGCACGGTCGGGGAGCGCCTGCGGGAGCTGGCCGACTGGACGGCGGGCACGGAGGACGACGGGGGCCGGCTCGACGTGTACGGCGACGGTCTCGTCGAGGAGGTCGAGCGGCGGGTCGCCGACGCGCTCGGTCTCCCGGCCGCGGTGTTCTTCCCGACCGGGACGATGGCCCAGCAGGTGGCGCTGCGCTGCTGGTCGGGGCGGACGGGCAGCCCGGTCGTCGCCCTGCATCCGCTCGCGCATCCGGAGGTCCACGAGGGCGGTGCGCTGGGTGCGGTGAGCGGGCTGCGCACGGTTCATCCGACGGACGAGCCGCGGTTGCCGACGGCCGAGGAGGTACGGGACCACCCGGAGCCGTTCGGGACACTGATGCTGGAGCTGCCGCTGCGGGACGCGGGGTTCGTGCTGCCGGCCTGGGAGGAGCTCGTGGCCGTGGTCGAGGCGGCGCGCGAACGTGAGGCAGTGGTGCACTTCGACGGCGCACGGCTGTGGGAGTGCGCCCCTCACTTCGGGCGGGACCTGCGGGAGATCGTGGGGCTCGCGGACAGCGTGTACGTGTCCTTCTACAAGTCCCTGGGCGGCCTTTCGGGCGCGGCGCTCGCGGGCACCGAGGACGTGATGGAGGAGGCGCGGGTGTGGCGGCACCGGTACGGAGGGCTGCTCTTCCAGCAGTTTCCGGCCGCGGTGTCGGCGCTGCGGGGCCTGGAGCTGGAGCTGCCGCGGCTGCCCTCGTACGTGGCGCACGCGCGCGTGGTGGCCGACGGGCTGCGGACCGGCTTCGGGGAGGCAGGGGTGCCGTGGTTCCGCATCCACCCCGAGACCCCGCACACCCACCAGTTCCAGGTGTGGCTCCCGTACGACCCCGAGGTCCTGACGGCGGCTTCGGTGGCGCTGGCGGAGGAGAGGGACACGGTCCTCTTCCGCCGCTGGCGCGGCCCGGGCGCGGGCGGCCCGCCGGGGGTGGCGGTGACGGAGGTGACGGTGGCCGAGCCGGGGCTGGCATGGACGGCGGACGACGTGCGGGAGGCGGTGCGGGAGTTCCTCTCGCACGTGGCGTGATTCCTGCGCATGACGCGCCCCGGGAGCGGGCGGGCCGCCTTCATCTCGGCACGCCCGACTCCCTGTCTCGGCACGCCGGACTCCCGGTCTCAGCACGCCCGTGGTGGAGCGGGCGGGCCCGCCCGTCTCAGCACGCCCGTGGATGCAGCAGGCGGCTGAGCGCCGTGCGCAGCCGCGCACGGGCCGGGCGGCCGGCGACGACGGCGTCGAAGCGACGGCTGTCGCGGACCGCGCGGAGGGTCGCGATGTCGTGGGTCCCGGGCATCGGCGGCATCCGCTCCCCACGCTGCTCGGCCCGGTAGCTGTCGAGGAGGTACTGGTGCAGTGCGTTCATGCCCTTCACGATGCGCCGGGCGGGGTCCGCGGTCGCGCCGATTGACGGCCGCCGTCAAACGGGCGGCAGGGGGCCCGGCCCGACCCGCACCATAGGGGGGTGAGCGTGACCATCGACATCACCGGACTGCCGCACCAGCGGATCTCCTTCTGCCCCTCGCCGCTGGCCGAACTCGGCGCCGCGATGCACGTGCTGTCCGAGCCCGGGCACCACCCCGGGCTGCACGGCTGGGCCACGACCACCGCCGCCGGACTCGAGCCCGCGCTCGCCGACCGGATGCACGAGGCCGACTTCATGTGGAGGTCCACGCGTTCCGACTTCCTGCTGCCCGCCCAGCCGCGCGAGACGCTCGCCGAGGAACTCGACGACCTCGACCGGATGAACGACGAGACCTACGTGGGGGCGGCGCTGGAGATCTCCTGCAGCACCCAGTACGCGGACGGCCTGCCCTCCCCGCTCGTCGACGCCCACTCCCGCCGCCGCGCCCTCGACCTGGCCGCCGCGCGCGGCCCGCGACAGGCCGCGTTCGTGGAGCGGATGCTCGCCGATCCGACCGGCACGCGCGCGTGGATCCGCCGGCTCCTGGAGGACTGCGACCACGCGTTCTTCGCCGACACCTGGCGCCGGGTCCGGGTCCAGCTCGCGGCCGACGCCCGGCACAAGACCGAACTGCTGCGGCACAAGGGCCTCGCCGACGCCGTCGCCGCCGTCTCCCCGGCGATGAGCCTGGAGGAGGACGAGCGCGGCTCCCGGATAGCCGTCGACAAGTTGGTCCTCGGCCGTACGACCACCCAGGGCTCGGCGCTCACCTTCCTGCCGACCGCCTTCGGCCGACCGCATCTCATCGCCGTGCACGCACGCGGCTGGCAGCCCGTGATCCAGTACCCCGTCTCCACCCGCGAACTCGCCGGCACCGCCCCCGTGGACACGGTCAAACTCCGCCTGGAGGCCGTCGCCCACCCCATGCGGATGCGGATGTGCCGCAACCTCGCCCGCGCCTCGTACACGACGAGCGAGCTGGCCGACGCGTACGGCATCACCGCCCCCGAGGTCTCGCGCCACCTCGCCGTCCTGAAGAAGGCCGGGCTGCTCACCACCCAGCGCCGCGGCCGCTACGTCCTGCACCAGCTGGACGTGACCGTCGTCGCCCGCCTGGGCAGCGACTTCCTCGAAGCCCTCCTGCGCTAGCGGCGCGAAAGGCCCAGCCCTCAGTCGAAGCGGATGTGGGCGAGACCCACACGCACCCGGCGCAGCCGGTGCCGCAACGGCCCGTCCGTGTTCGGTGCGAGCCGCAGCCCCGCGATGCGCGCCACCTCGTCCGCGACCTGCGGGACCGTCAGCCGGTCGGTACGGATGTGGTGCGCGAACTCGGGTCCGTTCAGCCGCTCCAGGCACCCGTCCAGCTTGTTCACCGCGAAGCTCTCGCGCTTCAGGCCGCGGCCGAGACCCCGCTCCGTCAGCCGCTTCAGGACCGTCTCCCGCCGCGCGAGCAGCGCGAAGTGGTGCACCCGGTCGGCACCGTGCTCCGCGCGCAGCCTGCCGACGACCTCCTCGAAGTACGCAGGTTCCACCAGCGTCATCGGCACGATCACCGGACCGTCCGTGTGCTCCCGCAGCGCCAGGTCGAGGACCTCGTACACGCCCCGCCGCCAGGCCGGCAGGTCCTGGAAGTCACCTCGAAGGGCCGGCGGCAGGGTGCGATGAAGCCCGAAGCCGACATGCTCCGGATCGCACACCACACTGCCGGGCAGCCGGCGTCGCAGCTCGTACGCCGTCTGCGTCTTCCCGCCCCCGAAAGGCCCGTTGATCCAGAGCAGCGGCACGGCTCAGACCGCCCCGCCGCCCGCCCGCACCAGGCCCGTCTCGTACGCCAGGACCACCACCTGCACCCGGTCGCGCAGGCCCAGCTTGGTCAGGATCCGGCCGACGTGCGTCTTCACCGTCGCCTCCGACAGCACCAGCCGGGCGGCGATCTCGCCGTTCGACAGGCCCTGCGCGACCAGCATCATCACCTCGCGCTCCCGGTCGGTGAGCCGGTCCAGCTCCTTGTGCTGCGACTCCTTCCCCGACGACGGCAGCATCGGCGAGAAACGGTCGAGCAGCCGGCGCGTGGTCGACGGGGCCACGACCGCGTCCCCGCTGTGCACGGAGCGGATCGCGCCGAGCAGCTCGCTCGGCGGCACGTCCTTCAGCATGAAGCCGCTCGCGCCCGCCTTCAGCCCGGAGAAGGCGTACTCGTCCAGGTCGAACGTGGTCAGGATCAGCACCTTGGGGGCGTCGGGCTCCGAGCAGATCCGCCGGGTCGTCTCGACCCCGTCGAGCTTGGGCATCCGTACGTCCATCAGGACCACGTCCACCGCCGTGGAGCGCAGCACCTCCAGCGCCTCCACGCCGTCGCCCGCCTCGGCGACGACATCCATGTCCGGCTGGGCGGCGAGCACCATGCGGAAGCCGGTGCGCAGCAGCACCTGGTCGTCGACGAGCATCACGCGGATGGACATGTGGGGGTTCCTTCGGGTCGTCAGTGGGCGGGCTTCAGGGGGAGCAGGGCGCTGATACGGAAGCCGCCACCCGGACGCGGTCCCGCGTCCAGGGTGCCGCCGACCATGCCGACCCGCTCGCGCATACCGATCAGGCCGTGGCCCCGGCCGTCGGCGCCCCCGTCCTCGTACATCTCGTGCGTCGCGCCGCGCCCGTCGTCCTCGACGAGCAGCCCGAGGCCGTCGTCGAAGTACACCAGGCGGACGCTGGCCCCGACGTCCGGGCCGCCGTGCTTGCGCGTGTTGGTGAGGGCTTCCTGCACGATCCGGTACGCGGTGAGCTCGACGCCGCTGGGCAGCGGCCGCGGCGTCCCCTCGATCCGGAAGTCGACGGTCAGCCCCGCCCCGCGGACCTGCTCGACGAGGTCCTCGATCTGCTCGACGTCGGGCTGGGGCACGTACTCCCCCGCCTCCTTGTGCTCGCCGGTGCGCAGGATGCCGAGCAGCCGGCGCATCTCGGCGAGCGCCTGACGGCCGGTGGAGGAGATCGTCTCCAGGGCCTGCTTGGCCGTCTCCGGGGAGGAGTCCAGGACGTAGGCGGCGCCGTCGGCCTGGACCACCATCACCGACACGTTGTGCGCGACGACGTCGTGCAGCTCGCGGGCGATCCGGGCGCGCTCGGCGGCGACCGCGACCTTGGCCTGCGCCTCGCGCTCCTGCTCCAGGCGGGAGGCGCGCTCCTCCAGCTGCGCGAAGTAGGCACGGCGGGTCCGCAGGGAGTCGCCGAGCACCCAGGCGAGGGCGAACGGCACGGTCATGATCACCGTGAAGAAGACATGCGCGAGGGCCGAGCCGGGGCTGGTCTCGGACGGCCATCTCAGCATGGAGAGCGTGGCGGCGCTGAGACCGCCGGCGAGCGCGAGACGGGACGCCCAGCGCGGTCCGTCGTGCGCGGCCACGGTGTAGATGATCACCAGCATGGCGAAGTCCGCGAAGAAGGGCTGCAGCCCGAAGCCGAGCTGGACGAGGCCCAGGGCGACGGCGAGCAGCAGCATCTTCTCGGGCGCACGGCGGCGCAGCGCGACCACGAGCGAGAACAGCGCGCCGACCACGCCGTACGCGGCGGCGTTGTCGACCGCCGGGTAGGAGGTGCCCACCCACAGCACGGAGAACCCGAGGAGGACGACGGCCCAGAAGGTGTCGACGCCCGTCGGGTGTCTGCGGATGAAGTCGTAGAGGCGCTGCACGTAACCCAGCGTAGGGAAAGCAGATAGGTGCAGGGGTCAACCGTGGGGTCGATCCTTGGCGGGAGGACCGTACTCCGCAAGGTGGAGACTGGACCGCGTGACGGATGAGACGTGTCAGTGGCAGGGGTGGCGTGAGGCCACGGAGCAGGCGCTGTACGGCCCGGAGGGCTTCTTTCGGCGCCCCGAGGGCCCGGCCGGTCACTTCCGCACCTCCGTACACGCCTCGCCGCTCTTCGCGGGAGCCGTCGCCCGGCTGCTGGCGGAGGTGGCCGAGGAGCTGGGGACGGACGAGCTCGCGTTCGTGGACGTCGGCGCGGGGCGGGGGGAGCTGCTGACGGGCGTGCTGGCCGCCGTGCCTTCGGGGCTTTCGGTACGGGCGTACGGCGTGGAGCGCGCGGACCGGCCGGCGGGGCTCGACCCCCGGGTGGCGTGGACGGACCGGGTGCCGGAGGGGGTCCGCGGGCTGCTCTTCGCGAACGAGTGGCTCGACAACGTGCCGGTGGACGTCGCGGCCGTCGACGAGACGGGGGCGGTCCGGTACGTCGAGGTGCGGGCGGCGGACGGGGCGGAGCGGCTGGGGAAGGTCGTCGAGGGGCCGGACGCGGAGTGGCTGGAGCGGTGGTGGCCGCTGACGGAGCCCGGCGAGCGGGCGGAGATCGGGCGGACGCGGGACGAGGCGTGGTCGGCGGCGGTCGGGGCGCTGGCGGCGGGGACGGCGGTGGCGGTGGACTACGGGCATGTACGGGAGTCCAGGCCGCCGTTCGGGACGCTGACGGGGTTCCGGGCGGGGCGGGAGGTGCCGGCGGTGCCGGACGGGTCCTGTGACGTGACGGCGCATGTGGCGATGGATGCGTGCGCTCGGGGTGGCGGGGAGGTGGTCACGCAGCGGGAGGCGTTGCGGCGCCTCGGCGTTCGTGGCGAGCGGCCTCCGCTGGCGTTGGCGTCCAGCGACCCGGGCGCGTATGTGCGGGCGCTCGCCGGCGCGGGCGAGGCGGCCGAGCTGACCGAGCGCGGTGGGCTCGGGGACTTCTTGTGGCTGACGCGGAGGGTGCGGGGGGCGTAGGCGCGAGGCGCTCGGGGCGGACGGGCCCGACGGGGCGCCGCTCCCGGGGGTTGTGCCCGCCCTCCCCCGGACTCCGTCCGGGGGACCCCCGCCCAGCGGAACAGTTGGCCACAACCGGCGGGGGAGGGTGGGGACCGGCCTGCGGAACCACCGACCACAACGGGTGGGGACCGCCCTGTGGGACGTAGGCCCACGAGGGATCGGGGGCGGGGGATACTGGCTGGCATGACGGAGACGACGGTCGGAATCGGCGGGGCGGCGGAGAGCACCGACATGGTGCTGAACATCGGGCCGCAGCATCCCTCGACCCATGGTGTGCTCCGCCTCCGCCTCGTACTCGACGGCGAGGTCATCCAGCACGCCGAGCCGGTCATCGGGTACATGCACCGCGGCGCCGAGAAGCTCTTCGAGGCGCGCGACTACCGGCAGATCATCATGCTCGCCAACCGCCACGACTGGCTGTCGGCGTTCTCCAACGAGCTCGGTGTCGTCATGGCCGTCGAGCGGATGCTCGGCATGGAGGTCCCCGAGCGGGCCGTCTGGACCCGCACACTGCTCGCCGAGCTGAACCGGGTGCTCAACCACCTGATGTTCCTGGGGTCGTACCCCCTCGAACTGGGCGGTATCACCCCGGTCTTCCACGCGTTCCGGGAGCGGGAGGAGCTCCAGGCCGTGATGGAGGAGGTCTCCGGCGGCCGGATGCACTACATGTTCAACCGGGTCGGCGGCCTCAAGGAGGACCTCCCGGCCGGATGGCTCGGCCGGGCCCGCGCGGCCGTCGCCGACGTGCGGTCGCGGATGGACGTGTACGACAGGCTGGTCCTCGGCAACGAGATCTTCCGCGGCCGCACCCGGGGCGTCGGCGTCCTGACGGCGGAGACGGCGCACGCGTACGGCGTCTCCGGGCCCATCGCCCGCGCCTCCGGCGTCGACTTCGACCTGCGCCGCGACGAGCCGTACCTGGCCTACGGGGAGCTTCAGGACACGCTGAAGGTCGTCACCCGCAAGGAGGGCGACTGCCTCGCCCGCTTCGAGTGCCTCCTGGAGCAGACCCACATCTCCCTGGACCTCGCCGACGCCTGCCTCGACCGGATCGACGACCTCCCGCCGGGGCCGATCAACCAGCGGCTGCCGAAGGTGCTCAAGGCGCCGGAGGGCCACACATACGCCTGGACCGAGAACCCGCTCGGCATCAACGGCTACTACCTGGTCTCCAAGGGCGAGAAGACGCCGTACCGCCTCAAGCTGCGCTCGGCGTCGTTCAACAACATCCAGGCGCTGACCGAGCTGCTGCCGGGCACGCTGGTCGCCGACATGGTGGCGATCCTGGGTTCGCTCTTCTTCGTCGTCGGCGACATCGACAAGTAGCCGGGCGTCGGACGCCGGGCGTCGATCCTCGGCGCCTGGTCAGTCGTTCCTGCGCATGACCACGAAGTCCTTCGGGTCCTTCTCCGGGCGACGCCGCTCCACCACGCTCCAGCCCCAGCGTTCGTAGCGTTCGCGCAGCTCGGGCACGTCGAGCGTCATCAGCAGACGGGGCCCGGGGGTCTTGGCGAGGAGGGTGTCGTGCAGGGCTCGGCCCAGACCGTGGCCCTGGTGGGCGGGGGCGACGACGAGTTCGGCGAGTTCGAAGGTGTCGTCCGCGCCGGAGAGGGCGTTGTCGAGCCAGCCGGCGGCGAACCCGGTCAGGGCGCCCTCCGGGTCGACCGACGCGACGCAGCGGAAGCCCGGCTCCGGTCCGGACGCCCGGCCGAGCAGCCGCTCCACCGTCCGCAGCGCCCCGCGCGGCGCTTCGTGCCAGGGCGGTCCGCAGAAGGCCTGCGCGCACAGGGCGATCAGCTCGTCCCGCAGCGCGGTCACTTCCTCGGCGGCGAGCGCCCGGAGTGTCACGAGTTGACGGCTCCGCGCAGCTCCGCCACGTCGATCTGCTCGGTCTCGTCGTGCGCGGTCAGGTCGATGACCTGGCCGATGGCGCGCTGCCCAGGGGTGTGTCGGGTGACGGTCGCCAGGACCTCCTCGCCCACCACGTCCGCGAGGTCGGCGTCCTGCACGGCCTCGATGGCGGCCGCCGCCTTCTGCATACCGAAGAAGTCGAAGCCTCCCTCGGGGCGCGGGGCACGACGGGCCGCGTAGGGGACGATCGCGGACGCGGCCGGGACGGGCCGGACGGCGGGCAGGGCGGAGGGTGCGGGGACCACGGCGGTCGACGGTCGAGCGTGCTGCTCGGTGCCGGCGGCCGCCGCGTGCTTCCCCTGCGGCTCCTCCGTCTCCCGGGCGCGCTCGGCGAGATCGCGGCTGCGGGCGGCCTCGGCCGTACGGCGGGCCTCCTGGGCGGCGGCGTTGCGCGCCAGGTTGCGCAGGGCCTCGGCGGCCTCTCGGTATGCGGCCGGGGTCGGCGTGGACCCGACGGCCGGGAGCTCCTTGGCCGGGGCTGCCGACTCCAGGGCGAGCTGTCGGCGGCCCTCCAGGGCGCTGGCCCGCTCGGTCTCGGCGGTGGCGTACCGGCGCAGCAGCGCCGCGTGCTCACCGCGCAGCCCGGCGAGCTCGACCCGCTTGGCGCGCAGCTTCGCGTCGAGTTTGGCGCGCAGCTCGCGGGACTCGTCGAGGTCGGCCTCGAGCTCGGCTATCCGCTCCTCGGTCTTCCACTGGTCGGCGGTCCGGGCCCGGGTCAGCTCGGCGACCTGCCGGCCGGCGCTCCGGTCCCAACTGCGCATGATGACGCCACCGGTGACCGCGGCCGCCGCGGCGGCCGCCACGAGCAGCCGCAGCGCCACGGGATCGGCGAGCAGCCAGGCGCCCGCGGCACAGACGACCGACGCTCCGGCGACCGCCGAGGGCGGCAGGAGCTTGTGCAGAGGAGGTGAATGGCGGTGGCGTCCACGTGGCATGGCCTGAAATTTACCGTGCGTAGGCGCCGTATGGGGTGTCGGCCCGGCAATCTCTTGGCCAGTTCTCGCCGTCGTTCTCACCGCCGGGCCCGCACCCCCACCGGACCGGGCCGACTCCCCTTACCCGGCCCCTACTTCTTGACCAGCCCCTTCGACTCCAGATAGGCCTTCGCGACGTCCTCGGGCTTGGCCCGCTCCGCGTCCACCTTGCGGTTCAGTTCGGCGAGATCGGCCGTCGTGAGGACCTTTGTGATCTTGTCGAGGGCGGCGGCGATCTCCGGCGATCCGGCGTCCTTGGCATTGACGACGGGCAGCACATTGTCGGCGTTCTGCAGCTTCTTGTCGTCGGTCAGGAAGACCAGACCGAAGCTGTCGATCGTCGCGTCCGTCGTGGTGGTCAGCACCAGCTGGTCCACGCCGTCCTTGACCGCCTGCTTGGACTGCGGCGTACCGACACCCTTGGGGTCGATCCCGGTCACGTCGATCCCGTAGGTCTTCTTCAGACCCGGTGCGCAGAACGGCCGTATCTCGCATTCGTCACCGGCCGCGATCTTCACCTTCAGCTTGGCCGCGCCGAGATCCGAAAGCGTCGTCAGCTTGTTCTTCTCGGCGAATTCCTTGGACACCGCGAAGGCGTTCTGGTCGACCGCCTCACCGACCGCGAGGACCTTCAGTCCGCGCGGCTCCGCGAGCTTCTTCAGAGCCTCCACCGTGGCCGCCGCGTCCCCGGACGCGACCGGCTTCTCCTCGGGCGCCTTCGGACCGTTCACCTTGGCATTGAGGAATTCCGCGATCGTCGCCGCGTATTCCGGTACGACGTCGATCTCACCCTTCTCCAGCGAGGGTTCGTACAGCTCACGGTTCTTCACCGTGGTGACGCTCGCGGAGTATCCGGCGTCGTTCAGCACCTGTGCGTACAGCTCGGCGAGCACCTTGGACTCGGTGAACGCGGCGGCGCCCACGACGAGCGAACCCTTGCCCTTGCCCGAACCCGTCGCCGGCGCGTTGCTCTTCTCCAGGCTGTCGCCGCCGCACGCGGCGAGCCCGGCGGTCAGCGCCGCCACGCCCAGCACCGCACCCGCGGTGCGCGAGATCCTGCTCACGAGATCACCCATTCCATTCGTTGTTCACCGTTCCGTCGTCAGAGCGTCCTGCGGCCGAGCAGCCGGTCCGCCCCCACGAGCACCGCCTCCACCAGGAGGGCGAGCAGCGCCACGAGCAGCGCGCCCGCGACCACCTGCGGGGTGTTGTACGTGTTGAAGCCGGCGGTGATGATCCGGCCCAGGCCGCCCTGGCCGACCATCGCCGCGATGGTCGCCGTGGCGACCACCTGCACGGCGGCCGACCGCAGGCCGGTCATGACCAGCGGGCGGGCGAGGGGCAGCTCGACCCTCCGGAAGACCTGTCCGCCCGACATGCCCATCCCCCGGGCCGCCTCGACCACCGCCCGGTCCACCTCCCGCATCCCCACGTACGCGTTGGTGAGCAGCGGGGGCACCGCGAAGAGCACCAGCGCGATCACCGTCGGGACGTACCCCGCGTTGCGCAGCGGCGACACCATGAACAGGGCGAGCACCGCGAAGACCGGGATCGCCCGGCCGGCGTTGGAGACGTTGACGGCGACCGCTCCGCCCTTGCCGAGGTGCCCGAGCCCGAGCCCGAGCGGCAGCGCGACGGCGCAGGCCAGCAGGAGCGCGAGCCCGCTCACGTACACATGCTCACCGAGCCGGTGCCACACCCCGCCGTCCCCGGCCCAGTTGGCGCCCGTGGTCAGCCAGCTCCAGGCGTCCGCCATGACCTGCATGTCACACGCCCCCCGCCGTGGCGCGTATGCGGGTCCACGGCGTGAGCAGCCGCTGCACGCCGAGGAGCAGCAGGTCCGCGGCCACCGCGAGGAGCACGCACAGCACCGAGGCGGCGAGCACCTGCGCCTTGAAGAACGTCGGCAGCGCGTCCTCGATGAGATTGCCGAGCCCACCGCGGCCGACGATCGAGCCGACCGTCGTCAGCGCGATCGTGGAGACCGTCGCCATGCGTATGCCGGCCATCAGCGCCGGGAGGGCGAGGGGCAGTTCGACCTCCCACAGCAGCCGGCCCGAGCCGTACCCCATACCGCGCGCGGCCTCTCGCGTCTCGGCCGGCACCGCATCCAGGCCCGCCAGGATGTTCCGTACGAGGATCGTCAGCGAATACAGCACGAGTCCGGTCACCACCAGGGCCGCGGAGAGCCCGAGGAACGGGAGCAGCAGCGAGAACATCGCCAGCGAAGGGATCGTGTACAGCAGCGTCGTGAGACCGAGGACCGGCCCGGCGAGGCGCGGACGGGCCCGCACGAGCAGCGCCAGCGGAAAGGCGACGGCGAGCCCGATCAGGACGGACACGGCCGTGATCCCCACGTGTTGGAGCAACGCACTTGTCAACTCCTCGCTGCGGGTGCGCAGATATTCACCGCAGATCCAGTCGTTCGTGACCAGACAATTCGACGCGCTCATGTGCCCTCCCCCCGGTCGCCCGCCTTGCCGAACGTATGTCCAGCGACCCTAACCCCCGCCACCGACAATCGCCGAGGACCGCCACAAGGCGGCAACACCCCCTTCACACACCCCCGGCCGCCAGACGTCAGAATGGGGAACCATGATCCGGTTCGAGCAGGTGACCAAGCGGTACGCGGACGGCACGACGGCCGTCGACGGCCTCTCCTTCGAGGTCGCCGAGGGGGAACTGGTCACGCTCGTCGGCCCGTCCGGCTGCGGCAAGACCACCACCATGAAAATGGTGAACCGGCTCATCGAACCGACCGAGGGACGCATCCTCCTCGGCGGCGAGGACATATCCGCGATCGACCCGGTCCGGCTGCGCCGCCGCATCGGCTACGTCATCCAGCAGGTCGGGCTCTTCCCGCACCGTACGGTCCTCGACAACACCGCGGCCGTCCCCCACCTGCTCGGCGCCCCGCGCGCCCGGGCCCGCGCCCGCGCCGCCGAACTCCTCGACCTGGTCGGCCTCGACCCGAAGAAGTACGGCGACCGGTACCCGGAACAGCTCTCCGGCGGACAGCGCCAGCGCGTCGGCGTGGCCCGCGCACTCGCCGCCGACCCGCCCGTGCTCCTGATGGACGAGCCCTTCGGCGCGGTCGACCCCGTCGTCCGCGAGCGTCTGCAGAGCGAGTTCCTCAAGCTTCAGTCGCAGGTCCGCAAGACCGTCCTGCTGGTCACCCACGACCTGGAGGAGGCCGTCCGCCTCGGCGACCGGATCGCCGTCTACGGACAGGGCACGATCGAGCAGTTCGACACCCCGGCCCGGGTGCTCGGCGCCCCCGCCACCCCGTACGTCGCCGAGTTCGTCGGATCCGACCGCGGCCTCAAGCGGCTCTCCGTCACCCCCGTCGACTCCGCCGCCCTGGAGAAGGCCCCGGTCCTGCGGCCGGGCGGGACCCCGCCCGACGCGCCCTGGTCCGTCGTCCTCGACGCCGACGGCCGGCCGGAGGGCTGGGTGTCGGCGGACGAGCCCGGCCGCACCCGCCCCGCGCCCGAGCCGGTCCCGCTCGGCGCCTCCCTCCGGGAGGCGCTGGCCGCGCTCCTCCAGCACGACACCGGCTGGCTCCCCGTCACCGACCCGGCCGACGGCGGCCGGTTCGCCGGCGTCCTCACCCCGGCGGGTGTCCACCGGGCACTGCGCGCGTCGACCAAAGCGACCGAAGCGACCGAAGCGACCGAAGCGACCGAAGCGACCGAAGCCAACGAGGAGACCGCGGTCAGTTCGCGCTGAGCTGCCCGCTCATCCAGACAAGACCCGGCGGGATCTCCCGGTTCCAGGTGTTGAAGTTGTGCCCACCGCTGTCGAGCGTGATCGAGGAGACCCGCGCCGGGGCCTTCACCTTCTTGACGAAGTCGAGGGTCGCCCGACGGTTCCCCTCGCCCTCCTTCGACGTGGTCACCAGGAACGACGACTTCCCCTGCGGCGCGTGGTCCAGGCTCCACAGCAGGTCGGCCCGCTTGCGCGCCGCGCCGTCGCCGTGGAAGAGATCGCCCGTCGTCATATCCTCCGCCGCCTTGTAGTACGCCGAGAATCCGGCGCCCGCCGCGAACCGGTCCGGATGGTGCAGCGCGATCTTCAGGGCGCAGTACCCGCCGGTCGAGTTCCCCATGAAGCCCCAGTTCCGTGCCTTCGTCCCCACCCGGTACGTCTCCGAGACCGCCTTCGGCAGGTCCTCGGCGAAGAAGGTCTCGGTCTGCGGCCCGCCGGGGATGTTCACACACTCGGTGTCCCGGGGCGGCGCCACGGTCGGCCGCAGCATCACCAGGATCATCGGCCGCATCTTCTTCTCCTTGGCCTGGAGGAAGGCCGTCTTCGGGTACTTCAGCCCCTTGAGAAGGTTCTCGGCCGTGCCCGGGTAGCCCGTCAGCACCACCGAGGCCGGGAAGGTGCTCTTCGCGTACTCCTTCTGGAAGTACTCCGGCGGCAGATACACATAGGCCGGGGAGTTGATCTTCGACTTCTCGCCGGCGACGACGATCTTCTGGATCTGGCCGCCCACCGCCGGACGGCCGCCGCCGGGCACGTCCACCGCCTGCGTGCCGACGAGCTTGATGTCCTTGGAGCCGGCCGAGTGGTCGACGACCACCCCCAGGTCCTGCTCCTGACCGAAGAGATCGGCCCAGGAACCGTAGAACAGGAACGAGTTGTTCGCCGCCAGACCCACCGAGGCGAACAGCGCGAGCTGGGTGGCGAGCAGCAGCCCGATCCGGCCGAGGACGGACCGGACGCCGCCGCGCGACAGCCGCGGCCACAGCCAGACCGTGGCCACGAACAGCACCACCGCCACGACGACGGCCAGCGCCAGAACCTTGTTACTGGTGAGACCCATGAGCGCCCGCGCCCTCTTCCTGATCCTGCTTGCTGAGAATTTCCTGTGCCCGAATGAACCCGCTCCCCCGCGATGCCGTCCTAGAAGGCGCAAAACCCTCCGGCCCGGCCCGCCCCTGACCACCGCGCGGCCGCCGGATTCAATCTTTCGCGGAGCCACGGGAAGCACGGGAAGCGATGTCTGTCACAGTAGATGGGGACAAATCAGGATCGGTTCCGGATCGGGTGCGCCGGATTCTGCGCGGACCTCGCCCCGAGAACGTCCCCGCCCTCGTCGGTACGGCCTGCACCCTCATCGGCCTGATCGACATCGCCGCGGGCGTCTTCCCGCGCTTCCGGGCCAGCCGGATGCACGCCGTCGCCGAGGTCCTGCCCGGCACGCTCGGACCGCTCTCCGCGGCCCTCTCCCTCAGCGCCGGCGTCCTGCTCCTGCTGCTCGCCCACGGCCTCAAGCGCCACAAACGCCGCGCCTGGCGAGCCGCCGTCGTCCTGCTGCCGCTCGGCGCCGCCGCCCAGTTCGTCTGGCGCCACTCGATCCTCGGCGCCCTGCTCTCCCTCGCACTGCTCGCCCTGCTGCTGCGCCACCGGAGCCAGTTCGCCGCCCTGCCCGACCCCCGCAGCCGCTGGAAGGCCCTCGCCAACTTCGTCCTCATGGGCGCCGGCTCCATCGCCCTCGGCCTGGTCATCGTCAGCGCCCACCCCCGCCGCGTCATCGGCAGCCCCAGCCTCACCGACCGCCTCGAACACGTCCTGTACGGACTCTTCGGCTTCGAAGGCCCCGTCGGCTACACCAACGACGTCGACTGGACCGTCGGCTACTCCCTCGGCGCCCTCGGCATGCTGACCGCCCTCACCACCATCTACCTGGCCTTCCGCCCCGAACACCCCGCCGCCCGGCTCACCGAGGACGACGAGACCAGGCTGCGCGCCCTCCTCGACAAGCACGGCCGCCGCGACTCCCTCGGCCACTTCGCCCTCCGCCGCGACAAGGGCGTCGTCTTCTCCCCCAGCGGCAAGGCCGCCGTCTGCTACCGCGTCGTCTCCGGCGTCATGCTCGCCAGCGGCGACCCCATCGGCGACGTCGAGGCCTGGCCCGGCGCCATCGACCGCTTCATGGACGAGGCCAAGGCCCACTCCTGGACCCCCGCCGTCATGGGCTGCTCCGAGACCGGCGGCGAGGTCTGGACCCGCGAGACCGGCCTCGACGCCCTCGAACTCGGCGACGAGGCGGTGGTGGACGTCGCGGATTTCTCCCTCTCCGGGCGCGCCATGCGCAATGTGCGCCAGATGGTGAAACGGATCGAGCGCAACGGCTACACCACCAAGGTCCGCCGAGTCCGTGACCTGTCCGACGGCGAACTCGCCCGCGTCCGCCGCGCCGCCGCCGACTGGCGCGGCACCGACACCGAGCGCGGCTTCTCCATGGCACTCGGCCGGATCGGCGACCCCGGCGACGGAGACGCCGTCATAGCCACCGCCCACAAGGACGATCCCGACTCCGCCTACGGCGACCTCAAGGCGATCATCCACTTCGTACCCTGGGGCACCGACGGCATGTCCCTCGAACTCATGCGCCGCGACCGCTCCGCCGACCCCGGCATGAACGAACTGCTCATCGTCGCCGCCCTCCAGGACTCCCCCCGCCTGGGCATCGAACGCGTCTCGCTCAACTTCGCCATGTTCCGCTCCGCACTCGCCCGCGGCGAGAAGATCGGCGCCGGACCCGTCCTCAGGCTCTGGCGCGGGCTCCTCGTCTTCCTCTCCCGCTGGTTCCAGATCGAGTCCCTGTACAAATTCAACGCGAAGTTCCAGCCCCGCTGGGAACCCCGCTTCGTCGTCTACCGCAAGAGCCGCGACCTGCCCCGCATCGGCTTCGCCGCCATGCAGGCCGAAGGCTTCGTGAACCTCGCGCTGCCCCGCCCCTTCGCCCGCCGCCGACCCACCGCCGAACCCCGCCCCTGCGCCCACATCGTCACCCCACAGCCCGACCGCGAGATCCGCGCGGCCTGACCGGGCCCGCACAGCCTGGCCGGGACGCGACCCCCGACCCGGCACCGGCGACGCGGGCAGCCCCTAGTCTGGACATATGAGTACGTTGATCGGTCGGGGCACGGCCCGGGGCCTGCCGGAGTGGGACCGCTGCGCGGTCATGGGCGTCGTGAACGTGACCCCGGACTCCTTCTCCGACGGCGGCCGCTGGTTCGACACCACGGCCGCCGTCAAACACGGGCTCCACCTCGTCGCCGAAGGCGCCGACCTCGTCGACGTCGGCGGCGAGTCCACCCGCCCCGGCGCCAGCCGCGTCGACGAGGAAGAGGAACTGCGCCGGGTCGTCCCCGTCGTCCGCGGCCTCGCCGCCGAAGGCGTCACCGTCTCCGTCGACACCATGCGCGCCTCCGTCGCCCACGCGGCCGTCGCGGCGGGCGCCACCCTCGTCAACGACGTCAGCGGCGGCCTCGCCGACCCCGACATGGTCCCCGCCGTCGCCGCCGCCGAAGTCCCCTTCGTCGTCATGCACTGGCGCGGCTTCAGCCAGGACATGAACAGCCTCGCCGTCTACGACGACGTCGTCCGCGAGGTCGTCACCGAACTCCGGCAGCGCATGGAGGCCGTCGTCGAAGGCGGCGTCGCCCCCGAACGGATCGTCATCGACCCCGGCCTCGGCTTCGCCAAACTCGCCCCCCACGACCTCGCCCTCGTCGCCCACCTCCCCGAACTCCGCGCCCTCGGCAGGCCCCTGCTCGTCGCCGCCTCCCGCAAGCGCTTCCTGGGCCACGTCCTCACCCGCGAAGGCGCCGGCCCGCCGCCCGCCCGCGAACGCGACGCCGCCACCGCCGCCGTCTCCGCCATCGCCGCCCACGAAGGCGCCTGGGCCGTCCGCGTCCACGAGGTCAGAGCCACCGCCGACGCCGTCCGGGTCGCCAGAGCCGTCGAGGGAGCCGCGTGACCCACCAGACCGACACCGCAGCGGTCGAGGCCGCCAACACCGCCTTCTACGAGGCCATGGAACGCGGCGACTTCGAGGAGATCTCCGAGCTCTGGCTCGACGACGGCGCCACCCCCATCAGCTGCGTCCACCCCGGCTGGCCCGTGCTCTCCGGCCGCGGCGAGGTACTCCGCTCGTACGCCCTGATCATGGCGAACACCGAGTACATCCAGTTCTTCCTGACCGACGTGAAGGTCTCCCTCGCCGGCGATGTGGCCGTCGTCACCTGCACCGAGAACATCCTCAGCGGCGGACCCGCCGAGGACGGCGCCGAACTCGGACCCCTCGTGGGCCAGCTCGTCGTCGCCACCAATGTGTTCCGCCGCACATTCGACGGCTGGCGGATCTGGTCCCACCACGGCTCCCCCGTCCTCACCGAAACGGACGACGAAGAGGACGAGGAACCCGGCTCCTGACAGGGTTCCCCGGTCCTTTCGGGTGACCCCGGGGATTGGAATCCAGCGCCCTGGGTAGGGGCCGCACCCAGCCCCTGTGGCCCTCGCCGCAGCCCCCCGTGGGCAAGCGCTGTCGGTGCTCGCAGGTAGATTCGATGCTGGACACCCGGCCGTCCGCACCCGGCTGCGTGGCCACAAGAACTACGACAGCAGGAGTGATTCGCGTGGATCGTGTCGCGCTGCGCGGCCTCAAGGCCCGAGGACACCATGGCGTCTTCCCCAAGGAACGCGAAGAAGGCCAGACCTTCATCGTGGACCTCGTCCTGGGCCTGGACACCCGACCCGCGGCAGCCGACGACGACCTGACGAAGACCGTGCACTACGGCGTCGTCGCTGAGGAAGTCGTCGATGTCGTCCAGGGCGAGCCCGTGGACCTGATCGAGACGCTCGCCGAGCGCATCGCCCAGCAGTGCCTCAAGCACGCGGGCGTCCAGGAGGTCGAGGTCGTCGTCCACAAGCCGGACGCGCCGATCACGGTCCCCTTCGACGACGTGACCATCACCATCACCCGGAGCCGAGTATGAAAAGCACGCACAGCGACCCGACCGTGCAGCCCGTACCCGCCTCCGTCGTGGAAGCGGTCGACGCCGCCGACGTGACGCTCTCCAACCCCAAGTGGGCCGTCATCGCCCTGGGCGCGAACCTCGGCAACCGCCTGGAGACCCTCCAGGGCGCCGTCGACGCCCTCGAGGACACCCCGGGCCTCCGGGTCAAGGCCGTCTCCCCCGTCTACGAGACGGAGCCCTGGGGCGTCGAGCCCGGCTCCCAGCCCTCGTACCTCAACGCGGTCGCCCTCGTGAAGACGACGCTGCCGCCCAGCTCCCTCCTGGAGCGGGCCCACGCCGTCGAAGAGGCCTTCCACCGCGTCCGCGAGGAGCGCTGGGGCGCACGCACCATCGACGTCGACATCGTGGCGTACGCCGACGTGGTCTCCGACGACCCCGTCCTCACACTCCCCCACCCCCGCGCCCACCAGCGTGCCTTCGTCCTCGCCCCCTGGCACGACGTGGACCCCGAGGCCAAGCTCCCCGGACACGGCCCCGTCGCCGACCTGCTCGCGGCCGTCGGCAACGAGGGCGTCATGCCGCGTGTCGACCTGGAACTCCGTCTGCCCGAGTAGTCGTTACGCTCGTGGGACATCGCCCCCACGACGACACGAAGGACACCCGGTGAAACAACTGCGGCTCAAGGTTCTCGCCGGACTGTTCATCGCGGCCGGAATCCTGTCCTGGGGCGCGGCACGCCTCTGGGACGCGGTCGGCACCCTGCCGAGCGTGCCGCTCGCCGCACCGATCGTCCTCGCGGCCATCGCGGTCGTCCTGACCGCGACGGCCCTCTCCATCCGCTCCCGCCTGAAGGCCCAGCGCGAGCGCCGCCCCGGCGCGAAGGGCGTCGAGCCGCTGATGGCGGCCCGCGCGGTCGTCTTCGGCCAGGCGAGCGCCCTGGTCGCCGCCCTGGTCGCCGGCATGTACGGCGGCACGGGCGTCTTCCTCCTCGGCTCCCTGGACATCCCGGCCCGCCGCGACCAGGCGATCTACGCCGGCTTCTCGGTCCTGGCCGGCATCGCCGTGATCGCGGCGGCCCTCTTCCTGGAGCGCGTCTGCAAACTCCCGGAGGACGAGGACCACAACGGCAAGGGCACGGCGCCGGTGGCCTAGGCAGTGTCGTCAAAGTCCCGTCTGGCTGGCGCCACTTTGACGACACTCCGTAGGTCTGGGGTCCCGGGTACCGAGGGTAGCGGGGGCTGGCCCCACCCCCAATCGGCCGGACAGCCGGATGGCCCGGTGGATCCCGTGTCGGCGACGCTGGGGCGGTACCCAGCAAGTCGCCTACAGAGAAGGCAAGATCGTGCGCATTGTCACGGCCACCGTCGTCGCCCTGGCCCTCGTCGGCGCAGCCGCGCCGGCCGCCTCCGCCCACCAACCGGCCACCGACGGAATCTGGCGCACCGACGGCTACGGCACCGTGCTGTCCATCCGGAACGGAACCCTCCAGGAGTACCAGACCACCGCCGTCAGCTGCATCGCGGGCGACACCGCGCAGCGGACCGGCCCCGGCGCGTACACCACGCCCGGAGGCACCGTCCTCACCGTGCGCACCCGCGGGGACCGCGCCCGCGCTTCCGTACGGCTGGACGGCGACGTCGGCGAACGGAACCTGCGCCGGATGACGGAACTGCCCGAAGCCTGCACGCGTTCCGCCCCCGGGGGGCCGCTCGCCTCCTTCGACGTCTTCTGGCAGTCCTTCGAGGAGAACTACCCCTTCTTCGCCGCCAAGGGCATCGACTGGCACGCCGTACGCGACCGGTACCGGCCCACGGTCCACGAAGGGACGACCCCGGACGAACTCTTCGCCGTCTTCAGCAAGATGGTCGAGCCGCTCCACGACGCCCACGTCGCCGTCTGGGACGTCGACGGCGACGGCGACGGCGACCCCGACCGGGGCTTCGCGGAGGTCCGCCCAGGCACCGTCATGCCCGGCGGGAAGCTCGACGCCAAGGTCAAGAAGTTCGTCGTGGAGCGCGATCTCAAGGACGCCCGGAACCTCCAGGACTTCGCCGCCGGGCGGATCACCTACGCCGACCTCCCCGGCGGGCAGGGCTACCTGCGGATCTCCGGCTTCGGCGGCTACGCGGGCCGCGGGGCCTCCTACGCCGCCGAGCTGGCCGAGCTCGACAAGGCGCTGGACACGGTCCTCGGCCAGGAGCGCACCCGGCACCTGAAGGGCCTGGTCATCGACCTGCGGATCAACGGCGGCGGCTCCGACGCCATGGGGCTCCACATCGCCGGGCGGCTGACCGACACCCCCTACCTCGCCTACTCCAAGCGGGCCCGCAACGATCCCGCGGACCCCACCCGGCACACGCGCCCCCAGCCCCTGTACGTCACGCCCGCCCAGGGCCCCCGCTACACCGGACCGGTCGCCGTGCTGACCGGCGGCTCGACCGTCAGCGCGGGAGAGACCTTCACCCAGGCCCTCATGGACCGGCCCGGCCGGACCGTGCGGATCGGGCAGCCCACGCAGGGCGTCTTCTCGGACGTCATGGTGCGCAAGCTCCCCAACGGCATGTCGGTCTGGCTGCCGAACGAGGAGCTGCTGACCCGGTCGGGCAGGACCTTCGACGGCGCGGGCATCCCGCCGCACCTCATCGAGCCGGTCTTCACCACCGAGGAGTTCGACCAGAACAAGGACTCCGCCTTCGACCGGGCCGTGAGCGTCCTGCGAGACTAGGACGGCTCCTCCCTGAGACGCCCCGGCCCCGCCGGCCTAGGAGTTGTCGTGAAAGTGTCACGCCCACATCAGGAGCGATGCGAGGGTCACGGCTGCTTGGTAGGACTGGGCTGTCTTGTCGTACCGGGTGGCGATGCCGCGCCATTGCTTGAGGCGGTTGAAGCAGCGTTCCACGACGTTGCGCTGTTTGTAGACCTGCTTGTCGAAGGCGGGCGGACGGCCGCCCCGGCTGCCGCGTCGTGCCCGGTTGCGGACCTGGTCGGACCGCTCCGGGATGGTGTGGGGGATGCCTCGGCGTCGCAGCCAGGTCCGGATGGCTTTCGAGCTGTAGCCCTTGTCGCCGATGACGTGGCCGGGCCGCGTCCGTGGCCGGCCCGGTCCGAGGCGGGGCACCCGTATCGCGTCCATGACGGCGGTGAACTGGGTGCAGTCGTTGGTGTTCCCGCCGGTCAGGACGAAGGCCAGCGGGCGGCCCGAGCCGTCGCATGCCAGGTGAATCTTGCTGGTCAGCCCGCCTCGGGACCGGCCGAGGGCCGGGCTGCGGAGCCCCCTTTTCGGGCTCCGGCAGCGTGCTGGTGGGCGCGGACGACGGTGGAGTCGACGGACACCAGCCACTCGATATCGCCTGCGGCGTCTGCGTTTGCCTGCGCTGCCTGGAGCATCCGCTCGAAGGTCCCGTCCGCTGCCCACCTGCGGAAACGTGTGTGGAGGCTGGCCCACGCCCCGTACCGCTCAGGGACATCCCGCCAGGCGACCCCAGTGCGGAACTTCCACACGATTCCATTCAGGACCGTCCGGTCGTCCAGCCGGGGCCGCCCGAACACAGGCCGGGGCAGCAGCGGTTGCACGAGTTCCCACTCGGCATCGGACAGTTCATGGCGACGTATCACGACACCATGATCCACAACGCAAGATCACTTTGACGACAGACCCTAGCGGCAGAGCTCGTCGATGTCGTCGGAGAAGGTCGCGAACTCGGCCTGAGCCTCGACGACGATCTCCCGGGCGGCCCGGCGCGGGGTGGTCGCGTACCGCTCGGCGAGCTCGGCCAGGGCCGCGTCCGGGCGAGCCTCGCGCTCCAGGTACAGCGCGGCCTCCATCGGCCCGAAGCCATCGGCCAGGACCCACAGGAAGTCGGACAGGTTCCCGGCCACCAGGCCGCGCTCGCCCTCCGAGCCCATGAACACAACGGGCTGCTCGACAAGGGGTCGCCCCGGTCGCACACGCCAGATCGCCGCGAGCCCGCCGGTCCCGTCCTGCCCGAAGACCCGGTAGGCACCGCCGTCGAGCTCGTGGTTGCCGGTCCAGTGCCGCAGCCAGTCGGTGGTCTCCTCGGCGGAGTCGAAGGCGTCGTACGGCTCGAAGTCGACGCCCTCGCCGTCGTCGTAGTCGAACTCGACTCGGGCCACATCGGCCAGCACGGGCGGAAAGCGGCGGTCGGCGCCGGTCGTCTCGATCATGCGCGCAGGCTAACGACCGCCACTGACATCGCGACCTACCAGGGCTCGCGCACGAGGTGCCCGTTCACCAGGAAGGTGGGGTGGGGTTCGAGCCGGTAGCTGTAGAAGGTGAAGGGCTTCGCGCCGAGGGCGGGACGGGGGCGGACCTCGCGGACCTGGATCCAGGAGGATTCCGGAGGGGCAATGGGGTGGTGCTCGGGGACGAAGGTGCCTCGGCTCTCCCAGCGGTCCGACACACAGAGTTTGGAGGCCGCCTCGGCGCTCGGGGTGAACCGCGCCCCAATGATGGGGGCGATCTCAGCCAGGAACGGGACATTGGCGCTCGCGATCACGCGCCCAGACCATTGCCTGACGCGGCAGCCGTCACCATCGACGTATCCGTCGAGGAACCCGTTGAACGTGTCGATGTCTCGCAGCACCACCCGCGGAAAGCGCTGCCGCATGTGGTGGGCATCCCCGCCCACGTAGTGCCGCATCGCGTCGGAGAGGTACGAGGAGACCACCCGCACACGGAAGCCCGGCAGGTCCCGCTTCAGATAGCCGGACGGTCGGCTCACCGCCTCAAGGCGAGCGGGGAGCCCCGTCCAAGCTGTGAGCGTGGTCGCGTACCGGGCCGCGAAGTCCTCCTCGTTCACGACCAGCGACACGTAGTTCTTGCCGACCGTCCCATCGGCACAGGTCGCACCTACGAAGTAGCCGAACTCGTACCCCGGCCGGATCGTCAGCCGCTCCCGGCACAGCTTCCGTGCCGGCGTCCAGGCGATCGGCGTCCCCGCCGCATCCCCGGCGGGCGTCCACCCGTCCGGCGTGGCCAGCAGTAGATCCGGGCTGCTGATGAACGCCATGTGGTCCGTGACCACCTCGACGGCCGTGCGCGCCTTCACCGCCGTCACCCCTACGACCGTGGTCTGCACCGTCCGGCCGCCGTCCAGCGTCCACGCCACGCTGCCGGGAGCCACGTTCTTCGCCTGAACACAGCCGTCAACCAGGTTCACCAGCTGCTTGCTGGAAAGCCCGTACCCCATACCGATCCTCCCCGATCAGTGATCAACTCCACTGATCGGGGACGGTATGGGGCAGTACGGAAAGAGCGCCCTTAACGTGCCAATATCAGGGACATGGCCTCGGCACGTGTAGTAGCGTCGCGCAGTTGACCACGCACTGCCGAGGTCGTCGTCTTCGCGCCCGGCTTGCGGACTCCACGCAGGGACATGCACATGTGCTCGGCCTCGATGACGACGATCGCGCCACGAGCCTCCAGGATCTCCATGAGCGAGTCCGCGATCTGCGTCGTCAGCCGCTCCTGGACCTGCGGCCGCCGGGCGAAGACATCGACGAGACGCGCCAGCTTGGACAGCCCCGTAATCTTGCCCGATTCAGCCGGAATATAACCGATGTGAGCTACGCCATGAAATGGCAGCAAATGATGTTCACAGGTAGCCATCAACTCGATGCCCTTCACGAGGACCATCTCGTCGTGTCCGAGGTCGAACGTCGTCGTCAGGACCTCTTCAGGCTTCTGCCACAGCCCGGCGAACAGCTCCTTGTACGCCCGCGCCACACGCGCCGGCGTCTCCCGCAGCCCCTCACGGTCCGGGTCCTCGCCGACCGCGATGAGAAGCTCTCGTACGGCGTTCTCGGCGCGCTTCTCGTCGAACTCGCCGATCGTGCCCTCGCCGTCCAGCGTCACCGGGTCGGTCATCTGTGCCTCGTTCCATCTGAGCCATGGCGCGAAAAATGCCGCGCCCCCACAGGCTAGAACCTGTCGGGGCGCGGCATCCATTCCGGGGTGGCGGAGGTCAGGCCTCCGGGGCCTCCTCGGGGGCGATCTCGATCGCCTTCGTGGTGTCCACCGCCGCGCTGCCGTTCGCGCCGTTCGTCAGTGCCAGCTCCCTGGGGGAGAGCACCGGCGGGCGGGTCGAGGGCGTGCGGCGGGAGGAGCCGGTCCAGGCCGGGCGGGCCGGGCGCTTGACGATCGGGGCGAAGATCTCCGCGATCTGCTCCTTGTTGAGCGTCTCCTTCTCGAGGAGCTCGATGACGAGGTTGTCGAGGACGTCACGGTTCTCGACGAGAATCTCCCACGCCTCGTTGTGCGCGGTCTCGATGAGCTTCTTGACCTCTTCGTCGACCAGCGCGGCGACCTCTTCCGAGTAGTCGCGCTGGTGCGCCATCTCACGGCCGAGGAACGGTTCGGTGTTGTCGCCGCCGAACTTGATCGCGCCGAGCCGCTCGGTCATGCCGTACTGCGTGACCATCGCGCGTGCGGTGGCCGTGGCCTTCTCGATGTCGTTCGCCGCGCCCGTGGTCGGGTCGTGGAAGACGAGCTCCTCGGCCGCGCGCCCGCCCAGCATGTACGCCAGCTGGTCGAGCATCTCGTTGCGCGTGGTCGAGTACTTGTCCTCGTCCGGGAGCACCATCGTGTAGCCCAGGGCACGGCCGCGGGACAGGATCGTGATCTTGTGGACGGGGTCGGAGTTCGGCGAGGCCGCCGCGACGAGGGCGTGGCCGCCCTCGTGGTACGCGGTGATCTTCTTCTCCTTGTCCGACATGATCCGGGTCCGCTTCTGCGGGCCCGCGACCACACGGTCGATCGCCTCGTCCAGCGAGTGGTTGTCGACCAGCTTCTTGTCCGAGCGGGCGGTGAGGAGCGCCGCCTCGTTCAGGACGTTGGAGAGATCGGCACCGGTGAAGCCGGGGGTCCGGCGGGCGACGGCGCCGAGGTCGACGTCCGGGGCGACCGGCTTGCCCTTCTGGTGGACCTTGAGGATCTCGAGACGACCCTGCATGTCCGGACGGTCGACGGCGATCTGCCGGTCGAAACGGCCGGGGCGCAGCAGCGCCGGGTCGAGGATGTCGGGTCGGTTCGTGGCGGCGATCAGGATGACGCCGCCCTTCACGTCGAAGCCGTCCATCTCGACGAGGAGCTGGTTGAGGGTCTGCTCGCGCTCGTCGTGGCCACCGCCGAGACCGGCACCGCGGTGACGGCCGACGGCGTCGATCTCGTCGACGAAGACGATCGCCGGGGCGTTCGCCTTGGCCTGCTCGAAGAGGTCGCGGACACGGGAGGCACCGACACCGACGAACATCTCGACGAAGTCGGAGCCGGAGATCGAGTAGAACGGCACGCCTGCCTCGCCCGCGACGGCGCGTGCGAGGAGGGTCTTGCCGGTTCCGGGCGGGCCGTAGAGCAGCACGCCCTTGGGGATCTTGGCGCCGACGGCCTGGAACTTCGCCGGCTCCTGGAGGAATTCCTTGATCTCGTGGAGTTCCTCGACGGCCTCGTCGGCTCCCGCCACGTCGGCGAAGGTGGTCTTCGGGGTGTCCTTGGTGATCAGCTTGGCCTTGGACTTCCCGAAGTTCATGACTCGGGAGCCGCCGCCCTGCATCTGGTTCATCAGGAACAGGAAGACGACCACGATGAGGACGAAGGGGAGCAGCGAGAGCAGCACCGACAGGAACGGGCTCTGCCGCTCCGGTGAGACGGTGTAGCCCTTGTCCAGGGCGCCGGAGGCGGCCTGGTCCTGGAGCGTGGTGGTCAGGTTGGCGCCCTGGTCACCGATGTAGCTGGCCTGGATCTTGGTGCTGCCGCCGTACTTGTCCTTGTCGGCGCCCTTCTTGAGCTCGACCTTGATGACCTGCTCGTCGCCGGTCGTCAGCTTGACCTGGTCGGCCTGCTTGTCATTGATCGCCTGGACGACCCTGCTGGTGTCCACCGTCTTGTAGCCCTCGGACGAGCCGACGACCTGCATCAGCACGACCACGGCGAGGACGGCCAGCACGATCCACATGACCGGCCCACGGAAGTATCGCTTCACGTCCATCCATACGGAGCGAGAACGCTCCGTCCCTCCTGCCCGTAGGTAAATGCTGCTGTGAGAAAAAGCTGTTCTTCGGAAGGTACCTCAGCACGGGGACCCGTGACCGCCTTCCCTTGCTCCAACGGCGGGAGGGCGGTGCGGGTTCCCGTGGCTTCAGCCCCCGTAGACGTGCGGCGCGAGTGTGCCGACGAAGGGGAGGTTGCGGTACTTCTCCGCGTAGTCGAGGCCGTAGCCGACGACGAACTCGTTGGGGATGTCGAAGCCGATCCACTTCACGTCGATGGCGACCTTGGCGGCGTCCGGCTTGCGCAGGAGGGTGCAGACCTCGAGGGAGGCCGGTTCGCGCGAGCCGAGGTTCGACAGCAGCCACGACAGGGTCAGGCCGGAGTCGATGATGTCCTCGACGATCAGGACGTGCTTGCCCTTGATGTCGGTGTCGAGGTCCTTGAGGATCCGTACGACGCCGGAGGACTGGGTGCCGGCGCCGTAGGAGGAGACGGCCATCCAGTCCATGGTGACGGGGGTGGACAGCGCGCGCGCCAGGTCCGCCATCACCATCACGGCGCCCTTGAGGACGCCGACGATGAGCAGGTCCTTGCCCGCGTACTCCGCGTCGATCTTCGCGGCCAGCTCGGCCAGCTTCGCGTCGATCTCTTCCTTGGTGATGAGCACCGACTTGAGGTCGGTGCCCATGTCCTTCTCGTTCACCCGGGTCACTTTCGTTGCAGCTTGCGTCAGCCTTGCCGAATGACCAGTCTGCCACCCTGCCGTCGTGCCTCGACGCGGCCGGGCAGATTGATGGCTCCTTGGCCGCGCCAGCCGGTGATGAGCCGGTCGACCTCTTCGATGTGGCGGGCGAAGAGGGATCCGGCGGGTGCGCCTTCGGCGATCATGGCGCGGCGCAGGATGCGGCGGCGGACGGCGGGCGGGAGTCCGTAGAGCTTGGCGCATTCGAGCCGGCCGGCTTCGTCGCGTACGGCGGTCTCGGCGTCGGCGGCCCAGGAGTCGAGGGCGTCGGCGTCGTCGCGGGAGAGCTGGGCCGTCCGGGCGAGGGCTTCGACGACGCCTTTGCCGAGGGCCTTCTCGAGGGCGGGGAGGCCTTCGTGGCGGAGCCGGGAGCGGGTGTAGGCGGGGTCCGCGTTGTGGGGGTCGTCCCAGACGGCGAGTTCCTGGGCGACGCAGGCCTTGCGGACGGTCTGCCGGTCGAGCTCCAGGAAAGGGCGGCGGTAGCGGCCGGCGGCGCCGGAGACGGCGGCCATGCCGGAGAGGGAGCGGATGCCTGAGCCGCGGGCGAGGCCGAGCAGGACGGTTTCGGCCTGGTCGTCGCGGGTGTGGCCGAGCAGGACGGCGGTGGCGCCGTGGCGTTCGGCGGCCTCGTCGAGGGCGGCGTAGCGGGCGTCGCGGGCGGCGGCCTCGGGCCCTCCTTCGCGGCCGACGGTGACGGCGACGGCTTCGACGGGGTCGAGGCCGAGTGCGGCCATGCGTCCGGCGACCTCGGTGGCGCGCTGGTCGGAGCCGTCCTGGAGGCCGTGGTCGACGGTGATGCCGCCGGCGCGGACGGCGAGTTTGCGGGCTTCGAAGGCGAGTGCGGAGGCGAGCGCCATGGAGTCGGCTCCGCCGGAGCAGGCGACGAGCACGAGGGGGTGCTTGTCGGGTGTCGCGGCGGGGTCTGTCCGGTGCTCGGTGATGACGTCGTGGAGTACGCGGCGGACCGCCAGGCGTATCGCCGCGACCGCAGGATGGGGACCCATGTCCGGTGCCCTTCGTGATGGGGTGGGGTGCCTCGGTCGGAGTCTTAACGGTCGGAAGAGGGGTTTCGGTCACTCAGAGTGCGTCGATGGTGACAGAACCTGGCCGTTACCCGAGCATTGCACGCCCCACCCTTTGCCTAGGGTCCCTCGGATGGGTGATTGGTGGTGTGTTCTTCCGTCGTACGCCGCATCCGTCTCACGAGTCTGCCTTACGGTGCACCCTCGCCACCCAGTCCGCCGGTTCGGCGATCTCGGCCTTGGTGGGGAGTGTGTTCGGAGAGGTCCAGACGCGGTTGAAGCCGTCCATGCCGACCTGGTCGACGACGGCGCGGACGAAGCGCTCTCCGTCGCGGTACTGGCGCAGTTTGGCGTCGAGGCCGAGGAGCTTGCGCAGGGCGAGGTCGAGGCGGGAGGCGCCGCGGGCGCGGCGCTGCTGGAACTTCTCGCGGATCTCGGCGACGGAGGGCACGACCTGGGGGCCGACGCCGTCCATCACGTAGTCGGCGTGGCCTTCGAGGAGGGACATGACCGCGGTGAGGCGGCCGAGGATCTCGCGCTGCTCGGGGGTCTGTACGAGTTCGACGAGGGAGGGGCCGGGTTCGCCCTCCTCTCCTTCGGGGCGGCTGCCGGCGAGGGCCTGGGCGGCTTCGCGCAGTCGTTCGACGACGGTGGAGGGGTCGACCTCGGTCGCGCCGAGGAAGGACTGGATCTCGCCCTGGAGATGGTCGCGGAGCCAGGGCACGGCGGTGAACTGGGTGCGGTGGGTCTCTTCGTGGAGGCAGACCCAGAGCCTGAAGTCGTGGGGGTCGACGGCGAGTTCGCGTTCGACGTGGACGATGTTGGGGGCGACGAGGAGGAGTCGGCCGCCGCCGTTGTCGCCGGCGGGGAGTTCGCGGGTGGCGGGGGCGAAGGTCTCGTACTGGCCGAGGATCCGGGAGGCGAGGAAGGACAGGAGCATGCCCAGTTCGACGCCGGTGACCTTGCCTCCGACCGTGCCGAGGACGGTGCCGCCGGGGGTGTTCGAGCGGCGTTCCTGCATCTTGTCGAGGAGTGGGGAGAGCAGTTCGCGGAAGCCGGCGACGTTGGCCCTGACCCAGCCGGCCCGGTCCACGACGAGGACGGGTGTGTCCCGTGGTTCGTGGCCTTCGGGGATCATCCGGGTGAAGGCCCTGACGTGTTCCTCGGACGCCTTGGCGTGGCGGCGCAGCTCCGCGACGACCTCGCGGGCCTCGTCCCGGCTCACCTCCGGGCCGGGCCTCAGCAGTCGGGTCGCGGTCGCGACCGCGAGATTCCAGTCGACCATCTCGGCACCACCGATGCTCGTCATGCGTCAACCGTACGTTCTCGACGTCTGTTCGGTGAGGCTTCGGACCTGTTCAGCCCTGGGAGGCGAGTGCGGCGGAGAGCCGGTCGAGGGCGGGTTGGGCCGTGTAGGGCGAGGCGGTCTGTCCGGCGAGGAAGGCGAAGGCGAGGAGTCGGCCGTCGGCGGTGACGACGGTTCCGGCGAGTGTGTTGACGCCTGTCAGGGTGCCGGTCTTGGCGCGGACGAGGCCGGCGCCGTTGGTGGTGGGTGCGGTGTCGAAGCGGCCTTCGAGGGTGCCGCTGAAGCCGCCGATGGGCAGGCCGGTGAGGACGGGGCGCAGTGCGGGGCGGGTGGGGTCGGCCGCTCGGGTGAGGAGGCCGGTGAGCAGGGCGGCGGAGATCCGGTCGTCGCGGGATAGGCCACTGCCGTCGGCGAAGCGGGCGCCTGTGGTGGGGAGGCCGAGTGCGGCGAGTTCGGCCCGGACGGCTTTGCCGGCGCCGGCGAAGCTCGCGGGCTGCTTGCGGGCGAGGGCGGTCTGCCGGGCGAGGGCTTCGGCGAGGTCGTTGTCGCTGTGGGTGAGGGTGCGTTCGACGAGGGCGGAGAGGGGTGCGGATTCGGTACGGGCCAGGGGGGTGGTCTTGGGGTCCGTACCGGCCCTGGGGGCGCGGGCGGGGGTCGGGGTGCCCTGGACCTTCGTACCGGCCTTGCCGAGGAGCTCGGCGAAGGCGGTGGCGGTGTCTGAGGCCGGGTCGGCGGTGCGCGGGGCGGGTCCGCTGTCGGAGTTGTCCAGGCGGCCCTCGTCGAGCATCAGGGCGCCGACGGGGGCGATGTTGTCGTTGGGGCCTATGGGGTGCCGGGCCGGGCCCTGGTAGAGGCTCGTGTCGTAGGCGACGCGTACGCCGGTGACGCCCCGGTCCTTGAGGGCGCGGGCGGTGCCGTCGGCCAGGGCCTTCAGACGGGTGCGGTCGAGGGTGGGGTCGCCGCCGCCGACCAGGGTGACGGTGCGGCCGTCGGGGGAGGCGACGACGGTGGTGGGGATGCGGTGGTCGGGGCCGAGGGCGGAGAGGACGGCGACCGAGGTGGCGATCTTGATCGTGGACGCCGGGGTCATGGGGGTGGTCGCGCCCTCCCCGTAGAGCTGCTTCCCGGTGGCCACGTCGACGACCGAGGCGGTGCGCAGTGTGCCGAGGCCGGGGTCGGCGAGGAGCGGTACGAGGGTGGTGGCGAGGTCGCTTGGCCGGCTGGTGTCCGGGGCGCCGAGGGCGCGGAGCACTCCGGCGGCGCTGGGGGCGGGGGCGGGGCGCTGCGGGCCCGCGGGGGGCCGGGGGGCCGCGTGATGTGCGCCACCTGTCGGGGTCGTGGCGGCCGCCCGGGCGCGCTCGGCCTTACGCTGGCCGTTGTCCCACGGTCCGGCGGCGGTCACGGCTCCGGCGGCGAGGGCCAGACCCAGTACGGCGGAGCACGCCGTGAGCTGCCAGGTCCTCGGCTCCGGCATTGCTGACCAGCCCCTTTCGCGATCACACACAGGCGTGAGGGACACTTAATCACTGCGCGTCGTCGCAGGCATTCACATGTGTTGATTCAGGAGGAGCCACCCGTGGAGTTCGACGTCACCATCGAGATCCCGAAGGGGTCGCGGAACAAGTACGAGGTCGATCACGAGACGGGTCGCATCCGCCTGGACCGTCGCCTCTTCACCTCGACCAGCTACCCGGCCGACTACGGCTTCGTCGAGAACACCCTCGGCGAGGACGGCGACCCGCTGGACGCGCTGGTCATCCTGGACGAGCCGACGTTCCCCGGCTGCCTGATCAAGTGCCGCGCCATCGGCATGTTCCGCATGACGGACGAGGCCGGCGGCGACGACAAGCTGCTGTGCGTCCCCGCGTCGGACCCGCGCGTCGAGCACCTGCGCGACATCCACCACGTGTCGGAGTTCGACCGCCTGGAGATCCAGCACTTCTTCGAGGTCTACAAGGACCTGGAGCCGGGCAAGTCGGTCGAGGGCGCCGACTGGGTCGGCCGCGCCGAGGCCGAGGCCGAGATCGAGGCCTCCTACAAGCGCCTGGAGGCGCAGGGCGGCGCCCACTGAGTGGGCCTCTGCTGAAGCTGTGACGGGCGGTGCACCTCGTGTGGGTGTGCCGCCCGTCTCGCGTGCTGTCGTATGCCCGTGCCCATACTGGGCAGACAAGCGCGAATGGGAGTGAGGGCGAAGAGAGTGGTCGCGGAGGCGGACGGCCCGGAGGACCGGAAGCCGCAATCGGACGAGGCGCGCAGCGCCTTCACACCGCCGGCGGGGGTCGAGCAGCCGGTGGTTCCGGAGGAGGAGCATCCGACCTCCGAGTTCGCCGTTCCCGAGGGGCTGGCTCCGGAGCCGCCTGCCGAGCCCGAGGGTTCGGCGTTCGCTCCGCCGTCCACATACTCCGCGAGGCACGCGCCGCCGGCGTTCACGCCCGCCCATGGCATTCCGCTGGTGCGGCTGTCGAGGGACGCTCCGTGGCAGGACCGCATGCGGACCATGCTGCGGCTTCCGGTCGGCGACCGGCCGGTGCCGGAGACGCGCAAGGTGGAGGACGAGTCGGGGCCCTCGGTGGGCCGTGTGCTCGACCTGACCCTGCGTATCGGTGAGCTGCTGCTCGCGGGCGGGGAGGGCGCGGAGGACGTCGAGGCGGCGATGTTCGCGATCTGCCGCAGTTACGGTCTGGACCGGTGCGAGCCGACCGTCACGTTCACGCTGCTGTCGATCACGTACCAGCCGTCGCTGGTGGACGATCCGATCACGGCGAACCGGACGGTACGGCGCCGGGGCACGGACTACACCCGGCTGGCGGCGGTCTACCAGCTGCTCGCCGACATCAACGCGGAGGAGCACGACGTCACGCCGGAGGAGGCGTACCGGCGGCTCGCGGAGATCCGGCGAAACCGGCACCCGTACCCGGGATGGGTGCTGACGTCGGCGGCCGGTGTCCTGGCGGGCGCGGCCTCGGTGCTGCTGGGCGGTGACCTCACGGTCTTCTTCGTGGCGGCGCTGGGCGCGGTGCTCGGGGACCGGCTGGCGTGGCTGTGCGCGGGGCGCGGGCTGCCGGAGTTCTACCAGTTCCTGGTGGCGGCGATGCCGCCGGCCGCGATGGGGGTGCTGCTGACGCTGCTGCACACCGATCTGCGGCCCTCGGCGGTCATCACGGGTGGCCTGTTCGCCCTGATCCCCGGGCGGGCCCTGGTGGCGGCCGTACAGGACGGTCTGACCGGCTTCTACATCACGGCCTCGGCCCGGCTCCTGGAGGTCGGGTACTTCTTCGTGGCGATCGTGGTGGGCGTGCTGTCGGTGCTGTACGTGGCCGTGCAGTTCGACGCGCAGCTGAACCCGGAGGGGGAGCTCGGCCTGGTCGAGCGGCCGGTGGTGCAGATCCTGGCGGCGATGGTGCTGTGCGCGACGTTCGCGATCCTGCTGCAGCAGTCGCGGGCGACGGTGCTGTTCGCGACGCTGAACGGCGGGGTGGCGTGGGTGATCTACGCGTCGATCGCGGTCACGGCGGACGGCTCGGCGGTGATGGCGACGGCGGTGGCGGCCGGCCTGGTCGGTCTGTTCGGGCAGCTGATCGCCCGGTACGAGCACACGTCGTCGCTGCCGTATGTGACGGCGGCGATCGGGCCGCTGCTGCCGGGTTCGGCGACGTACTTCGGGGTGCTCTCGATCGCGCAGAACAACCTGGACCAGGGCTTCGCCAACCTGGCGAAGGCGGCGGCCCTGGCCCTGGCGATCGCGATCGGGGTGAACCTGGGAGGCGAGCTGGCCCGCCTGTTCATGCAGGCCCCGGGCGCGGCGGCGGCCCGCCGCGCCGCGAAGCGGACGCGTGGTTTCTAGGCGGAGTCCGGCCTCGGGGGTGTCCGGGCCGGGCGGAGTCCGGCCTGGGCGGCGCCCTTAGCGCTTGGCGTGGCGGCCGCGCTCGCTGGGGGTGTCGTGGTCGCCGTGGTCGCCGTGGGCGCCCTGGGCGCCCTGGGCGCGGGCCTTCTTGGACTGGGAGCGGGCGCGCAGGTACTCGATCACGATCGGGATCACGGAGATCGCGACGATCAGGATGAGGATCGCCTCGATGTGCTCGTGCACGAAGTCGATCTTGCCGAGGGACGCGCCGAGCAGGGTCACGCCCGCGCCCCAGAGCACGCCGCCGATGACGTTGAAGGTGATGAACGAGCGGTAGTTCATCCGGCTCACACCGGCGATGATCGGCGTGAACGTGCGCACGATCGGCACGAAGCGGGCCAGGATCAGCGACTTCGGGCCGTGCTTCTCGAAGAACTCGTGCGCCTTCTCCACGTTCTCCTGCTTGAAGAGCTTGGAGTCGGGGCGCTTGAAGAGTGCCGGGCCCACCTTGCGGCCGAACAGGTAGCCGACCTGGTCGCCGATGATGGCGGCGGCCACGACGAGCGTGCAGACGAGCCAGAGCGGCGAGTCCAGTTTGCCGGTGGTGACCAGCAGGCCGGTGGTGAAGAGCAGCGAGTCGCCGGGCAGGAAGAACCCGATGAGCAGGCCGGACTCGGCGAAGACGATGACGAGGACACCGATCAGGCCGAAGGTCTGGATCAGATAATCCGGGTCCAGCCAGCTCGGTCCGAGGGCAAGCGTATTCACGGGTTCCGGGCTCCTGCGGTTGGTGGGGGCGTGGGACGGCTCGCCCCAAAGTATCAACGCTTTCTTACGGCCCCGGGTTCCATACGGCTCCCACCGGGCCCCTCCGGGATGCGAGGGCGGACGGCCGGGCCGAGGCTGGGGGCCAGGAGGTGGATGCGGATGGGCATCGAGGAGTACGGAGGCGGTCAGGGACCGCAGTCCGACGTGCTGGTCGTCACGACCAACGACGTTCCCGGCTACGAGGTCCGGCAGGTGATCGGCGAGGTCTTCGGTCTGACCGTGCGCTCGCGGCATCTGGGCAGCCAGATCGGCGCGGGCCTGAAGTCGATGATCGGCGGGGAGCTGAAGGGTCTGACGAAGACCCTGGTGGAGACCCGTAACCAGGCGATGGAGCGGCTGGTGGAGCAGGCGAAGGCGCGCGGCGCCAACGCCGTGCTGATGTTCCGCTTCGACGTGACGGAGGCGGCGGATGTGGGGACGGAGGTCTGTGCCTACGGCACGGCGGCGGTGATCGCTCCTCGGGCGTGATCGCGAAACACACCCGGACCTCGGGGTGTTATGTGGCATTTGGGCACCTATGGTGGGCCGGTGGCCACTGATACCCCGTCATCCGCGCCTCCGCCCGGCGCTCCGCCGACCCCCCTGCATGTCCTCCTGCCACAGATCCTGCCCGCCCTCGTGGTCGGGGTGGGGGCGAGCCTGCTCTACGTCGGGATCAGCGAGGCCTCCGAGCAGCTCAAGGACGTGGTGTGGGACACCCTGCCGGACGCACTGGGCATCGGCGGCTACTCCTCGCTGTGGATGATCGTCATGCTGACCGCGACCGGTGTCGCGGTGGGGCTCGTCGTCTGGAAGGTGCCCGGGCACGCGGGCCCCGACCCGGCCTCCACCGGGCTCGAAGGCCCCCCACTGGCCCTGTCGGTCGTCCCCGGGCTGCTGCTGGCGAGCATGCTCGCCCTGGCCGGCGGTGTGAGCCTCGGCCCGGAGAACCCGATCATCGCGGCCAACATCGCGCTCGCCTACTGGCTCGGCAGGAGGGTGGCGCCTGCCGCGCCGGGGGCGCTCTGGGTCGTGCTCGCCTCCTCCGCCACCATCGGCGCCCTCTTCGGCACCCCGGTGGCCGCGGCTCTGGTCATCTCCGAGGCCCTCGCCCACCAGCCGAGCAGCCGAGGCTCGTTGTGGGACCGGCTCTTCGCCCCGCTGGTCGCTGCCGGGGCCGGGGCGATGACCTCGTCGCTACTCACGGACTTCACCTTCAACCTGTCGCTGCCCCAGGTGACCGACCCCGGGTGGGGCGACCTGCTCGCGGCGATGGTCGTGGCCACCGCCGCGGCCCTGTTCGGCCTCCTGTCCTGCTACGGCTTCCCTTATCTCCACACCGCCTTCAAGCGGCTGCGCCACCCGATGCTGATGCTGCCCCTCGGTGGCCTGCTCCTCGGCCTCCTCGGCGCACTCGGCGGGCCGCTGACGCTCTTCAAGGGCCTGGAGCAGATCAAGGAACTCACGTCGAACCTCGGCGGCTGGTCCTCGGGCGAGCTGGCGAAGATGGCGGCGGTCAAACTCGTCGCCCTGCTGGTCGCCGCCTCCTGCGGATTCCGGGGCGGCCGGATCTTCCCCGCCGTGTTCGTCGGCGTCGCCTTCGGTCTGTTCGCCCAGGCGCTGGTGCCGGAGATCCCTCCCGCCGTCGCCGTCTCCGCAGGTGTGCTCGGCGTGCTGCTCGCGACCACCCGGCAGGGCTGGGTGAGCCTCTTCACCGCCGCCGTCCTCGCCCCCCAGCCCTCGATGTTCGCCGTGCTCTGCCTGGCTTCCCTGCCCGCCTGGCTGGTCGTCACCGGACGCCCCCAGCTCGAACTGGACGAGTCGGGCGCCCCCCTGCACTGAAACACCCCCAGAAGGAGTCCCCATGGCACTGCACAAGGGCCACGCCGAGCCCGAGCCGGATCGGCACCTCTCCCTCAACCCCTTCTACGGCATGGCCAACCCGGTGGGCGGCATGACCGAGGCGCCGCCGATCCACCGGCTCCCCGACGGTCCGCTGCCGCCCATGAGCGCCTATCAGGTGGTTCACGACGAGCTCATGCTCGACGGGAACTCCCGGCTCAACCTCGCCACCTTCGTCACCACCTGGATGGAGCCCCAGGCCGGTGTCCTGATGGCCGAGTGCCGCGACAAGAACATGATCGACAAGGACGAGTACCCGCGGACGGCCGAACTGGAGCGGCGCTGCGTGGCCATGCTCGCCGACCTCTGGAACGCCCCGGACCCCTCGGCCGCCGTCGGCTGCTCCACCACCGGCTCCAGCGAGGCGTGCATGCTCGCCGGCATGGCCCTCAAGCGCCGCTGGGCCAAGAAGAACGCCGACCGCTATCCCGGCAGTGCCCGGCCCAATCTGGTGATGGGCATCAACGTGCAGGTCTGCTGGGAGAAGTTCTGCAACTTCTGGGAGGTCGAGGCACGGCTCGTACCCATGGAGGGCGACCGCTTCCACATGGACGCGGAGTCGGCCGCCGCGCTCTGCGACGAGAACACCATCGGTGTGGTCGCCGTGCTCGGCTCGACCTTCGACGGCTCCTACGAACCGGTCGCGGAGATCTGCTCCGCGCTCGACGCCCTCCAGGAACGGACCGGCCTCGACATCCCCGTCCACGTCGACGGCGCGTCCGGCGCGATGATCGCCCCTTTCGTGGACGAGGACCTGGTCTGGGACTTCCAGCTGCCCCGGGTCTCCTCGATCAACACCTCCGGTCACAAGTACGGCCTGGTCTACCCGGGCGTCGGTTGGGCCCTGTGGCGCTCGCCGGACGAGCTCCCCGAGGAACTCGTCTTCCGGGTCAACTACCTCGGCGGCGACATGCCGACCTTCGCCCTCAACTTCTCCCGGCCGGGCGCCCAGGTCGTCGCGCAGTACTACACGTTCCTGCGGCTCGGCCGGGAGGGCTACCGGGCGGTCCAGCAGACCACCCGGGACGTCGCCCGCACGGTCTCCGAACGGATCGAGGCGATCGGCGAATTCCGCCTCCTCACCCGCGGCGACCAGCTGCCGGTCTTCGCGTTCACCACCGCCCCCGACGTGAGCAGCTTCGACGTCTTCGACGTCTCGCGCCGGCTGCGGGAGCGGGGCTGGCTCGTCCCGGCGTACACCTTCCCCGCCAACCGGGAGGACCTGTCGGTGCTGCGCGTGGTCTGCCGCAACGGCTTCTCGGCCGACCTCGCGGGGCTGTTCATCGAGGACCTGAACCGGGTCCTGCCCGACCTGCGGCGTCAGTCCGGCCCCTCGACCGACAACAAGGCGGCCGCCACCTCCTTCCACCACTGAGCGGGAGGAACCCTCAGAACGACTCGCCCTCGCACCCCAGAGCGAACTCCGCCCAGCGCTCGCCGTCCACGGATATGTCGTAGAGACAGCTGGTGTTGTGGCGGAGCAGCCCGAGGGGCGTGCGGCGGGTGAAGCTCGTGCCCTCGCCGGACGGCCGGAAGCTGCGGCCTCCGTCGACGCTCACGTACTCCCGGTCCTCGGCTCCGATCAGCACCCGGCCACCGGGGCCCGGCACCGGGATCCCCAGGAGCGTACGGGGCTCGATCATCGGCCCCGTCGTCCACATGCGCTCCCACGTCCGGCCGCCGTCCCAGGAGCGGTGCAGCGCCCGCATGGGGTTCTTGACCGGGTCACCGCCCTTCAACTCCCCCATCTCCGCCGCGTAGACGACGCCCGGACCGACCGCGACCGCCGTGAACCACCCAGGCTCGGTGGTCGGGCTCGGCAGCCGGCTCACCGACCAGCTGCGCCCCTGGTCCCGCGACACGGCGACGGCGGCCCGCCCCGACAGCGGGTCGGTCCCCGAGGCCCACCACGAGCCGTCGGGCTCCGCCACCTCGGCCGGCCTCGGACGCGCCCCGAGCAGCGGCCCCTTGGCGAGGGCGCGCCGCCGCCCGTCCTCCGGGGAGATCACCACCAGCCGCTGCCGGACGCAGTCGTCCACCCACGCCCCGACGGGCTGCGCGCAGTCGGTGGTGAGCACGGCCCCGGCCGGTATCACCGCGGTCGTCCCGACCGTCCTCAGGTCGCCGACGCGCCAGCTGCGCCCGCCGTCCCGGGTGAACCAGGTCCGCCGCTTCCCGGGCTCGGCACCACCCTCCTCGATCAGGGCGCGCCCCGGCCCGAGCGCCAGCAGGTTGGACGAGATGCCGTCCGTCCCCCGTGTCTCGGGCAGCGGGGAGCTCCGCAGCACCCAGGTCTTCGCGCCCCGGTCGAGCACGGCCACGTGCTGCCGGCAGAAGCCGTTCTCCGGCGCCCGCTCGTCCGCCACGCAGTCGGCCAGCAGGGTGAACCCACTGCCGTCGGAGGCGAATCCCAGGGAGTGCGACCACCCGGGGAGCTGCCGCCCGGACGGTATCCGCGGCGGCGGGACGGCCGAGACGCCCGGACCGGTGCCCGCCGTCCCGCCCGGGCGCGAAGAGCCGGGAGAGTCCGACCCCGCGGAACCCGGACCCGGAGAGCCCGGAGCCCCCGAATCCGAAGGCCCCGCGCCCGTACAAGCCGTCAACACCAGCGCCACGACGGCGCCGGCCACTCCGTAGAGCCTGCGCATCGCACGTCCCCCGTCCCTTCGCCCGGTCCGCGGTGAACCGTCTGCCCTAGTTACACCGCTCGACCGGTTCGGGTTCCCACTACACGCTCAGCCGCCTGAACTTCCGTACCGCCAGCGGGAAGAAGACCGCGAGCAGCAGCAGCGGCCACACCACCGCCGCCATCACGTGCCCCGGCTCCCCGCCCGGGTTGCCGAAGAGGTCCCGTACCGCCGTCGCGGTCGCCGACATCGGGTTCCACTCGACGACCGTGCCCAGCCACCCCGGCATGGACCCCGGCGAGGCGAACGCGTTGGAGAGGAAGCCGATCGGCCAGACCAGGATCTGCACGGCCATCACCAGCTCCGGCCGCCCCGCCACCATGGCCAGGTAGATCCCGATCCACAGCATCGCGAAGCGCAGCAGGAGCAGCAGCCCCATGGCCCCGAGGAAGGCGCCGAAGCCGCCGTGCGCCCGCCAGCCGATGGCGTACCCGACGCCGACCATCACCACCAGCCCGGCCGCGGACTGGAGCATGTCGGCGACCGAACGCCCCACGAGCACCGCGCCGTCGGCCATCGGCATCGAGCGGAAACGGTCGATCACGCCCTTGTTCAGGTCCTGGGTGACGGCCGTCATCGTGCCTTCGAGGCCGAAGACCATCGTCAACGTGAGCATGCCGGGCACGAGGTAGTCGACGTACGCGCCCTCGATCTCCCGGCCACCGCCGACGAGATAGCCGAACATCAGCAGCATCATGACCGGGAAGGCGAGGCCGACCACCATCACGACCGGCTGCCGCGCCCAGTGGGCCAGTTCCCGCCGGGTCATCGTCCAGCAGTCGCTCATCACGTACGCCACGCTCATGCCGCCACCTCCGCTTCCTCGTCCTGTGCGTCGCCGGTCAGATGGAGGAAGACCTCGTCGAGGGTCGGCCGCCGCAGGGCGATGTCCTCCGCCTCGATCCCGGCCGCCTCCAGAGCCCGTACGGTCTCGGCCAACGCCGCCATCCGGTCCGTGACGGGCGCGCTGATCCGGCGCCGGTCGGCGTCCACCGTCACCTCGGATCCGAGGGCGGGCAGCAGCCGCGCCGCCTCGGCTAGCCGCCGCCCGTCCCGCAGGACGACGTCGATGCGGTCGCCGCCGACCTTGGCCTTCAGCTCGTCGGCCGTGCCGTCGGCGACGACCCGGCCGTGGTCAACGACCGAGATCCGGTCGGCGAGCTGGTCGGCCTCCTCCAGGTACTGCGTGGTGAGCAGAACGGTCGTCCCTCCGCCCACCAGGGAGCGCACCGACTCCCACACCTCGCCGCGGCCGCGCGGGTCGAGTCCGGTCGTGGGCTCGTCCAGGAAGAGCACCTCCGGCTCCGTGATCAGCGAGGCCGCGAGGTCCAGACGGCGACGCATACCGCCGCTGAACTGCTTGACGGGCTTGCGTCCGGTGTCAGCGAGCCCGAACCGCTCCAGGAGCTCGTCGGCCCGCGCGCCGGCCCGTCGGGCACCCAGGTGGTACAGCCGCCCGAACATCTCCAGGTTCTGCCGGCCCCCCAGCTCCTCGTCGACGGCAGCATGCTGCCCGAGGAGCCCGATCCTGCGCCGTACCTCGGCCGCCCGGGTCCGGACGTCGAAGCCCGCGACCCGCACCAGGCCCTCCTCGTGCCGCAGCAGCGTGGCCAGGATCCGTACCGTCGTGGTCTTGCCCGCGCCGTTGGGGCCGAGCAGGCCGTGCACCGTGCCGGCGCCTACGACCAGGTCGAGGCCGTCGAGCGCCGGCTTGTCCCCGTACCGCTTCCGCGCGCCTTCGACGACGATCGCGTCAGTCATCCGTCTCCTCCAGTCGAGCCGATCGGCCCAGTAGTCAAATTTGACCACCGCGAGAAGGTATGCCCGTTCGATCGATTAGTCAAACTTGATTAGTCCCGGTATTCGTCCGGGTCGCCCGTCGCGTACGGGTTCTCCTCACCCTCGGCGAGCACCCCCATGAAGGGCTCCCCACCCTCGCCCGCGAAGGAGTACGCACCCGCCTCGATCCGCTCGATCAGGCCGAGCGTCCACTCCTTGCCGGCGTCCGCCGAGTGGACCCAGAGGTGCATGATCTCGCCGATGTGCCCGAGCTGCTGCGGGCCGCCCTCCGGCGTGTAGTACTCGGTGACGGCGGCGCGCCACTCGTCGAGCGCCCGCACCCGCGCGCGCAGCAGTTCCACGACCTCCGCCCGGGGGAGGTCGACGATGAACCCGATTCCCGCCGACAGGACGTCCATCTTCTGGTCGTACGTGGTCAGCGCCTCGCGCAGCAGTGCGAAGTACTCCTCCGTACCCTTCTCCGTCACCTCGTACTCGGTCCGCGGCGGGCCGCCGGCCGTGCTCGGCGCGATCTCGTACGCATGCAGCAGACCTTGCTTGGCCATCTGCTTGAGCGCGTGGTAGATCGAGCCGGGCTTGGCGTTGGACCACTCGTGCGCGCCCCAGAACTCCAGGTCGTTGCGGACCTGGTAGCCGTGGGCGCGCCCGTGCTGGCGGACCGCGCCGAGAACAAGCAGCCGGATCGCTGACACCCTCGCACCTCCTAGTCAATTTTGACTAGGGTACGCGTGATCACCCCGGCGCCGTCAGCCCCACGCCATCAGCCCGCCGCCGGGACCGCGCCCTGCTCCTCCGCGATCAGCGTGAACGAGTCCTTGCCGTCCAGCGACTCCCGGACGATGTCCGCGTGCCCGGCGTGCCGGCCCATCTCCTGGACCAGGTGGAGCAGCATCCAGCGCATCGAGACCCGCCCGTCCTTCGGGAACCAGGGGGCCGGCGGCAGGGGGAAGGTGTCGTCCAGGCTCGGCACGGCGCGGACGAACTCCTCGGTCTCCTTCGCCACGCCCTCCCAGAAGTCCAGGATCTCCGGCACGGTCTCGCTCTCGACCAGCCGGAAGCCGTCGCCCCAGGTGTCCTTGGAGCGCTGCTTCTCGTTCCGGCGCTGCTGCGCCAGGCGGAGCCAGGTCAGCTCCACCTCCGCGACATGCTTGATCAGCCCGGACACGCTGAGCGTGCTGGCGCTCGGGCAGCTCGCCGCCTGCTCGTCCGTGAGGCCGAGGGCGGCCCTGCGGATCGCCGCCCGCTGGGCCTCGACGAAGTTGAGGAACGCCCCGCGCTCGTCACCCTGGGCCTCCGCGGGAACAAGAGCAACCATGAGATGTCCTTCCTGACACGACAGAGATGGTGGGCGCCGGGGAGTTCTCCTCTCCCGACACCCACCACGTTACGAACCCTTGAGGACAGCTGCTGTCCTAGAAGGGGAACTGGCTCCGCCCGTGCTGGATCGAGATCCACTTCTGGGTCGTGAAGGCGTCGATCATCGCGTCGCCGTTCAGCCGGCCGATGCCCGAGTGCTTCTCGCCGCCGAACGGCACGATCGGCTCGTCGGCCACGGTGCCGTCGTTGATGTGGATCATGCCGGTGTGGATGCGCTGGGCGACCCGTACACCCCGCTCGATGTCACCGGTGTGGACGGCGCCACTCAGGCCGTACGGCGTGTCGTTGGCGATGCGGATCGCCTCCTCCTCGCCGTCGAAGGGCAGGATGAGCGCCACCGGGCCGAAGATCTCCTGGCTCAGCACGGGCGCGTCGGCCGGGAGGTCGGTCAGGACCGACGGGGAGACGACGTTGCCGTCCGCCGAGCCGTGCAGCAGGGCCGTCGCGCCGCCCGCCACCGCCTGCTCGACGACGGCCGAAACCGACTCCGCCTGCTGGGAATTGATGAGCGGACCGATGTGGGTGGCGGGGTCGGCGGGGTCGCCGACGCGCAGCGTCTTCACCTTGGCGACGAACTTCTCGGTGAACTCCGCCTCCAGGGTGCGGTCCACCAGGATCCGGTTGGCGGCCATGCAGACCTGCCCCTGGTGCACGAAGCGGCTGAAGACGGCCGCGTCCACCGCGTAGTCGACGTCGGCGTCCTCGAGGACGATCAGAGCGCTGTTGCCACCGAGTTCGAGGACGGCGTGCTTGAAGTTCTGCGCGCAGACGGTGGCGACGTGGCGGCCGACCTTGTCGGAGCCGGTGAAGGAGATGACCTTCGGGACCGGGTGGGTCAGCAGCGCGTCGCCGATCTCGGCGATGTCGGTCACGACCACGTTCAGCAGCCCGGCCGGCAGACCGGCGTCCTCCAGGACCTTCGCGACGAGCGTGCCGCCGCAGATCGGAGTGTTCTGGTGCGGCTTGAGGACGACCGCGTTGCCGAGGGCGAGCGCCGGGGCGACCGACTTGATCGACAGGAGGAAGGGGAAGTTGAAGGGGGAGATGACGCCGACGACACCGACCGGGAGGCGGTAGACGCGGTTTTCCTTGCCGTCGACCGGGGAGGGCAGGATCCGGCCCTCGGGGCGCAGCGCCAGCTGGATCGCCTCGCGCAGGAACTCCTTGGCGAGGTGCAGCTCGAAGGCCGCCTTCAGGCGCGTGCCGCCGAGCTCGGCCATGATCGTGTCGGAGAGCTCCTGCTCGCGGTCCTCGACGATCCGCAGGGCGCGCTCGAAGACGAGCCGGCGGGTGTACGGGTTGGTCTCGGCCCACTCGCGCTGGGCCCGCTCGGCGGCGCGGTAGGCGTGGTCGACCTCGTCGGCGGTGGCGACGGTGATCGAGGCGAGCTTCTCACCGGTGTACGGGTTGAAGTCGATGATGTCCCACGAGCCGCTGCCGGGCTTCCACTCGCCGTCTATGTACTGGTGGGCCAGGTCGGTGAAGTAGGACATGTATGGAGACCCCTTAACCCGCGGTGGCGGACACTGTGGCAACACTGATGTCACGTCATCGTACTTACGTGCTACGTGAGTTGGAGGAGTCCCCTGAGGAGGTCGCGACTTTCGGCCGGATCGGGACTGTCCTCGCGCAGCCGCTCCATGACGCGTGCGTACTGGGCGACTTCCTCGCGCTTGTCGAGGTAGAGGGCGCTGGTCAGCTGCTCCAGGTAGACGACGTCGGAGAGGTCGGACTCCGGGAAGCTCAGCATGGTGAACGCGCCGCTCTCGCCGGCGTGCCCGCCGTAGCTGAAGGGCATGACCTGGAGGGTGACGTTGGGGTGCTCGGAGATCTCGATGAGATGCCTCAACTGGCCCTGCATCACGGCCCGGTCGCCGTAGGGGCGGCGCAGCGCCGCTTCGTCGAGGACGGCGTGGAACTGCGGGGCGCGCTCGGAGACGAGGACCTTCTGGCGCTCCAGGCGGAGCGCGACGCGGCGTTCGATCTCGGCGCGCGGGGCGTCGGGGATGCCGCGGGTGACGACGGCGTGTGCGTATGCCTCGGTCTGCAACAGGCCGTGCACGAACTGGACTTCGTAGATGCGGATGAGGGAGGCGGCGCCTTCCAGGCCGATGTACGTCTGGAACCAGCCGGGCAGGACGTCGCCGAAGCTGTGCCACCAGCCGGCGACGTTGGCCTCGCGGGCCAGCCCGAGGAGTGAGCCGCGCTCGGACTCGTCGCTGACGCCGTAGAGCGTGAGCAGGTCCTCGACATCCCTGGCCTTGAAGCTCACCCTGC